>JBGSPJ010000395.1:0-9071 GCA_041738655.1 Rhodothermales bacterium | reverse complement strand
GCGAGCCGATCCATGGCCAGGCCGCCGGCCGTACGGGCGGTCATGCCCGTCGCACGCCGAGCACTCCCCTGCGCGACGCCGCGCACCATGCCGTCACCGACGCCGTGGCCTACCGTACACTCGAGGTCATCGAGGAGTTTTTCGGACAATACGAGGAAGTATATCTCACGCCCCTGCTCCGGAAGCTCAGTGAAGCGCTGGATAGCGACGAGCCAGACCCGAAGTCGGTCATCAACAAGCTCGAGGAAGCCGGCGCCGTCTGGCTCGAAAAACGCCGCGGCTTCCCGTACGACTACACCGTGCTCATCGTCGATCGCGACCATCCGGACGTCCGCCAGATCGCGGAGGCGCTCAGCCAGCGCGAGCCGTTTGGCGAAGAGTATGAGGGCGGTGAAGCGTTTGCCGGCGAAGGTGACGCATTCGACGAGGAATTCGAGTATAGCGATCCCGAATTTGATGCCTCTGAGGATGAGTTTGTCGACGACGCCCGCGACCCCAAAGTACGCGGCGACTTCCGCACGGGCAGCCATTAGTCTCCCCCACCACCTGTCCGGCCGCCGGCCGACACCGGGATTCCCGCCAGTACCATGCACGTAGAACGCACCCCCCGCCAGATCGTCGCGGAACTCGATAAGTATATCATCGGGCAGACGGAAGCAAAAAAGAGCGTTGCGATCGCCCTCCGGAACCGGTGGCGTCGCAAAAATGCTCCTGAGGACATCCGCGACGAGATCATGCCGAACAACATCATCATGATCGGGCCAACGGGCGTCGGGAAGACGGAAATCGCCCGCCGGCTCGCGAAGCTGACAGGTGCGCCGTTCATCAAAGTGGAGGCGACCAAGTTCACGGAGGTTGGCTATGTAGGCCGCGACGTGGACAGCATGATCCGCGATCTGACGGACATGGCGATTTCGATCGTACGCGACGAATACAAGGAGGGGGTCCAGGAGCGGGCCGCCGAACTGGCGGAGGACCGCATCCTGGACATCCTCATCCCCCCGTCCTCCCGACCATCCGGCGACATGACGCTGGGCCCGGGGTTTGTCGTACGCCCTTCCGAGCCGGCGAGCGAGACACCCGGCGACGCCGAAATGAGGGAGCGCACCCGCCAGAAGTTCCGGGAGAAGCTGAAACGCGGCGAATTGGACGAGCGGGAGATCGAGATCGAGGTCTCGTCGGACCATACGCCGATGATGCAGGTGTTCGGCCCGATGGGCATCGAGGAGATGGGCATGAACATGCAGGAACTGTTTGGCAACCTCGGGGGGGGCAAGCGCAAGAAGCGCCGGCTGCCCGTGTCCGAGGCGCGGCACGTGATCGCACAGGAAGAGGCTCAGAAGCTAGTGGATATGGACAAGGTGACCAGCGAAGCACTCGAACGCGTAGAGCAAAGCGGGATCGTCTTTATCGATGAGATCGACAAGGTGACGGCCCGGGGCGGCGAAGGGCGAGGCGGGCCAGATGTCTCGCGCGAAGGTGTCCAGCGCGACCTACTGCCCATCGTCGAGGGATCGACCGTGATGACCAAACACGGGATGGTTCGGACCGATCACATCCTGTTTATCGCCAGCGGCGCGTTCCATATCGCGAAGCCCAGCGACCTCATTCCGGAGCTACAGGGACGTTTCCCGATCAGGGTTGAGTTGAACAATCTGACGGAGAAGGATTTTTACGACATCCTCACCCTGCCCAAGAACGCCCTGCTCAAGCAGTACGCCGCGTTGATGCAGGCGGAAGGCGTGGAGATTTCGTTCGAGGATGATGCCGTGCGAGAAATCGCCCGGATCGCGGCCAAAGTGAACAGCGACGTGGAAAACATCGGGGCGCGCCGGCTTCATACGATCCTGACGACCCTGCTCGAGGATATCCTGTTCGACATCCCCGACAACGAATCGCTGAAGACGATCGTTATCGACGCCGCGCGGGTCAAGGACCGGCTCGGGGCGGTATCGGAAAACCGGGATTTGAGTCAGTATATTCTCTGACCCTGCCCTTCCCGCCCCATTCGCTCATCCCATGAGTATCCGTGCCGGCTCTTCCTCCGTCGTTTCCGTGGCATGCGGATCGCCCGGGGAGGCCTCGTTCGCCGGCGGATGGTCTGAGCTGCTCGCGAAGCGCGCTGTGGTCGATCCCGCCTTTTCCCCGGAGGTCGCGCAGGTCCTGGGCGCCGCGCTGGGGCTACTGCCTCGGATCTACCTGGCCAGTGACACCCCGAGCGCCCCGCCACTCGCTGGCGTTCTTATCCAGGAAAAACGGCGTGGGCCCTTCCGATTGGGCGTTGTTCCGGCCTTTACCTCGTACACTCCCTGGCTGCCGGCCTGCTCCAGCGAGGCCTCGGCCATCCATGCGCGGGAATCGGTCGAGGAATCCCTCCTGGCAGCGATCGAGCAGGATTTTGATCACGTGCGACTCCATCTCCCCCCATCGCTTCACGACATGCGGCCCTTCCAGTGGCGAGGATGGCGCGTTTCAGTTTTTTATACATACCACGTGCCACTAACGCCATCTGTGGATCCTCTCGCGGGGTGGTCGGCTTCCACGCGCCGGCAGTTCGTCGGCTCATGCGACGCCTATGACTTCCGCGAGGAAGCCGGCGATGTGGATGTGCTTCTGGCGCTCAGCCAGCACAGTTATTCCCGGCAAAAGCGCCGCTATCCTGCGGACGCCGCAGCGCTGGGCGGCACCGTCGCGGAGTTGCAACGTATGGGATTCGTCCGCATATTCACCGTGCGACCGACGTCCTCGTCCGAACCAGAGGCGGCCGTGGGCCTGTTGCACGCACGGGATACGGCTTATTATTGGCTGGCCGGCAGCCAGCCCGGCGCCGCGATGACGGTGTTGCTGGGGCGATTGATGCCGCTGTTGCGCGACGAGGGGGTGACGACGTTTGATTTCGCCGGCGCCAACACCCCCACGATAGCCGAGTTTAAACGACGATTCGGCGGAGTTCTCACGCCTTATTATACCGCCGAACGCATTTCCCATCCGATGTTGAAGGCCCTCGCTTTCTTGAAGTCCCGGTAACACCAGGTGTCGCTCCTCCCGCCCTCCGACGGCCCCCTTCTCCCTGACTTCGCGACGGCGGAGGTCCCGCGATCGCCTCGGTATCTGTTTATAGGGCTCTGCCTGGCCTTATACTTGATCCGGTTCGGCTATAGCTACGGACAGAGCGACCAGGATGAGTTCTTGCCCCTCCTGCTCCATCGGATGGATCCCCCGTTGTTGGCGAACGACTGGTTCGTCCAGACCCAGCAGGCTTCCTTCAGCATCCGGGCGTATTTCGCGCTGGTGCTGCACGGGCTGGCCCTGGTTTTCCCCCTGCCCCTGGCCGTATTTGTCCTGTACGTCGTTTCCTGGGGCGGCATGGCACATGGTGTTTTCCGTCTGGCGGGTTGGTTGAGCGGAAACAGGCTGGCGGCGTTTATCGCGGTGCCGGCTGTTCTGCTTGCGACGCCGCAATGGACGTTGGGCGGCAACGATTTCGCACACGGCATGCTGGTCCCCAGTATGACTGCATGGGCACTGGGCTTGCAGGGACTGGTGGCTGCGCTGGAGGGACGACTGACCGCGGCCGGCGCGTGGATAGGCGTGGCCACCTGGATGCAGGCGCTGGTGGGGTTGCAACTGGCGCTGCTGGGCGCGTTGGTCGCGCTTCTCGCGCGAACCGGAGCGGGTTCGAACGTCTTCCGGCTCATTGGCCTCTATGCCCTGATGGCCGCGCCGGCCCTCGCGCCGTTGTTTTATCAACAGTTCACCGCCGCGCCGCTCCCCGAGGTGGATCTGTTTTATGTGATGGCCCAGTTCCGGAATCCCCACCACTATCTATTCGATTCCTTTACCACGCCTTCGATCATCCGGTTTAGCCTGTTGGTTGCCGGTGGGCTTGCAGGGTGGTATCTGGCGCGACCCTTTGTCGATGCTCATCGGTTGCGCATGGTGGTAGGGATACTGGCGGTCATCGCGATGATCGGCGCCGGGACGTACGTGGCCACGGAGGGATGGCATGTGCTCGCCATCGCCAAACTTCAGTTATTCATGCTGACCGTGCCGGCGAAACCGCTGTTGATCACCGGCATCGCGGCCGCCCTGGCGTGGCGGTTGCCGGCACCGATTTCGGCGGGGATGGTTTGGATTCTCGATCGATCGACGTGGCAGGCCGGCGTGCTCGGACTGCTGCTGGTCGGGACCGGCAGTCTGCATCTGGCGGGCAATAGAGCTTGGTCGCAGCGGATCTACCCGCTCAGTGAGGTCGACGCGCCCGAAGCCGTTATGGAAGCCTGGGTGCGCGAGCATACGCCGGTGAATGCCGTGTTCGCTACGCCGCCGGCGCTCTCCTCATTCCGAACGGGTGCGCAGCGTGCGATCGTCGTCAACCACAAAGCGTTCCCCTACCGCGACGCCGACATCGCCGTATGGTTCGATCGGCTGCTCGATATGGCGCCGATTTCCCTCCCGGAACGGACGGACGCGACACTCATGGCCGCCCTCGACGCCGCCTACGACACCCTGACGCCGGCTCAGTTAGCCGAGCGGGCGGATCGATACGGGTTCGATTACGCCGTACGAACGTCGCCCTGGGCCGACACCTTACTGCAGCCGACTGATGCCGAGGGACCCCCGCCTCGGCTCGTGTTTGTCGCACCGCCCTGGCATGTCTACGCGTTGTCCGGGCAAGCGCCATGAGGAGCGGGCGCGAAAAAGCCGGCTTTGGGCTATCGGTGGGCGCCCTGTTATCCGGCAGTGCCGGCGCGATGGCGATCGCCTATGTGATTCAGCCCATGCTGACGCGTCTGTACGGCCCCGAGGCCTATGGCAGCCTCGATCTGTTTTTGTCGATCTATACGCTCCTCCTACCGGTCGCTTCCTTCCGGTACGAGGATGCGATGATGTTGCCTGAGCGCGACGAGGAAGCCCTCAGCCTGACCTGGTTGGCGTTCCTGCTGATGACCGGCGTCAGCGGAATCGTAGCTGTATCCACCCTGTTACTCGGCGATAGTTCATGGGCCTATGGGTGGGCGATCTGGCTGGCACCGGCGATGTTTCTGGCCAGGCTGGGGAAGATTGCCGAAGTATGGCTCGTGCGGAAGCGCCGCTATGGGGGCGTATCCCAGGGGCAGATCGGCCAGGCGGGAGCCATGGCGGCCGTTCGGCTGGCCGGCGGGATGCGGGATGCGGGATTCGGTGGGCTTATGGCCGGCTTTTTTGTGGGGCAGGCCGTAAGCACCCTGTACTGGATCGTTCTGGCGTTCCGAAACGGATGGCAGGCCTTGCCGGGGGCCATCCGGTGGCAGGAGATTGTCGCGATGATGCGTCGCTTTCGCCGGTTTCCCTTTTACTCCACCCCTTCCGCGCTGCTGAACGCCCTCGTCACCCGGCTCCCTTTCTTACTCTTGGCCTACTATGTCGACACCACGGCCGTCGGCTATTTCGGTCGAGCGTTTGCCGTGCTGGCCGTGCCGTTGAGCCTGCTGGGGGGCGCCGTCTCCCAGGTTTTTTTTGTGGAAGGCGCCGAAGCCATTCGCCGTGGCACACTGGGGGGGTTGACCTCGAGGGTTCACGGGAGGCTGGTTGGACTCGGGTTATTCCCGACGCTGGCGGCCGTTCTGGCAGGCCCGGAGCTGATGGCGGTCGTTTTCGGGGCGCCCTGGCGCGAGGCCGGCGTATACCTGCAAATTCTGGCGCCCTGGTTATTCCTGGCTTCCGTGGCTTCGGCGTTGACACGGGTGTTTGATATCACCGAGCGGCAGCGGATGGACCTGGCGAGCAGTGCGGGGTTATTTGTCATCCAGGCCGTGGTTCTCGTCGTGGCGGGGCGGTCGGGAGACGCGTACACGATGGTCTGGGCCGCCGGAATCGCCGGCGCGGTCTCGCGGCTGGCGCACATCGGGCTGATGATGTGGCTCGGGGGGGTGGGGATGGGGGATGTTTTAGCGCCCTACGGAGTGTGGGGACTTCGAAGTCTACCCTTTCTAGCCATCGTGGCGCTCACGTACCGGCATGAGCCGGCGTGGATGAGCGTCGTGGGCGCCGCCGGAGCCGGGGCCGGCTACCTGGCGGCGCTGTATTTCCACGAGCGACATCTCCACAACAATGAAATCAACGAATCGAACGGAAAGTAGGCGGAATGCCCTGATGGCCCCATTCTGGCGTCTGCGGGCTTTCAGGGCCGTTTTCGGGGACCGCGTCCGTGCCGCAGAATTTCTTGTAGGCATTCACCAGGTCCATCGCGATGGCGCTGGCGCTACGGCCTTCGATGTGCCGGCGTTCGAGTACGTAGACAGGGTCTCCGTCCTTGAGCAGCGCCATAAACGGTGAGGAGGGCGGGATACCGCGCAGGTATTCCCGGGCACGAGCCGTGGCTTCGAGGTCCTGGCCGGCGAAGACTGTGAGGTACCGATCCGGCTGAACAGGTGCCTGCATGGCCATGGCCACGGCAGGACGAGCGTTCGCGGCGGCGCAGCCGCAGACCGAGTTGACGACGAGGAGGGCTGTACCTTCCTCCAGCGCATCGAACGCTTCGTCGACTTCCGTCCGCTCGCGCAGTTCTTCGACACCCAGGCGGGTGAGTTCCGCGCGCATCGGCTGTACCAGTGCTTCGGGATAAGGCATGTCCGTACTTCTTGTTTAGATGGAGATTGACCTTGTGCGGCAAAGCCCGGGCCGCGTTTCGTCAAACGAGCACGGGAACGGGTTTGATCCGCCGCCGCATTATCGGCGGGTCATATGCCGGAGGTCCTGGGCGAGTTCTTTTTCGTCAATCCGAGCGGCTTCGGCGGCTGTGTCGATCGTCGGGATGACCGTATCGCGCGCCTGTTCGGCAGCGGTGCGGACTCGCCGGGTGACGTCCTGGCCGGCGGCGGTCAGGCGGGATTCCAGGGCGCGAAAGCGCGCGTCCATTTCTTTGAGGCGTGCTTCGGCCTGGCGAACCTGTTCGCGGGCTTCATCGGCGATGCGGGCGCGGAGTTTATCGCCGGATTGGGGGGCGAACAACAGACCGGCGGCAGCGCCGAGCGCAAAACCGGACGCGGCGGCCAGGATAAGGGAAACAGGGGAGGAAGATTTCATGAGTGCCTGGGGCTTGCGTGATAAAACCAGCGCGTGATTTCCCGCCATGTTGTACCTTGCGGAGCGGCCTGGCGCGTAGAGAGCCCGCGGAGGGCACTTTCCGCAGCCTATCCGGTTACAGCGGTCGTCGTGTAGTTTAACGTCATCCGGACGGCTTGTTTCGTCGATCTTGGATGAATTCAGGCTGTAGTAGCCCATGATTCTACCTCCTCGCGCACAAAAACGGAAGCGGTTGGTCCGTACGCTTTTGACGGAGAGCATGCTTGTGGCCCTGCTCACGGGGTGCACCGTGACGGCGCCAACCGTTCGTCCGACGGCGTCCACGCCGGTTGAACCCGACCCGACCCGAGCGGGACTTACCGCGGCCGCGGATCGCGAGCGGCTGCTCCGGATGGAGGCCGAGCGGTGGGCCGGCGCCCCCTACCGCCTGGGCGGCACCGATGCCCGCGGCATTGACTGCTCGGCGCTTGTCCAAACCATCTATCTCCAGGCCTTTGGCGCCGATCTGCCGCGAACAACCGAGCGTCAGGTGCTCGTGGGAGATGCCATTCCGCGCGCGGAGCTCGTTACAGGCGATCTCGTGTTTTTTCGGCCCACCAAGCGGACGCGTCATGTAGGCATCTACCTGGGCAACGGGGAGTTTCTGCATGTGTCGCGGAGCATGGGTGTCGCGGTATCTTCCCTATCGGACGCCTACTGGAGCGCGCGGTATTGGACGACGCGGCGGGTGTTGCCGCCGGCGGAGCAGATCACGCCCGTCCGGGCCGTCGCGGCTCCGCTCGAACCCGTTCCATCGCCGGCCCGCCGAAACGGCTGGTAATACCCGCGGGATCCATTCCCACCGTAAGGCGTGGAATGCACTTCTCTGGCGCTTCACATTTACGGTTCCGATTTCGATCGCCGCTGCCCGCTCCCGGGCCGTGGCGATGTTTTTTATAGTCAACTATTCATCTCACCCAGTAACCCATCGACGCCCAGGCGACACACGGCGCTCACGTTATGGAAGGAAACAAACCAATCTATCTGACCGAAGAGGGCCTGCAGAAAATGAAGGACGACCTGCACTTCATGCGGACGCATGAGCGGGCTCGTATCGCCAAAGCCATCGCGGATGCGCGTGCGCAGGGCGATCTATCGGAAAACGCTGAATACGACGCGGCGAAAGAGGAGCAGGGCCACCTGGAAGCGCGTATCTCCAAAATGGAATCGACCATTTCGGATGCGCGGCTTGTGGATGACAGCAAGATCGACACGTCGCGGGCCTTCATTCTCTCCATCGTGAAAGTGAAGGACATGAAGACGGGCAGGGAGCAGACGTATAAGCTTGTTTCCAAGGAGGAGGCCGACATCATGCAGGGCCGTATTTCCGTCGTGAGTCCGATCGGAAAGGGTCTGCTTGGCCTCGCGGTTGGGGACGTTGCCGACATCGAGGTGCCGGCGGGGAAACTCAAGTTGCAAGTACTGGAAATTTCCCGCTAACGCGGCCGCCGGCCACCTGAAGCCCCCGTACGATGCCGATCGACCTGCGTAGCGACACCGTCACCCGCCCCGGCGAAGGCATGCGGCGGGCGATGTACGAAGCAGAAGTGGGCGACGCGATCTACGGCGAAGATCCGACGGTGAACCGCCTCCAGAGCGATGTCGCCGCGTTGCTTGGAAAGGAGGATGCCGTCTTTGTGCCCTCGGGGATCATGGCCAACCAGCTGGCCCTGCTGGTCCATACCCACCCGGGGGCCGAGATCATCCTCGAGCGGAAGTGTCACATCTTTAACCACGAAGGCGGCGCTACCGGTTTTCTCGCCGGCGTGCAAACCTGTCCGATCGACGGAGACCGCGGGATGCTCCTGCCCGACCAGGTGGAGCGGGCCATCCGGAACGGCTTTTACGGTGAGCCCACGTCGCGTCTCCTCTGCCTCGAAAACACCCACAACCACGCCGGCGGGCGTGTACTGCCCCAATCCGACGTCGAAGCCGCGGTTGCGGTCGCGCGGTCGCGGGGACTG
>JBGSPJ010000364.1:0-6577 GCA_041738655.1 Rhodothermales bacterium | reverse complement strand
GTGGCGGTGGAGGAGGGTCTTCACCGCCCTCGCGCGGGCTTTCGGCGGGGCCGGTGCCCGTGGGGGTGAAGCCGGCGTCCGTCGTCATCACGATCTTGTCGACGTACGTCTCGTCCTTCTGCATCCACACGCTGATGGTATGGGTGCCCGCGGAGTTGACGGACAACGTCGCGAGGTTCGACGAGAGCCGCGTCCGGGTCCACGTCCAGGCGTTGTACGTGTTGCTCACGATAAACGAGGCGGCGCCGGACGACTGGTTGTCGATGCCGGCGTGCACGCGGTTGTCATCGGAGTTGTTGGCCCAGATGCGCATCCAGACATAGTACGTGCCGGTGGTGGCGAACGAGACGTCGAACGTCATCTCCGGGCTGGTGTTGACGAAGGTCGACAGGTTTTTGCCGAGGTCGGGCAGGGCGGCCATGGCGCCTTCGCCGCTGAAGCCGGATTTGTCGGTCTTGAGCAGCCACTCTTGCCCGCCCCGGGCGATGTTGCCGGCGTAGTGTTCGGCCTCCATCACCAGCAACCCGCCGCTTTCGAGGAAGGCCCCGTCCTCAGCCGGCGGCGGAGGAGGAGGCGGGTCATCGTCGCCGCCATTATCCAGCGGATCGCCAACGAGCGCCACCCAGTCTTTTGTAGTTTCGGAAGGCGGGCTTCCGATCGACTTGACGCCGGGTCCCGAGACCGATGTCACGGTCCCGTTTTTGAGCGTGCCGCCGGTGCGCGGGTTGTACCACTGCACGGGGTAGGTTTTAACGGTCGAGCCGAGGTCGAGCGTCGTCGATCCCCCGTTGGGTAGGTAAACGGCGTAGATGGAGCCCGTTTTGGCGAAGACCCGGTTGGAATAGAGCGGGGTTAGGCCAGCCTTCGGCTCCATGTCCTGGAAGGGGAGGTAGGAGGTGAAGAAGGTGTGGGCGATGGTGGATTGCTCCCACAGGAAATCATAGATCCGAAAGTCCTCCAGTTCGAGGTCGCGTTTTTCGACATCGAACCCGAGGTACCAGTCGAAGCCGGCGCCTCCGGCCATGAGGCTGCCCCACATTTCGGATTTGCGGACGGCTTCCATGTTAGACTCATCGGGTTGGACACCACCATTCCACCCGCAGCATTCGTCGAGCGTGATGACCCAGGGCCGGCCGGCATCCGTGGAGTATTCCCGCCATTCGGTGATCCGGTCGTAGGTTTTGTCGCCGGCGACATCCCACTCGCCCTCGTGGATCTGGAAGGAGATCCCGCTGTAGCCGGGGTCACCGAGGAGCGGGCCGTAGATGAGCAGGTATTTGTCGGTGCCGGCCTGGGAGTGCATCGTGATGATGTGCTTGTAGGGGTCCAGGCCGTTGATAAAGTCGACATACGCCTGCCGCTGGGCATCCGTATTGCCGATGCCCTCGATCTTGTGTTCCTCGCCCAGGTTCCACTTGAGGGCGTGGTGGCCAAACCGGGCGATCATCTCCCGATAATAGAGTTTGCGCTGGAGGCCGAGGTCGCCGCCGTCGAGCAAGAACTCGTTCCCCAGTTCCTGGAGGACGACGTGCAGCAGGATCCCTTTCTTGTTCATGTGGGCGAACAGGATCTCCCACTGATCGAGCCTGGAGACATCGAATCGGTAGCGCTCGGCATCCGAAGTCCATGGCCACACGTCCTGCCCGTCGGCCTCGACGTTCATGGTGAGGAAGAACTGGGAGTTCAGGCCTTGCTCGGCGAGGTAGTTCACGGCCCCGATGATGCCTTTGCCCTTGCCTCCCTTCCACGTAGGGTCGCCGGTGTTCCAGTCTTGAACGTGGGCGCTGTAGGTTTTAAGATGGTCGCCCACGACGTTGTAGGTGCCGTCGAATTCGGGGTCCGCCAGGAAGTTTTCCGGGCTGCCGTTGCCGTTTTCGATGAACCAATCGCCGTTGTCGAACTTCATGTAGTGTTTGCCGCCGTACAACAGCCGGCCGCGGGCCCGGAAGTCGTCACCCGTTTTGTCGGTCGCGGCGATGGTGAACGACCCGGATGCGCCGTTGAAGGAAGTCGGCGTCCCCGACCCTGAACTGACGGCGATGTCGGTGCCGGTGACGAAGGAGACGCTGTAATTCCAGGTCCCCGTCTCGTCGGGCACAAAATGGACACGCCACTTCGCGCCGGTGGTAGCGCTCGTTTCGCCGGCGTTGCCATCGGCCGCGTAATAACCGGGGACGACGAACGTCTTCGACCCCTTCGTGAAGGTGACGTTCAGCCGGTAGTTGCGGAACGGGTTCGGCGTGGCGGACTCGGAGGTGGACGGGCCGTCGAAGGTCAGGGTAACGGTGTGCCACTTCTTCAGCTCGCCGGTGATGACGGTGGCGGCCGGCTCTACGTATCGTTCAGCCTGAACTTCGATGGCGCTCGGGAAACAAAGGGCCAGCATGCACCACGTGGCCAGCTGACGCCGGCCGCGAAGGGATGTTTGAGTGCGCATACGCATACAATCAACCAGTAAAGAACTTACTTGAGCAAGACGACCCGCTGGGATGCGGAGAAGTATTCGCCCGTCGCCCGGATCAGATAGATCCCGCTGGGCAGGCCGGCGGCGTCATACCGGAAGGGATGCGCCTCGCCCGGGAGGAGCGCTCCGCTGTGAATGATAGCGACACGGCGTCCCAGCATATCAAACACATCAACGGCGACACGCTGCGCGCGACCGATGGCTAACGTGAACTGCGTGGTCGGATTAAAGGGATTGGGCGCGGCGGCCGAGAAGACGTAATCGCCTGTTATCCCTACCTCGATGGTGACTACAGGACTGTGCGAAAAGGTCCCGTCGAAATCGATTTGTTTGAGACGAAAATTGTGTGATCCTGCCGGGTTCTGTGGGAGGCGCAGCCGGTAAGTGATCGGCTCGTCGGTTGTGCCGTGGCCGGGCACGAATTCGACGGATTGGAACGTGTCGCCGATGCGTCGCTCGACCTCGAAGCCGGCGTTGTTTGTCTCGCTGACTGTCTGCCACGTCAGCTCGATCGCCGGCCCGTCTGCGAAGCCGCTAAAATGAGCCAGTTCGACGGGCAGGTGAGCGCCAGGATCGTCGTTGTCCAACGGCACACCTACGATCGCCACCCAGTCCAGCGTATCCGCCACCGGTGCCGTGCCGAGCGACTTGATGCCGGGCCCGCTCACGCTGGTTTTTGATCCTGCCTGGAGGCTGCCTCCGGTGCGCGGGTTGAACCACTGGATGGGGTACGTCTTGGCCGTAGTCCCAAGGTCGAGGGTAGTGGTGCCGCCGTTGGGGAGGTAGACGACGTAGAGGGATCCCGGTTTGGCGAAAACCCGGTTCTTGGTTTCCGGCGTCAGGCCCGTTTGTGCCGCCATTTCGTTGAATGGCAGGTATTTATGGAAGAAGGAGGCGGCGTAGGACGACTGTCGCCAGAGGAATTCATACGGGTGGAAATCCTGGACATTGAGATCGTACTTGAATTCGAACGTAAAGCCGAGATACCAGTCAAAGCCGGCGCCGCCGGCCATCAGGCTGCCCCACATCTCGGACACCCGGACCGAGTCCATGTTGGAGCCGTCCGGCTTCACACCCACATTCCAGCCGCAGCACTCGTCGAGGGTGACCAACCAGGGATGGCCGTTGGCCGTCGATTTAACTACCCATTCCTTAATAAACTTATAGGTCTTGTTGCCGGCTACGTACAGATCGCCGTTGTGCACCTGGAGCGACATCCCGCTGAAATGTTCGTTGCCCAGCAGGGGGCCGTAGATGGCGTCGTAGAATATGGTCCCCGATTGCGAATGCATCGTGATGGGATGCTGGTACGGGTCGTTCTCCGAGATAAACGCCACATAGGCCTGTCGCTGGGCGTCGGTGTTGCCGATGCCTTCGATCTTATGCTCTTCGCCCAGATTCCATTTGAGGCTGTGGTGGGCGAATCGGGCGATGATTTCGCGATAATACAGCCGGCGTTCGCGCCCGAGGTCGCCGTTATCCAGCAAAAACTCATTCCCCAGTTCCTGGAGCACCACATGGAGCAGGATGCCGTTTTCATTCATGTGGGTGAACAGGATCTCCCACTGGGCGAGTTTGGAGACATCGAAGCGGAACCGCTCGGTGTCGGAGGTCCAGGGCCACACGTCTTTCCCATCGCCGCCGCCGGCGTTCATCGTCAGGAAGAAAAACGAGTTAACGCCCTGGTCGGCGAGGTAGTTGACGGCGCCGATGATCCCCTTGCCTTTCCCCCCTTTCCAGGAGGGATCGCCGGCGTTCCAGTCCTGCAGGTGGGCGCTGTAGGTTTTTAAGTGGTCCCCGGCGACGGCGTAGGTGCCGTCGAATTCGGGATCCGCGAGGAAGTTTTCGGGGCTGCCGGATCCGCTCTCGACGAACCAGGCGCCGCTGTCGAACTGCATGTACCGGCTGCCTACGTAGCGGAGCATGCCGCGCGCCCGGAAGTCGCGCCCGGTTTTATTGGTTTCCGCGACCGTGAACGAGCCGGTAAGCCCGTCGAACGCCGTGGGCGTGCCGGCGGAGGGGTCGTCCGCGATGGCGACATCGGCGCCGGCGCGGAAGGAGACGGCGTAGGTCCAGGTGCCGGTCTTGTCCGGAACGAAGTGTGCCCGCCACTTTTTACCCGTCGTGGCGCTCGTTTCGGCGGCGTTGCCGTCGGCGGCGAAGTAGCCCGGCACGACATAGGACACGCCGTTGCGCGAGAACGTCACCTCGAATCGATAGTCGAGAAACGGATTGACGGCGTCGCCCTCGGAGACGGTCGGGCCGTCGAGCGTGAGGGTGATCGGGTGCCAGCGTTTGAGCTCGCCATCGATGACAACGGCGAGGGGATCCGGGGGTGTCGCGGCGACGGAGCGCCAGGCCGGGATAAGGAATAAGAGGGCGGTGAACAGGGCCAGAGGGCCCATCAATTCACCCAATAGAGAAAGATCGAGCACGGCATCCAGTGCCAGTGCATGAAACGACCATAACCGCATACGAGTAACCTCGCAGTCGGTCCTGACCAGGGAAGGACCAAGAGTGGATCGGAAGAGGAGCCGGGAGACACGGCTTCGAAGTTCGGCCAGGGCTCGGCCGGCGGCTTGCGCCGGCCACGCATCTTGCCATGCACCTTTGTAGCATCCTGGTGCGCCGTACTTCGTGTAACCGAAGGCCGGCTACACGGTATAATGAATCGCCACACCCACCTACCCAACCGGACTATGGCTACATCTTCTCATCATTCTAAAGATGACGATCTTCGCGCCCGCCTCACCCCCGAGCAGTATCACGTCACCCAGGAGAAGGGCACCGAGCGTCCGTTTACCGGTGCCTACTGGGATCATACGGAAGAGGGGATGTACCGCTGCGTGGTTTGCCACGAGCCCCTCTTCGAGTCCGGCACCAAGTTCGACGCCCACTGCGGCTGGCCGAGCTTCTACAAGCCGGTCGACAACCAGAACGTCGCCGAACACGAAGATCGCGCCTTCGGCATGCGCCGGACGGAGGTGACCTGCAAAAAATGCGGCGCCCACCTCGGCCACGTCTTCAACGACGGCCCCAAGCCAACCGGACTGCGCTATTGTATTAACTCGGCGTCGCTGGAGTTTGAGCAAAAGCGAAATGGGGGCGTGTCATCCTGAGCGCAGCGAGGGATCTTCGAGCGGCAGGAGGCTAGGGGATGGCATCTGGCTTTAGGCTTGCGCCGGCTGGAGGGGGGCAAATCGGGATGGGGTCTGCCGGTTTAAGATCCCTCGCTAACGCTCAGGATGACATGAACGTAAGCCCCGTGTCACGCTTTGTCACAGGTTCCCGCGCAACTCCTGTTCTCGTTCAATGGCTTCGAACAGCGCCTTGAAGTTGCCTTTTCCGAACGAGCGGGCGCCTTTGCGCTGGATGAGTTCGTAGAACACGGTAGGGCGGTCCTCGACGGGTTTGGTAAAGATCTGGAGGAGGTAGCCTTCGTCGTCGCGGTCGACGAGGATGCCGAGGTCCTTCAGGGCGCCCAGGTTTTCGTCGATGGGGCCGACGCGGGTCTGGAGGTCGTCGTAATACGTGGTCGGGACGTGGAGGAATTCGATCCCCCGCCGGCGAAGCTCTGACACCGTGAAGAGAATGTCGTCCGTGGCGAGGGCGATGTGCTGGGCGCCGGCGCCCTGGTAGAAGTCCAGGTACTCCTCGATCTGGCTCTTCTTTTTTCCCGCCGCCGGCTCGTTGATCGGAAATTTGATCCGTTCGTTGCCGTTGGACATCACCTTGGACATCAGGGCCGAGTACTCGGTCGAGATATCGGTGTCGTCGAACGAGACGAGCTGTTTGAAGCCCATCACGTTGGCGTAGAAATCCACCATCCGGTTCATGTCCCCGAGGTCGACATTCCCCACCACGTGGTCGACATACAGTAGCCCGATCGGCGCCGGCTGCCAGTGCGGGTTGGTGCGTTCCCGATAACCGGGCATGAAGAGGCCCCGGTAGTCCTTGCGCTCGACAAACGAGTGGATCGTGTCGCCGTACGCGGAGATGGAGGCCGTCCGGATGCGGCCGCCGGCGTCTTCGAGCACGGTCAGGTCCTGCACGATGGTGGCGCCGCGGCGGGCGGTGGCTTCGAGCGCGCGCTCCGCGTCGTCCACCCAGAGC
>JBGSPJ010000354.1:0-12501 GCA_041738655.1 Rhodothermales bacterium | reverse complement strand
CGGCGGATCGGGTGCGCGCACGACCTCGACGGAGGGCACCGGGCGCTGCTGCTTGATTCGGTCGAATGCGGCGGCAAAGGCGCCGGCGTCGATATCGGGTTGAGCCGGCCGTTCGAGTTCGGGATCCGGCCAGTGCTTGATCGCGTCGTTGCCCTCGCGGACGTTGTAGTCACCGCCGGACGAATGCCCGGATGCCAGCAGCCGTTCATCGGTGATGTGATGACAACGGGCGCAGTTCGCCGCACGAATCTCGATATCGCGCAGATCAACCAGGCCTTTCTGGAACCCCTGCCCCCGCTTGTGGGGCGTGAAGTACCCCGAACTCGGGCCGTGGCAGCTTTCACAACCGACACTTTCAAACACCTGCCCGCTGCCGATGCCCGATTCCACCGTGCCGTGACACTGCATGCAGATCTGGTCGCCCTGTTTCATCTGAGCCGGTGTCAACCCGTATACCGTGGCTATCTGAAGGGCCTTGGTGGTCCCATTCGCCACGGGTTCGGCGCTCCGGTTGTGCGGATCGTTAAACAACCAGTCTTCAGCCGCTTCGTGACACGTACAGCCGGGGATTGTCACCTGGTAGGTCTCGGCGGGAAACCACGCCGGCTTGCTCCGCCGTTCGCCGGAAACACGAATGGCGGCGACCGGGGCAGCCGTAGTCGGGGGAGCAGCCGTCGATGCGCCGGGAGTTGAAGCTGGCGGCACAGCGGGATTCGGTGCCGGCACGGCCGCCGTCTCTTCCGCGGCACCGGGTGCTTCCGCGGTGGCCGTTTCTTCCGAGGCCACGGGCAGATCCGACGGCTCGACCGATCCGCCTCCGATGAGGGGATCAAGCGCGGCCAGGGTGCTTCCGTCCAGGCGCGTGCTGGCGCGCTGGCCGGCGCTTCGGACCTGCTCGGCAATAGCCAGCAAGGAGGCGTTGTTGTTCGGTACAAGGCGGACGTCCTTGTGCAACCGGAGGATCTCACCGATCTCATCGATCGGGGTTGTTTGCATGATCCGCTCCAGCTCGCGCACGGCCGAAGCGACGCGGCGCTCCATGGCCTTAGCGTAGCTGCCGGCCTCAGTCGCCACGGCGGCGGCGCGGAGGCTGTATTCGTAATCCAACATCCTGCCCACGACATAGAGCCGTCGCGTCCGCTCCGGCGTCCGCGGCCGATTGCTTTCGTCGCTGCTCCACTGCGCCTGCAGGAAGTTGTGGCTGATCTTGCCCGACCACTCCGTCAGCTCGAGCTTGCTTCCGCTCGGGTGCCTGCCGACGTTGATGAGTTTCTCGGACGGCACGGTGTGGCACTCAAAACAATTCGCCGCCACCGCATAGATGTCGTCCGAAGGGCGCAGCATGCCGCCGGCCTTGCTGGCCTGGATGCGCTGCGCCTTGTGGGCCTCCGTCTCCGTTTCGTGGGTCGCACCACCGTAGTCGTTGTGTTCGTCCAGCCAATCCCTGGCGGCGCCGTGGCACGACTCACACGAGACCCCTGCGATCGCGCGCGCTTCGTCGTTGCGCAGTTCGGCGGTGTAGTGGCACGTCAAACACAGGCTTTCGCGTTTCGACAGACGGAAGTCCATGCGCTCGAGGATGCCCTGCGCCTGCTCGGAGCGGTGCATCGTATCGAATCCACTCGCGTGGGGTGTGCTGACCCACGTATCGTATTCGCGGCTATGGCACTCGCCGCAGGGCACACGCGTGTCGGTCGCTGAGAGGACAATCTTTTCCGGGTCGATGCGCAGATAAGGGGAGCCGGTCTCCTCCTGAGCGGGGACCAGGGCGAGGGCGCGCAGGGCGGGATACACCGCTGCAAGGCCAAGAATGACGCCGCCCAGAACGATCAGGCCGGCATGGGTTCGCATCCAATTAACAACAATCCTGGTAACAACAGCTGCCGGCATCCAGCCCACCCTCATAATTGAATGACCAGTTCCAGACGCGCTCCCGTCGTTAGATCGCCCTCGATGGTGGATACGACCAGCCCATCGAGCACTAAAATCCCGCGACGGAGCAGGGCCACCTGATACCGCGCCGTCCCGCCGACCGCATCGGTTTGAAACAGCCCCTGCTGGTCGTAATTGGACCGCCCGCCGACTTCGACGATGACTTGCTGGCGCGTGCCTTTAAAAAAGAGCTGGTAGCCGATAGCGCCGCCGTACGCATAGTCCGCCTGGTTGCCGATCGGGGCCCCGAACCGCCCCAGGCCGACCGCGGCAAACAGCAGGCCGGTCCCACCGAGTGGCCCACCCGTGGACGGACCCCGCGCTGCCGACCGGAATTCGCCGACCCCCACGAAGCCGCTGATGTAGACGTGGTTGTGGGTATGATGGGGCGTCCAGGCAAACTGATTGGTGAGGATGGCGCCGTTGCCGGTATGAAGGCCCTGTTCGCCGATGACCCCCGAGGCCACGGCGCGCCACACGTTGTTGAAGCGGCCGAAACGCCGCGTGCTCGAGAGGCCGGCGTAGGCCCCATCCCCCTCCAGATCGTCCGCCAGGACAACGGCGAGGTCCGCCTCGACCGTCCGTTTGCGGGTGTCGGTTTCCGTGAAGAGGCCGACCAGCATGGCAGACTTGTCGCCCCGGTTCGCACCGGTCGCGCCCTCTCCGAAGCCGACCGTGCGGTCGATATCCCCCCAACCAAAGAGGAGCGTGGCGCGCATGTTGACGAGTGCGCCGATGCGCATGTTCGCTTTGGTGAGGCCGACCATGTCGATCGCGTCCTCGTTCAACAGCAGGCCTTCCTGAAAGCTCAGCGGCTGCCGGCCCACCGAAATCCCGATATCCAGTCCCTTGCTGTCGCTCCAGTCCGCCGCCGGAAACAGTTCGCCCAGATCGCCCTCGAAAAAGAGCGTCCGCAGCCCGAAGTTCAACTCATCCGCGAATGTCTCCCCCGTTGTGTCGGCGCTGGATGAAATCGTGTATCGCGTGAACCGTCCGTCCTGATCGAGCGGCCGGAATCCCACCAGCACGCGTTCGGTCGAGGTGAGGTACAGATTGCCAAACAGATCGAAGCGGAAGGCTGCTTCGCTGAGCGTGATGTCCGTCTCTCCAACGGACCGATTAGATCCCTGGACGGCGGAGCGCAGCGTCCCGAACGCCATCAGCGCCGGCTGCCAGACCGCCCCCGTAGGCAACTGCAACCCTCTTTTCAGCGTCCCTGTACCCAGAAACGGTTCGCCCAGCTCAAGGATGGGCTTCGGGCGGTCGGGAAGGACGGCCAGCGGGATCGGCTCGTCGGAGTACCGGCTGTTACTGTCTCCTTCGCTGCCTTCATGCTGGGCGCGTGCCGACGTGGTCGGCATGAAGCTCAAAACGCCAATGAAGAGCCCCGCAAAGAGGCGAAACGAAAACGATGTATGCGCGCGATGCGTTTGTAGTGGCATAGACGATAGGTAGAGAGATGCCGAAAAAAGGACTGGGCGAATGAGGCGCGGCGTTACCGCGGGCTCAACTCGACATCCCGTTCCCAAAGGATCTGTGCGCCTTCAACCACGCGCGTCGCCACGGTTCTGGGCGACATGTAATAGTCGAAACCGACGTCCTGGATCTCGTCAACCAGGTTCACCGGCACCATCTGCGCGATCAGCTTGACATTCGCTTTATAGGGGGGCCTGCTCCCGATCAGATCCGACCGCGTCACGACATACTCCGGCCACTGGCTGTCCCCCGGGGCAATTGTGGCCCGGTGTTTTCGCGCACCGGTAGGCCGGCCGAGCAGCACGGTCGAACGCGTGGACGGCCGCAAGAACGGCAACGGATCGGGCGAATAGTTGACGGCCAGCACCTGCTCCCGCTCGCCGCCGCGGACCATGCGGGTGAGGAACTTCGACTGCAGGCTGAACAGGTACTTATCCAGCGGCAATTCTCCGTTGTGGACATAGAGCGAGTGCAGATCGCGCACGTCGCCGTTCGGGTCGCGGTCGCCGGACACGAATACGACATTCCCGTTGGCGTCGGTGACGGTGATCTGGAGGAAGACGAGGCGCTCGGCGTCGAAACCCGTGGGCACGTTGTGGCCGTTGGTGCCGTTCGCCACTTCAACTTTGAACGCAATGCCGCCGGGTCCCGACTTCTCCAGTTCGATATCTCCGAGCACGTAGCCGGCGCGCAGAATGGCCAGGCGCTGCTTGGCGATCTCATCCAACAACGCCTGATTTTCGTTCAGAATCTCGCGGGCGTCGTAGCGGTCATCGGCAAACGTCCAGCGTTCCGGGAAGACGAACCCTTCCGGGATGTTGTCCTCGAACGTGTCCGTGCCCCAGCCGGCGTCGATGTCGAACGTGAGCCATTCCCGGATCGTGGCCATCTCGGCGGCGCGCACGTTGTGCGGGAAGAAGCCGGGGTGGACGATCGAGTAGTCCGGGCCGGCGAACATGTGGTTCGTCCGCTTGCGGTCGCGCGTTGGTTTGCCGCCCACGATCGCGGCAGGCCCGGAAGCATAGCCGGATACCTTACCGGGCTCGAGCCCCATGTGGCAGTCCTGACAGGACACATTGTCGCGCGCCGCATCCGTCGCCTTGTACTCGCTAAAGGCCTCTTCCAGGCGGAAGCCATTTACCAAATTGACGTCGTGGCAGGCGCCGCAAAAGGCCGAAGTAGAAATCTGGGGGAGATGCTTCGCATCGGCATGGATGGAGCGACCCGATTGGCCTCGCTCGGTATTGACGCTGTACCCGCTGCCGTCGGCGGTGACTTCGGTCAGGATCTCATTGCCGAGTGAACCGAAGACCGGATCAAAAATATCGCCTTCCACAATCGCCAGGCGGCCGCTGACTTTTCCATAAGGCTGGGAAGTGCGGTGACAGGCGATACAGGTGATCCCCTCGCGCGATGTGGGGTGACGGTCCATGTTCGTCATGTACTCCGGCTCACCCAGGTTCATCCCGACCGGCGTGTGGCAGCGGATGCAGAAATCCCCGTTGGTCCCATTGGTGAGCTTGAGGATCTTCCCGTGCATCGCATTAAAAACGGGGCTGAGCTGGGCGTAGGCATGCTGCGAAACTGACCACTCCTTGAAGTGGTCCGGATGACAGGTCGCGCACGTGTTCGCAGAAGGGAAGCGCTCCTCCAGATCCAGGGCAAGGTGCACTGAGTCCACCCAGCGGGCATACTTGAGGCTGTCGTCCGTCGCCGGCATGGCCAGGCTGGCGGACATCAGCCCACCCGACCGAAGCGCCTCCTCACCGACAAGCACGGCCTCGACCGCGGTCGTCTTCACGATGCCCGGTTTTTTCTCGGGATCGACCCGCCGGGAGGGATCCTCCGCGGATGGCGCATACGCGGCCACACAGAACAGGGCGAGGGCAAGTACTCCTAAGCCGGCGCTACGGTATAAAGAAAGAGAGCGTAAGCGCGAAAACAACCTTACAGAACGACGCATAGACAACACGCTATGACCCCGGGGAACAGGTCAACTGAATGGAGTGGATACGAACACTTTTCCTCACCCGTAGCCCTGAAGCCATGAGGCAGGACCGCGATAACGCGCTGAGATCGGTTAAAACAAGAGTCGGCACAACTTGAAAGCACGATGCGCAATGATCTCGCCGAACCATGAGCGGATGTTGGATTTTCAACGTGCAAGCCTGAATATCCGTCATCATAACCGGACAGTCAACGAGTTAGCCGCCGGCGTCGAAGAAAAACTTCCCCTGCCATAAGGCCCTATGCGTTGACGCGAGGCATCTTTTTCCTTTCGTCACAGGAATCGGATCTGACGTGAAAACGTTATCTTCAGGAAATGCGGATGGGGCGACGACGGCTTAATATCCCGTCTCCCTTTTTGCCAACACCTCGTGTTGTATCTTCTTGCTCCCCCTTTATTTATCCCTTCGCCATCGCCCGACCACAGGATAGCTCTGGTCTTCACATACGATGATAGGTCAGTCCATTGAGAATTACGCGATCGAGGCCGTGCTAGGGCATGGGGGGATGGGTATTGTTTATAAAGCCCTCGATACGTCGCTGGACAGGGTGGTCGCCCTGAAGGTCATGAACCCCGGGGTGGCTTCGAACGAAGAGTTTTTGTGGCGGTTCAAGTCGGAGGCCCGCGTCCTGGGCCGGCTCCAGCACCCAAATATTGTCAACGTGTACGCCTTCCGCCACGTAGACCCCCATCTGTTTATCGTGATGGAGTACGTGGGCGGCGGGACGCTCGGCCATCTGATCGAGCGCCAGGGCATCGTGCAACCCCGCCAGGCCCTCCCGATCATGAAGCAGTGCCTCCATGCCCTCGAGGTGGCGCACGAGGCAAATATCATCCATAGGGACATCAAGCCCCCCAACATCCTCCTCACGGAACGGGGGGATGTCAAGATCAGCGATTTCGGGCTGGCCAAGATCCAGGAAGAAAGCTCGTCGATGATGACGCGCGTGGGCGTCACCGGAGGGACGCTCTATTATATGCCGCCCGAGCAGTCCGAAGCCCTCAGCAAGGTGGATCACCGCGGCGACCTGTACGCGCTCGGCATGACGCTGTACCAGATGCTCGCCGGCCGCATGCCCTTCACCGCCGGCAGCTCGGCCTATTCGATCCTGAAGGCCGTCGCCGAAGAACAAATCCCATCCCCCGACACCTTCAACCAGCACATGCCGCCCGGTCTGGTGGATATTGTGATGCGGGCGATCAAAAAAGATCCGAGCCAGCGCTACCAGAGCGCCCGCGCCATGCGCGAGGCCCTCGAAGCGTTTGAGGCCGAGCAACGCCCCGCCCCGGCGAAAACGCCGGCGCGTCCTCCGGCGGCCGATAAAACCGTGTTATTCACCCCGGACGATCTGCCCAAGTTCAGATCCCCTACGCCGCGACCCAAGGAGAACGGGCAAGGGACGCCGCCGGCGCTCGAAACGATGCTTCCCGGCGAGGCCGCCGCCTCGCGGCCGGCGGGGGGACGGATCCAGCTCTACGCCGTAGCCGCACTCGTCGTGGCCGTCGTGGCCCTCGGCCTGTATCGTTTCATCGGCGACGGGCCCTCGACGCCGCGTACGAACGAGACGCCCCCCGCGCCCATCGAGGCCGAAAACGACCCGACCGCCGGCGCGAACCTCGACGGGACCGCCACCGGTAATCCATCTACCAGCAATCCCACGTCCGATCCCGGGACGAACCCCGGCGGGCAAGCCCCAACCGAGCGTCCCGCCGAACGCGACAATTCGGTCTACGAGATTACAATCACCTCAACCCCGTCCGGCGCCCAGGTCGTTTTCGACGGCAAACGCCAGGGCACGACGCCGCTGAAGGTGCCCGGACTTTCCGCCGGCACCTATCCCGTGCAGCTGCGGCTCGATGGCTACCAGCCGTGGACGGGCAGCCTCAAGCCGCAGGAGAAAACCACCCTCACAGCGCAACTCCGCCCACAACTGGTCTCGACACGTGTGGTCGTGCGTCCCTGGGGTTCACTGTTTGTAAATGGCGAAAAAAAATTGGATGGTGATGTGGCCGCGTATGAAGAACGACTGCCGCCCGGACGCTATACGATGCGCGCCACAAATCCCGCGCGGGGCTCCTGGGAAAAACAGGTGGAGATTCGACCGGGCGACGAAAACCTCCTTATTTTGTTCAATTTCGAACCAGAATATACGCTCACCGTTATTTCCCCTCCGATTACCAACGCCGAGATATTCGTCGACGGTGTCACGCGGGGTGTACATACCCCGAGTACGATCAAGCTCTATCCTGGGAATCACACCATCGAAGTAAGAAAGGCTGGCTATCGGCTCGAGGGAGGACCGAAGTCGCTCACCCTCGAAGGAGACCTGAAAGAACCTTTAGCCTTTACACTCGTCGAGACCGAACGGGAATAGCCGCAACGGCGCGCGGTTGTTGGCCGGCACCGTAGTTTGCCTTATTCTTCTTTCGCCCTTCTCGTTATCGCCAACGTGAACTCTTTCGCCACCTGATCATGCCGATCCGAATCTCCATCGTTCAGCCGTCTCGAACGATGTTACTCTTCCTCGCCCTGCTGGCCTGCGCCACGACCGCCAGCGCCCAGGCTGTGCGCTGCAGCGATTTGCTGGTGGAGGCCAACCAACAGTATTCACGCGGCGCCTTCGACCCGACCATCGCGCTGCTCGACCAGTGTATTGCCCTGCCCGACGTGACGGATGCGGAACGCCGGACGGCCTATCGGCTCAAAGGGTTGTGCTTCATCGGCAAGGGCCTGGAGGTAGATGCCCGGGAATCCGTCCGCCGGCTGCTGACCCTTGTGCCGGACTACGAGCCCGATGTGGCGATGGACCCGCCCAACTTCGTGGCGATGATCCAGGAAGTACGCGCGGAAATCAATACAGAACTTACGCCGGCAGCCGAGCCACAGGCCCAGCCGCCGGCCGTTGTGCAGGCGCCGCCCCCCCAGCCCACTACCCGGCCCATTGTAACCCCTCAGCGGCGCAAAAAAAGCAGCGCCGGCAAGTTCGTGCTGGCCGGCGTCGGCGTCGGTGCCGTCGGTGGCCTCGCGTTTCTCCTCCTGAAAGGAGGCGGGGGTTCCGGCGGAGGCGACCCGATCGCCAATCCACCGGCCCTCCCTCAGTGAGTGTGATAGCTTCACGGACGTCAGGCGTTGAAACGTTGCGCGTAATGCGTTTCATCCCGAGATCATGCCCCACGGTCAAACAGGGTTTACCCAAATACACAACGTTCAACGTTCAACGGGAAAACGTGTAACGCGTAACGTCACCTACTTCTTTTCTTTCGGCTCCATCCGTCGACCTCGCACGCACCATGAATCTGTTCGTTTGTCGCCCGCAGGTCGGATTCCTGCTCGTACTCCTGGCCCTTGCGCCGCTGGCCTTCGCCCCTGCGGCCCGTGCGCAGATGAAGGCCGCGCCGGGTCGCCTCCCTGTCATCACCGCCACGCCGCATTCGACGATAGATCCGGCCGCCCCACGCTCGGTGCGTTCACCGGGTGTCGCGCGGGATACCCTCCGCAACTACCCCCCGAGTAACACGGTCTTTCGCATCCCATCGTCGACCCTTTCCTCGGGCTCGATCGGCTGGGTCCATGGCACCAACTCGTTCGAGGACCGTGCCAAGGCGACCCGGTTATCGCTCCCCTCCAACGCGGAAAACGCGACGGTCGAAGAAATCCTCGTGACGTTCATCCACAAGGGCAATAACGTCACCACCGAGCAATACGCGGTCGAGATCTTCGATGTCGACCCGCTCACCGGCGGCCCGGGAACGCTCCTCGGGGGTCAGATTTTCAGCTACGCCTTCGTCGACGCCGACGAAGACCTCAGCACGCCGGCGTTTAGAACGATCCATGTGCTGGACAACCCGATTCCGGTGTCCGACGACTTTTTCCTCGTGGTCGACTTCGGCACCTACGGCTCGGCCGTCTACGAAAGTATCGCGATCGCTTCGACCGATTTCCTGGGCCGGTTCGTGGCGGAAGATTGGGAGCAACTCTCCGGCGGCGGATGGATCAACATGTCCACCTCCTGGCTCTCGGATGCCGATGACGGCTGGCTGATGTGGCTGGACGCCGTCGTACGCTACGACACGCAGACCACCACTCCGCCAACCATCGCCCACACGGCAATCAGCACGGCTACCGCGGGAGAGGACCTAACGGTTTCCGCGACAATCACTTCGGCCGGCGGCACGTTCCTGGCACTGGTCGCCTATGCCCAGGGAGGCAATGCGGGCACTCCCCCGCTACTCACCATGAACAACACAGGCGGCAACGTGTGGCAGGCCACAATTCCTGCTACCGACGTCAATTTGCGGGGTCTGCGGTATGCGATCGGGGCCGTCGATGGAAATGGCGCTACAACGAACACGATCGACTTCAATGTCCGCGTGAGCGATGACGAAGGGCTCTCCCAGCCGATCACCGTGACCGGCACCACGGAATCCGCCTACCGGCTTGTCTCGATTCCCGTCGTGGCGGACAACACCTCGCCAGGCGCGGTCCTGCAGGACGACCTCGGCAATTACGACCCATCCAGCTGGCGGCTCTTCGGCTTAAACGCCGACCAGTCCTATGGCGAATTCCCGAATTCTGGCGCCATGGCGCCAGGAGCCGCGTTCTGGCTGGCGAGCAGCGAGGCCGGCCGGTCGATCACCACCGGGCCCGCGACGTCGGTCTCTCTCAACGGCGAATACGCCATCCCGCTGAATCCGGGGTGGACGTTTGTCGGCACGCCGTTCAACTTCCCGGTCAGCCGGCCACAGTTGCGTCTGGCTTCCGGCGGGACGGTAGATATCCGCACCTTCTCAGGCTCGTGGAGCACGCTGAATGGCTCGATGCAGCCGTTTGTAGGATATGCCGTGGCGTCCGTGGCGGCGGACCAGCTGCTCATCGCGCCGTTTACCTCGGACGTGCTGGCCAGCATCGATGGCACCCCGGAGCCGGCGCGCCCGCTGCCCACGGCCAAATCGGAGGCCGAAGTCGACTGGCAGATCCACATCCTCGCCCAATCCTCGAACGCCCGGGATACCGACAACTACGCCGCCCTCGCCGCGTCGTCCAGCCCGCGCTGGGATGCCCTCGACCGGCCCGAGCCGCCGGTCATTGGCGACTATGTGTCGCTCTATTTCGGCCGGCAGGACTGGGACGTCCCCTTCCGACGCTTTAGCACCGACGCCCGCCCGTTTGGCGCCGGCCAGGTTGAATGGACGTTCGAGTTGAGCACCTCCGTCGACGAGCCCATCCAGCTGACGTTCGCCGGCCTCGAATCGGTCCCGGAGGATCTGGAGATATGGCTGGTCGACCGCCTCCTCCAAACCCAGACCAATATCCGCGAGCAGCCGGCCTACACGGTGGCCGGCTCCCCCGAGGCCTTTGCCGATCGGTTCTCCCTCCTCGTGGGTGAGCCGGAGGTGCTCGCGGCCACGCTCGCCGGCGCTCGGGAGCTCCCCGAATCCATCACCCTGGAAAGCTTCCCGAATCCGTTCCGCACGTCCACCTCGATCCGTTTCGGCCTGCCGGCCGACGACGTGGTGACGCTCAAGGTGTACGATCTCCTCGGAAAAGAGGTGGCTACCCTGCTCTCTCGCTCGGAGACCGAGCGGGGCTTCCATTCGATTTCCTGGAATGGGCAGAACCAGGCGCAGCAGCCCGTCCGGTCGGGGATGTACCTCTATGTGCTGGAGTCCCAGACCACTCGTGTCACGGGGCAGACCGTCGTGCTGAGATAACGCTCACCGCGCGCCAAACACAACGCTGAACCGTGCCCACGCCGCCACCGGCTGGCCGTTGAACGTGGCCGGTGCGAACCGCGCTTCGCGCAACGCCCGCACGACTTCCTCGTCGCATCCGCCACCGATGCCGTCCACCACCCGGGCCGTCACGAAACGACCATTGGCGTCCACCAGGTACCGGACGGTGACGCGCCCCGTGATGCGGGCGCTGGACGCGGCAAACGGATATCGGATCGACCGCCGCATCGCCGGCTCCTCTACGACTGTCACAGGGGTGTCCGGTGCGACGAAGTACCCCTCTCCATCGGTCACTTTTCCGATCCTCACCTTGAGCGAATCGGCGATTTCCCGTTGGCGCGCGTCGTGCCGGAGCTGTGTTTCGATCGCCGCGAGTTGCGTCGCCACGTAGGCATCGGTGGGTTCAATGCGCTGGGCGGACTGGTACAGGTGGAGTGCCGCCGCGTGAAAACCCAGCCGGACGAGGCTGTCCCCCTGCGCCCGGTAATACGTGTACTGCTCGCGCCGGTACAGCTCCGCCAACGCTTCGGGCGACATCGGCGGCGGCTCCGCCGCGACTGGCGCCGGCTCTTCGAGCACGTCCTCCGCCACCTCGGGCTCTACAACCACGGGGGCGGGTTGTGCAGGTGTTTCTGGGGCCGGTGTTTCGCGAGCCGGTGTTTCGCGAGATGCCGTTTCAGTGTCCCGCGTTTCGCTTTCATCTTCCCGAACGGGCGCATCGACCACCGCATCGGGCACTGTCGCGATCGGTTCGGGCTCGTACAGATCGAATTCGATCGCCGCCTCCTCAACGGGAACGTCTGTGGCGGGAATCGCCGCCGCAAGCGCCAGGCTGTCGATCAACGGCGCTGCCGGCAGCGGCGCAACGACAGCCGGCGCGGCCTGCGCTTCGGGGATCGATCCCCCTGGATCCGTTGCCATCAGCCGTTGCGCCAGGCCCGGCGCGAAAAACACGCCTCCGATCACCCCGATCATCGCCAGGAAGACGATGGCGAGGATGCTACCGACAAACACCTGCTGCCACTTGACCATCTTCACGACGAGCTGCTCCAGTTCGTGCTCTCGGCCCTGTTCTCGGGAAGAGGCTCGGGCCGGCGGCGCGGCCTCCCGGTCGTGGCCATTGGAAAGGGCGTAGGCGGGGGGCTGGGTTGGGATGATATCGGATGATTCGCGTGACATGGGTCGTTCCGCCTCGTGGGTCGATGAAGGGATAGGGGCAGAGGGCTCGGATCGTTCGTAGGGGGTGGTGGCGACCAGTTCGATGTCGCTGTGCCAGAGGGCATCGCTGCTCGACTCCTCGAGGTCGACGCCGACGTGGAGCATCGGCCGGCCGGCGCCGTGGCGAAGCCGGC
>JBGSPJ010000290.1:0-2894 GCA_041738655.1 Rhodothermales bacterium | reverse complement strand
CCAGAGGAGATGCGCCCTTCGCCGGTCGCCGGCGCCGCGAATGCGGGCGGCGCGGTCCTCGGGACGCTCCATCAAACTGTCAACCGTTTTTTGCATCGACGACACGCGATGAATAACCAGTCGGTACAGGGGATAGCGAATAGGTGCTATTCTTGCATGGTAAACGATGCCATGGCTGGCACAACGTCGAGCGGCAGCACGGCGATGGGGCCGTTCGGCCGAGGGGGCTCGTGCGCCGGCGCTCCGCGAAACGATCCAGAGGCCATCGCTCAAGACGGGGTATGGCGCATGCCAGAGTTGTCCGGCCCTCGCTATTTTGGGGCCAACCCTTCGTGCTCGTCTCCTCGCGAATCTCTCTCGCGGACCGGGCGCAGGGTGGAGTTTAGCCCATGGCGCACAGGTTAAATGTCACAAGACTATGCTCATTCGGTCGAAAGGTGATCGCATGGCCCGGTAAATGGCTTCAGATTTCGCATCCACTGCCGCACAGAACGAATAGCATAAAAGCGCCCACTCTACGAGCCAATAGTATCGTCGTATGTCATCCTTCCCCGGAGTACTCGAACAGAGCCTGCTGCTGCAGAGCGCCTACCCGCTCGCCGCGCCGCACAAGCGGTTGCAGCCGGATCCGGCGTCACTATCGGCGCTCAACTGGCAGTTGGTGCTGAAACAGGCCCGTTCGCACAACATTCTCCCGCTCCTACACCGCTTTCTGAGCCAGAACCCGGAGTGGGCGCCACCGGCGGAAGTGATGGGGTTCCTGACCAACCACGTCCGCGAACAGTCCGTCACGAATCTCTTCCAGCTGCGCGAATTGCTGCGGTTGTTGGATATCATGGCGGCGGAAGGCCTGCGCGTGGTGCCATTCAAGGGCCCCTCGCTGAGCGCCTACCTGTACGACGACATCGGCGTCCGGCCGTTTAGCGATCTCGATATCCTCATCTCCCGCGAGGATTTCCCACGGGTCAAGGCGGTATTCGAGGCCAACGGGTACCACGCGTTTCGAACCTTCAGCCCGGAGCAGGAAGCCGCGTTCCTGGAGACACAGATGGGCTTCGAGTTCGTGCGCCACGACGAGCGCGTCGTATTCGAAGTGCACTGGTCCTTCCTGAACCGCGTCCACACCTTCCGGCTCGACCCCGCCGACGTCCTCACGCGGGCGCAGCCCATGCCGATCATGGGCAAAAGTGTGCTCATGTTCGAGCCGGCGGATATGCTGCTATACCTCTGCGCGCACGGCTCCAAGAGCTTCTGGGAACGCCTCCGGTGGATCAGCGACATCGCCGAGCTGGTCGTACGCCACGCAGAAGACGGCACGGTTGAAGAAGCCCGCCGGCGCGCACGGGAGATCCAGGCCGAACGCATGCTACTGCTGGGGCTGGACCTCGCACAGCACCTGCTGGACATCGAACTCCCGGGCGACATGAGGAAAGAACTTCGCTGGGATGGAACGGTCGGCCAGCTGACCCACGCCGTCGTCCAGCACCTCTTCACCGGGCAAGATCTACCACCCAAATACCAGTTAAACTTCCACCTGCAGATGCGCGAACGTTTCCGCGACCGACTGCCCTACTACTGGCATATCGCGCAACTGTATCTGTACGGCAACGAGAAGGACCGGGCGATGGTCACGCTACCGCCCGCGCTTTCCTTCCTCTACCCGCTCGTCAAACCCATTCGGCTCATCCGAGACAAAATGGGACTGGCCTCCGCCTACGCCGGCGACGAAGCGGTCCAGCCGAAACCCTGATTGTACCCATCACTCCCGAAACCATCCTTTATGTATATGGAACTCCGCAAGAAGCAATCCGCGGCGCTCGCCCGCCAGATCCAACACACGGTGACCATCCGCGGCGACAGCATGCTTCCTGAACTCGCCCCGGGCGAAACCTACCACTACGTGCCGGCGGATCGTGTCACCCACGACGGACTCTATATCCTCCGTCTGGACGGACACGAAATGGTCAAGCAGGTGCAGCGCCTGCCTGGCAACCGGCTGCGTATTTCGAGCATCAACACCCGATACGCCGCCTACGACGTCCAGGAAGACGATCCCAACGTGGTCATCATCGGCCACACCCTCGGAGAATCCATGAGCGCCGACGCTCTCTTTCGGGCGCGCTGACGGGGGTGGTTTAAGGTTTAATGTTCAAGGTTTAAGGTTTAAGGTTTAAGGTATGATGCGTTCATAACCCCTTGAACCTTAAACTTCGAACATTAAACCCCTTTTCGTACATTACGGCGCTCCTCCACCTGAACGAGTGCCGATGATGAACAACAAGACGATAGCTCGATTCCTCAAGGAAACCTCCGCCCTGATCGATCTTACCGGCGGAAATACGTTTCGCGCCCGCGCGATGGAAAACGCGGCGCGGACAATCGAGCGGCTCGACGCGGCCGCGGTTGACCTGCTCCAGGCCGGCACGTTGACAGATGTCAAGGGAATAGGCAGCGGACTCGCCGCCCAGATCACGGAACTGGTGCAGACCGGCAGCTTTGAGGCGCGTGATGCATTGCTCGGAGCGATCCCCCCCGGCGTGCTCGACATGATGCGCATCAAGGGGCTGGGGGCGAAGAAGGTACGCGCGATCTGGCAACAGCTCGAAATTACTTCCATCGCCGGCCTGGAAGAGGCCTGCACCACCGGCCGGCTGGCGGATCTGGATGGCTTTGGCGCCAAAACGCAGGAGAACATCCTCACAAACATCCACCTGCTCAAGCAGTATAGCGCCCACCGGCGCTACGCCGACGCCGTTCGCCAGTCCGCCCCGCTGATCGAGGGGCTCCGCGCCCTTCGGGTTGAACCCGCGGGCCCCTTCCGCCGCAAGTGCGAAACGGTCTAGCGGGTAGACCTGGTGGCTTTCGCGGATTCCACGCCGGCGCTCCGCGACGCG
>JBGSPJ010000287.1:0-2591 GCA_041738655.1 Rhodothermales bacterium | reverse complement strand
CTCGCCCGGGCGCTGTACTTCGAACCCGACGTGCTGGTGCTCGACGAGGCCACGAGCGCGCTCGACGGCCTCACCGAGGCCACCGTCATCCAGCGCATCCGCGAGGCCGGCGCCGGCATCACCCTCATCATGATTGCCCATCGCCTGGCCACTGTCCGCCACTGCGACCACATCTACCTCCTCGACGAGGGCCGCATCGCCGCCGAAGGCGCGTACGACGACCTCATCGAAGGCAACGCCCTCTTCCGCGGAATGGCGCGGGTGGGGGTTGAAGCATAATCGAGTATCGGCCCCATGAAGATTCTGTATTACTCGCCCCACCCCGACCTGTCGCTCCACAGTCCGTCGGGCTACGGCACCCATATGCGCGAGATGATCAAGGCCTTCGAGGAGGCCGGCCACGAGGTGCGGCCGTTGATCGTGGGGGATTTGAAGGGGGACGGCGCCCAAGCGCCGGGAAATAGCTTATCAAAATTAAAGAGCGTGACACCAACCTGGCTGTGGGTGTCGATCAAAGACGCCCTGTTGCAGCGCGCGGATAAAGACTATCAGCAGGCGTTGTTGGAAGTGATCGAACGAGAGAAGCCCGACTTCATCTACGAACGGGCCGCATACCTCCAGCCTTCAGGCGTCCGTGCGGCAAAGCAGAGCGGCATCCCTCATTGCCTGGAGATGAACTCGCCGTACATCGATGAAAACCGAGTCTTAAGGCAGTCTCCTTCCGCCATGGAACGCCAGGCAAATCGCGTCGAATTTGAGCAGCTAACAACGACGACAAAAACGGCTGTTGTCTCGGCCGGCCTTATCGACTATTTCGTCGACAAACATCGACTCTCACCTGACCGGTTCATCTGCACGCCCAATGGAATCGATCCATCAACGGTTGTCGCGACACCTGGGAGGGTAAATGAATTGCTCGATCAGCATAACCTGCGGCAGCACACCGTCATCGGGTTTGTTGGATCGATCATCAAATGGCAACGCGTGGATTTGCTCATCGAGGCTTTTTCGCTGGTCGCGCGCCGGCATGCCGATATCAAACTGGTGATCGTAGGCGATTCGCCACTTCTCCCGGAAATGAAGCAGTTCGCGAGAGACCTGGGCGTGATGGGTAATACCGTATTTGCGGGTCGCGTATCCCCATCCGACGTCTACAACTACATCGCCGCGATGGACATCGCGGTCCTGCCGGACAATCTGTGGTATGGATCGCCAACAAAGCTATTCGAATACGGTGCGCTGGGCAAAGCCGTGATCGCACCCGACAACACGACCATCGCGCAACTGATTACAGATGGCATCGACGGCCTACTAACGGAGTCCCGGCCCGATCACCTGGCACAGCATATCCAGTTTTTGATCGAAAATGAAGCCGAACGACAGTCGATGGCCGCGAGGTTCCAATCAAAGGTGATGGACTCGTACACCTGGCGCCACAACGCCGAGGCCGTGCTGGAAACCCTGGCCGAAAAGCGCATCGTCATCCCGCACTTGATGCGGGATCCAGCAGGATTGCAATTCGACTGGATCCCCGATCGGGGTCGGGGATGACGAAGTCGAGCTCACCCAACCCCATGCACCTTGCCCTGCTCACCGACGGCCTCTTCCCTTTTGAAATCGGGGGGATGCAGAAGCACGCGTATTACCTCGCGAAGCACCTGGCGCGCGCCGGCGCTCGGGTGGACCTGTACCACGTCCGCCCCTTCGATGCGCCGGCTGTGGACGAGGCGGAGCTGTTCACGCCTGACGAGTGGGCCAACCTGCGGCTTTTCGGGGTCGACCGTGCACCGGCACGGCGGTTTCCGGGGCACTATGTGTGGGAGTCGCTCCAGTCTTCCGCCGCTCTATGGCAGGCACTGCGCGAGCGGCTGGAGGTGGATTTCATCTACGCGCAGGGGTTCGCCGGCTGGGAAACGATCCGCCAGAAACGCCAGGGCGCGGCCGTCCCTCCCGTCGGGGTCAACTTCCACGGATTCGAGATGTGGCAGAAGCCGGCGTCGCTCCACGCACGGCTCGAACAGTGGCTCCTCCGGCCATTTGTCCGCTGGAATGTCGAACACGCCGATGTGGCGCTGCTGCTCGGACGCAGCCTGGCGACGGTCTTCGCCAGAACGGGCGTCGTCCCCCGGCACCTCGTCGAGTCCCCGAACGGGGTGACGGCGGACTGGCTCTCCGCCGACTCGCACACCGAAGAGCGCGCCGCGCGGGACCCCGTCCGCTTTGTCTTCATCGGCCGCTACGAGCGGCGCAAGGGTATCGAGGAATTGCACCAGGTGATCGCGAATCTGGCGCCCGAACACGCCTTCCACATCGACTTCGTCGGGCCGATCCCGCCGGCGCTGCAGCTGAATTCGGCCCACGTCACCTACCGCGGTGCGGTCCGCGATGAGGGGGTGATGCGAGGGATTCTCCGCGAGGCCGACGTCCTCATCTGCCCCAGTTATGCCGAGGGGATGCCGACGGTGATCCTGGAAGCGATGGCGTCCGGCCTCGCCGTCATCGCCACGGACGTCGGCGCCGTGGGCGACCTCGTCGGCCCCGAAACGGGCTGGATGATCCCGCCCGGCGACACGGACGCGCTGGCGCGGACG
>JBGSPJ010000258.1:0-4670 GCA_041738655.1 Rhodothermales bacterium | reverse complement strand
CGCCATCCCGTAGGCCGGCTGGCCGGAGTGGATGACCGCTGCCAGGTCCTCGGCCCGCGGCCAGTTCGGGGCATGCAGCAGCAGGTTCGACCGGACCTCGCCATACGAAGCCACGATGTCCCGGATGGTGTGCGGATTCGTGGTAGCCCGCTGCCACGTGGAGGTCGTCGCCACCAGCCCCTCGATGTCGATTTCGTTGGCATACACGAGGAGCCGGACCATCGACATCTGATCGTCCGGCTCGTTGCCGATGTCGGTCAGCACAAACAGCCGCGGCCGGCCGGCGAAGGTATCGATCGAGGCGGGATCGTAAGGCTGGGCCGCTACGGAAGTGGTCAGGAGGATGAGGAGGGCAAGGACTCGAAACAGTTTCATCGGGGCGTCTGGGGATGGGGATGGGATGCCCACGAAACTACACCGCCGCTGCCTGGCATTCAATCACTCCCCCGACGCCACCAACGCCGCCAGCAAATCGTCCAGCGACACCGATGCGATCGCGGAGGCCCGGTCGCTCACGGCGTACGGCAGGATCAGCTCGCGGCCGAACAGCATCGAACCGCAACTGTACACCACATTCGGCACGTAGCCGTCCCGCTCATTCCCTTCCGGCGACAACAACGGCTCGCGGAGACGCCCGATGACCTTTGTCGGATCGTCGAGGTCGAGCAGCGCCGCCCCGATGCAGTACTTGCGCATCGGGCCGACGCCGTGCGTGATCACCAGCCAGCCGGCTTCCGTTTCGATGGGCGATCCGCAGTTGCCGATCTTCACCGATTCCCACAATTCGGCCGGTCGCAAGAGCACCTCCGGACCGCTCCAGCGGTACGGACTGTCCGAAAACATGATAAAGATGTTCTCGTCGTCCTGGCGGGAGAGCATGGCGTATCGGCCGGCGATGCGACGCGGAAACAATGCCATGCCCTTGTTCTGGATGCCGCTCCCGCTAAGGGTCTGAACCCGAAAGTCCAGGAAATCCTGGGTTTCCAGTAACTGGGGGAGAATGCTGCGCCCGTTGTACGCCGTATAGGTGGCGAAGTAGGTGATCGAACCGTCGTCGTCGCGGAAGCGCACGAAGCGGGCATCCTCAATGCCGTTGATCTCATTGGGCGAGACCGGGAAAATGATTCGCTCACTCACCGCGAGGGTCTCCGCGAAGTGGAGTTCGTAGTTCGAGTCCGCCAGCCATTGCATGCGTTCGAGCGTACGGTGCCTGTCGCCCACGGAAGGTTGGGCATCGTTTCGTACGGCTGCCATACTGTCTTTGAGCTGGCTCCGAGTGAACCGATCCTCAAGTGGCGCCATCACCGCGGCGACGATCTCGTCATCCTCCCCCATCTCATGCAGTTTGGTGCTGAACCGCGACTTGATATAACCAGGATTCGGGACAATGTGGGGAGCGCTGACGAACCGTGAAACGGTATCCAGCTCGATCCACCCATCCGACGCGATGCTGCCGGCTCGAAATTCGATCGACGAGATATGCCCCTCCCCGGTCGCGCGCAGACTCATGATAAACCGCATCCCACCCGCCGGCGCTTTCCGCTGGTCAGGATGGGGCACGATGGACGGATTAAAAATGGCGGCCGACTCCAGGGCGTACTCGCCCGAAAACAACGCGCCGATCAACAGCTGACGCGCCTGCGACAGCCCCTCCGGATCAGGAAGATGGCGTCGTACTTTCTCGTAGTTGGCGAGCAGGGAAGGCTCGATCTGGAGGTGCCGGCCGTCAAAGGCCTCGTGCACGTCGCGTAGGGCACGGACGACCTCAGGCTCTGTAAGCGCCAGCGCCCGATCCAGGACGGCGGCGATGAGGTGAACGTTGGAGGGAATAAACGGACGGATGATAACGCGAGCGGTCTCGGGGAGGACGGTGATCTCGTGGCGACGAAGTCGAACTGGATTCATGAAGTGGGAAATGGAGAGGAAGTGATTGGATGGCCGGTGTAATTCATCTCGACCAGCGCCAGATGGAAGGCCAGCGTGGACTCCGCCCCCTGGTTCTTATTGACCCGGTCTCCGTGGAGCCCGTCGCCACAGCCGCCGGTACTGAAGTCGTAGAGCGGTATGCCGAGGTCGTTGCGACCGAGAAACCACTCAAAAGCCCGTCTTGCCTCGCGTGTCCAGGCAGGATCTCTCGTGGCTCGATACGCTTCCTGGCAGGCCGACACCATCGCCTGCGCCTCGACCGGCTGCTGGTCGAAATCCGCCCGCGCCCCATCGCGCGCATAAAACCCGTCGCTGCCGATCGGCCGGAAACAGCCGGCGGGGGTCTTCTGGATCGAAACCAGCCAGCGCAGCGACTTGAGGCCGATCTCCAGCGCCTCGCTTGACGGCATCCACTGACCGCTCAGAATGAGCGCCTGACAGATACGCGCGTTGTCGTACGTGACGACGGGCTCGAACCAGGGCCAGTCGTCGGTCGCATGGTCGTTCCAGAGCCGGACGAGTTTGGCCGTCAACGAGGCGCGCATCTCAAGGAGCGAAGTATGGCCAGGATACCGCCTGAGGTATTCGTGGAGACCCAACAACGCAAAACTCCACGCCCGGGGCGAGGAGAAGTCCGCGACAGCCGTCAACCCCGATTCGAAGAGCTGCGCGGCCAGTTTCTGATGCCCCTCGTTGCGCGACCTGCCGGCGCCGACTCCGGTGGCCCACAGGGCCCGCGCGTGGCTGTCCTCGCTTCCATAATCCTCCAGCCATTGCCGGCCATGGCTCATGAAGTTGCGAAACCGCCCGCTCGTGTAATCCAGCGCCGCCGCCAGAAACGCGAGGTAGCTGGTCGTCAACGTCCGCAATTGCTTAACCGCCGGATGCTCTGCCCCCTCGTTGAGCAGCGTGCACAGGATGTAGGCGCGCGCGTTGTCGTCGGTGCAGTACCCCTCGTGGAAATTGGGGACATTAAAGATGGCGTGCTGGAAGATGCCCGTGCCATCACTCATCCGCACCACATGATCGAGTTTGATGGGCGGCAGATCGGGGGGGCGGTTGTCGAGCGTCCAGCCGGCGAACGCCGCGCGCGGCCGCGCGTTGCGGTCGGCCCGGGCATGCTGAAACGTGTCGAGGTATCGCTCCGCGGTGGCCGGCCAGATCATCCCGCGCCCCACGGCGTAGGCCGCGCTCCGCATTGTTTCCATCCGGACAGGATCCGCCAGCAACCCGCACACGCTCTCCGCGATCGCGGCCGGATTTCGGAACGGCACCAACACGCCGCGTCCATCCGCCAGCAGCTCCTGCGCGTGCCAGTACGGCGTCGCCACGACGGGCTTACCGTTGCCAAACACATACGCCAGCGTGCCGGACGTCACCTGCGCCTCGTTCAGGTACGGCGTGAGATAGATGTCTGCCGCCCCGATAAACTCTTTGATATCGTCGATGGACACGAAGGCATTGTAGAAGATGACGTGCTCCTGCACGCCATGGTCCTCCGCGAGACGTTCGAGGCTCAGCCGATACTGCTCGCCCTCACGCGCCACGAGGTGAGGATGCGTAGCGCCCAGCACGATGTACACCACATTCGGATGCTGCCGCACGATGGCCGGCAGCGCTTCGATCACATACTCGATCCCTTTGCTCGGGCCGATCAGGCCAAACGTGAGCAACACCTGCCGGCCTTCTACCCCGAACTGCTCTTTGTAATGACGCGAGGCGATAAACGGGACATCCGGAATGCCGTGGGGGATGATGTCGATCTTGCCGGCCGGCGCCCCGTACGTCTCGCGCAGAATCTCGGCGCCTTTGTTCGCCATCACGACCAGGCGTTCGCTGCGGGCGACGATCGCGTCCATCACGAGCCGCTGGGCGGCGTCGGGCTCGCGCAAGACGGTGTGCAACGTCGTCACCACGGGCATCCGCACTTCCTTTAGCAAGGCCAGCAGATGACGGCCGGCCGGGCCGCCGTAAATGCCGAACTCATGCTGCACGCAGAGCACATCCGCGTTGTTGAAGTTCAGAAAGTCGGCCGCACGACGGTACGAATCGAGGTCCTGCTCCTGCAGTTCGAAGCGGACGCGCGGCGCATAGGCGTACCCATCCACGGTATCGTTCACTGCCCCGACAAAACAGTCGGACGCCGGCGCCGCCTCGGCGACCGCCTCGCACAGGTCATGCGTGAACGTGGCAATCCCGCACAATCGCGGCAGAAAGTCGCCAAGAAAGGCAATGCGTTTGGGTCGCTCGGGGTCATTTAGCAGAACGTTGCCCCCGGTTCGTCCACCCAAAACCCGGTGGCCGTCATGTACCAGCCATTCACGCTATGTTGCGCTACCATACGGTTCCCCGCTTCAACCCATGCCCACCCGCTCGATGTCCGAATCCTCCACACGTCACACCCCGGATGTGAGCGACCTGATGCGCAGCGCGATCTCACCCGGGTGTCTGGTACATACAACCTGCCGGCTCCATAGTTGCACCCCGACCCTGTTGCACACCGCCCCCTGCACCTGATCACACACCGATGCCGTTGGAAAAGTCCTCCCCCAGCACGCGCAGGGTCTCTCGAGCGATCATCCCATCTTCCCGGGTGTGGATGGCCAGGATGCGCGCCGGCGATCCGGCCGCGGCGAGGTCTGCATCCGGCGTCGCCGTGGCGTTCAGTTCGGCGTCGAGTACGAGTCCGAGGCACTCCAGGCCGCGGCAGACTTCCGCCCGGAGGCCACGGGCGTTTTCGCCGA
>JBGSPJ010000249.1:0-14354 GCA_041738655.1 Rhodothermales bacterium | reverse complement strand
GCAAATTCGCCAGATTGAGCCGCCGCGACGAAAGAGAGCCATACACCGTGCCCCGCCGGCGACGCCGGCTCTCCGCAGATCACCGGACTCATGGGACTTCGCGCGCGCATCCTGCTGCGAAAGCCGCTCACCGACAACCACATCAACGTCCTCGAGCAGGGGCTGCGCAAGATCAGCACTGCCTTCGAGCCCGGCCTCTTCGACGAAGAGGGGTGGGATTTTTCGCTCGCCAACGGCTACCCGATCCGCATCCGCTTCCGCGGGCCGGCCCGCCGGCTGTACATGAGCTTTTACACCAACGAAACGATCATCGACGAGCAGGAAGCCGAGATGATCGGCGCCGGCTTCGGCTGGAAACCCACCTACGCCTTCACCGTCGGCACCTACGAAACCGAACCCTGCGACCACCACCTCCTCGGCGGCCTCACCCTCATCCTGGCCGAAAAGATGCGCGGGCTGGTCGACTACTGCGGCTACCTCACCCCCGGCCGCGTGACCGACAGCAAGAAGCAAAAAGACCTCAACCTCACCCGCCTCCGTGGCCGGCTCTGCATCGTCAACGGCTACTTCCAGTACCACGTCTCGGACCCGCTCTTCCTCCGGTCCTGGCTCCAACACCCGGGGTTTATGATGATTTGAAGGGGTGAAGGAGCAAGGTTCGATGATTAAAGAGGGTTGCCTTAAACATCGAACCTTGAACTTTGCACGCCGGCACTTACCTTCTCGAAACCACAACCCCTTCTGCTCATGCGCATGACCTTCCGCTGGTACGGGGCCGATGACCGGGTTACGCTGGCGTATATCCGCCAGATCCCCGGGCTCGTCGGCATCGTCAGCGCTCTGTATGATTTCCCCCCGGGGGCCGTATGGCCGCTGGAGCGGATCCTGGCCCTCAAGGCATCCATCGAGTCCGCCGGCCTGGCGTTCGACGTCGTCGAGAGCATCCCCGTCCACGAGGACATCAAGCTCGGCCGGCCCACCCGCGACGCGTATATCGATGCCTATTGCCGCAGTATTGAGCACCTGGGCGCCGCCGGCATCCCTGTGTTGTGCTACAACTTCATGACGGTGTTCGACTGGACGCGCACGCGAATCGATCTTCCGATGCCGGACGGGTCCACCACCCTCAGCTACGACCACGACGAGTTGGCAACGATCGACCTCTCGTCCGTCGGCAAATCCCTGCCGGCCTGGGCGACCTCCTACTCCGCCCGCCAGATCGACGAACTCTTCGACGCCTACACGCAGGTCGATGAAGAGCGGCTGTGGGATCACCTGGCCTACTTCCTCGAACGCGTGGTGCCCGTCGCCGAGGCCGCCGGCGTGAAAATGGCCATCCACCCGGACGACCCGCCGTGGTCCACCCTCGGCCTCCCCCGCATCATTGGCTCGCAGGCGGCGCTCCGGCGCTTCATCCGGCTCGTTGACAGCCCCGCCAATGGGGTCACGCTCTGCACCGGCTCCCTCGGCGCCAACCCGGCGAACGACCTGCCGGCCATCATCCGCGAAATCGGCGGCGCCGGCCGGATCCACTTCGCCCACTCGCGTAATGTGCTCGTAACAGGCGATAAAAAATTCCACGAAAGTGAACACCCATCCCGCTTCGGGAGCGTCCCTATGCTGGAGGTGATGCGGGCCTACCGGGATGTCGGTTTCACCGGCCCCATGCGGCCCGACCACGGCCGGATGATCTGGGGAGAGTCCGGCCGCGCCGGCTACGGGCTGTACGACCGCGCCCTCGGCGCCATGTACCTCCAGGGGTTGTGGGAAGGCGTCGGAGAAGGCAAAAGTGAAAAGTGAAAAGGCAAAAGTGAAATGGAACATCGCCCCCCCGTAGGTCGGGTTAGGCCGGCCACCTCGTTCCCTTCGGGCGGATACGCCCATCCGGCCGTAACCCGACGTGTTTCGTTCGGGTTTGTACACCCCTCCCTATGCGCGATGGGGATCGCGTTCTTTATTATGGTTACTGCCGGATGCGGCGCCCCGGCCGATTCGCTTCGCATCGACGTCGTCTCGGGGCCGGCGGAATGGGTCAGTGGAGGAGCAGCCCGCATCGAAATCCTCGGCGCATCGTCTATCGTATCCACCGCGTCCGTCCTTGTTAACGGATCGCCGGTTGATGGATTTGCCGTCAACGCGGACGGCCGGCTCGAGGGCGTTGTCTCCGGGCTTCGCGAGGGCGCCAATACGGTGGACATAGCCGCCGGCGGGGATGAGGCCTCGATCATCCTCACCAATCACCCCATCCAGGGACCGATGTTCTCCGGCCCCGCGCAGACGCCGTTCGTCTGCGCCTCGGACGAACACCGCGCCCGCGCCCGTCTCGGTGCGCCGGTGGATGCCGACTGCACCCTCCTCACCGCCATCGACTTCGTCTACCGCTCCTCCGACGACGGCTCGTGGAAACCCTACGACCCCGCCGGCCCCCCGCCGGCCGATCTCGCGCAAACGACCACGCTCGACGGCCAGACCGTCGACTTCATCGTCCGTTGGGAGCGCGGCACCATCAACCGCTTCATCTACAGCATCGCGATGCTCTCGCCGGCCAGCCAGGATGCCGGCATCCCTGACCTCACCGCCTGGAATCGCCGCGTCATCTATGCCTTCCAGGGGGGCGTTGGGATCGGGCATTACCAGGGCAACCCGAGCCCGTCGGACATGCTGTACCCCTACGGCCTCGAAACCGGCTACGCGGTCCTCTACTCGACCGGCACCCGCACCTCCACCCACTACGACCTCCAGGTCGGCGGCGAAACCGCGCTGATGGTCAAAAACCGCTTTGTCGCCGCGTACGGCAAGCCGCTGTATACCGTCGGCGTCGGGGGCTCGGGCGGGGGGATCCAACAATACGTGTATGGCCAGAATCATCCCGGATTGATCGACGCCGGCGTGCCGCAATACGCGTATCCGGACATGATCACCCAGACGATCCACGTCGGCGACTGCGAGCTGATCGAGCGCTACATGGACGCCGAGGTGGCCAGAGACCACGAGTCGAAATGGGCGAAATGGTCTAACCGCACGTGGCTCCAGGGGATGAACGCGTCGGACACCCTCGCGAACCCGTACAACGGCGGCCGGCCCGGGCTCTCGGAATGCATTGAGGGCTGGCGCGGCCTCACGGCGCTCACGTTTAACCCTCACTACGGCACCGCGCCAGGTATTTCACCCGAGGATCAGGCCGGCACCGAATGGACCCACTTCGACGATCTCGTCCAGATCTACGGTAAAAATGAAGACGGGTACGCGCGACGCACGTGGGACAACGTGGGCGTCCAATACGGCCTCCAGGCCCTGCGCGACGGCCACATCTCCCCGGAGGAGTTCATCGACCTCAACGCCCGCATCGGTGGGTGGAAGCCGGCGAAGGAATCCGTCCAGGAAGGCCGCCCGTTCCTGCCCGAGGGGGATGTTGATGTCCACAGCGCCCGCAACATGACGCTCAGCCCGAACGACGCCGGCGACCCGCCCGCGCCGCGCACAACGGCCGACGCCGGCGCCATCGAAGCCGCCTATTCCAGTGGGATGGTGTTCACCGGGCAGATCGACATCCCCCTCATCGACTGGCGTCACTACCTCGAGCCCGTGCTGGACATGCACAACAGCCACCAGTCGTTCGCCATCCGCCAGCGGATGCTCAATCACGACGGCGACGCCGCGAACCAGGTCGTCTGGTTCACCGACACTGCCTCCAATCAGGAACGATTCGACCAGACGCCGCTCGCCTTCCAGACCATCGATGCCTGGATGACCAACCTCCAGGCGCACCCCGAGCGCGGCGTCGCCGGCAACAAGCCCGAACAGGCCGTCGATAGCTGCTACGATACCTCGGGCGCCCTGCTCTACGCCGGCGCCGACGCCTGGAATGGCCTCCTGAACGACGGCCCGGAAGGCCCCTGCGCCGAACGGTTTCCCGTGTTCAGCACCTCCCGGATTGTCGCCGGCGCGCCCATCACCGGCGATGTATTTAAATGCCACCTCCAACCGATCGACGAAGCCGTACGGAAAGGGCTGTATGGAGATTGGGACATGACACCAGAACAACGGTCACGCCTGGAAGCAATCTTCCCGAACGGCGTATGCAACTACGACCGGGGCGATGCCCGCCGGCCGGTGTTGTGACGCCGGCTTTTCTTCTCGACCCCTGGTCGAAGGAGCACTCGAAAACGCCAGACAGCCTACCGTATGCATTTCGAAATCGACACCGTCGATTCCCTCCTCACCCACCTCGCGGAGCACGAACACCTCGACGGTGTGGTGTGCCAGGGGCTCGACCTGTCCAGCCAGTCGGCGACCTTACTCGGCGTCTCGGCGGCCGGTGCGGCGTTCCTGGGGTGCCAGATCGATGATCGCGCCCTCCTCCACATCGTCACCACGGGTGGGCTCATCTTCCCTCGCCTCCCCGGGGTTCCGTACCGTCCCTACCGATCGACGCTGTACACGATCGAAGAGTTGATGGAGGGCTACCGACGCGGCGAGCCGGGCAGCTTCCAACGGGATGCGCTGGATATGACCATCTATCAGCACTTCACCCGCTTCCGCCTCAGCAACGAATCACCGCCGATCCTCGAGGCCCTCGCCCAGCGCCTGCACGACCACGCGATCGACGATGCGCTCGACGAACTGCTCGATCAGCATCCGCAGATCGTGGCCATCATGGGGGGGCACCGGCTTATCCGGGGTGAAAAAGCCTACCGGGATGTCGCCCATATCGCGCACGGCCTCACAGCCCGTGGGTACTTCATCGCGACCGGAGGCGGCCCGGGGGCGATGGAAGCCGGCAACCTCGGCGCCCACATGGCCCGGTATCAGCCCGACGAGCTCGAGGCCGCGATCGATATCCTCGCCGGCGAGCCGTCGTACAAGTCGAGCACCTACCTCGACCTCGGCTTCGCCGTCCGCGATCGCTACCCGGATGCCGGCGAGAGCCTCGCCATCCCCACCTGGTTCTACGGCCACGAACCGACCAACCAGTTTGCCACCCACATCGCGAAATACTTCGCCAATAGCATTCGGGAAGATGTGTTGCTCGCTATCGCGACATCGGGGGTGGTGTATGCGCCCGGCAGCGCCGGCACCATCCAGGAGATCTTTATGGATGCCGCCCAGAACCACTACGGCAGCTTCAAGGTCGTCAGCCCCATGGTGTTTTATAACACCGCATTCTGGACCGAGCACACCCCTGTGTTGCCCCTGCTCCGCCAACTCGCCGCCGACCGGCAATACCTCGATCTGATCTCCATCCACGACACACCGGAGGACATCATTCACTTCATCGAGTCGCACCGCCCCATCCCGTATGACCCGAATTATTGAGTAGCGGTACGCGTTGCACGGGCATGTCATCTTTAGACCGGGAGCCCAGCTGCGCGGGGCTTTCTTTTCGGAAATGACACTGGGCGTTTGTTGATGCTCACATGCTTAAACTGAGGGCCGTAGAGACGCTCCTGTGGAGCGTCTCCTGAAGACGTCCGTTTCCCAGATAGCTTCAAGCGCGGCGGAAACGTCGCTGAGACGCTCCACAGGAGCGTCTCTACTCCGCTCGGTGCATGCAGCATGACAAGATCGCGGCACGTGCGTACCGTCACCTATTAAGTAGTGTTACGCGTAACGTCCCAAGGAACTCAGTCCGACGGTTGCGCGTGGCACAGAAGCCATTGCATGTTCCAGTGCCTCTCCTAGCCACGCCGGCCGGCCGCACCCTGTCCTCTCGCGCACCGTCCCGGCACACACCGCTGCGTCGTCATGCCTATCGAATGGGTGGGCGAAAGCCTGCCGACGACCTATAAACCGGATGAAACCCGGCCGGTAACCCCCTCCGATCGGGGTAAGCCGGACCGCGAGCAACAGGCCGCGTTCACCAAACGCCGGGGCCCCGGCACGAACCCGTACAGCCAGTCCCTCGCCCGTCAGAACCAGCGTCTGGAAGAGGCCGTGTTTGCCAAGGAGGTCATGCAAACCCGGATGCAGACCATCGAGCCCGAACAGACGCTGCTCGACGCCGTCCGACTCTTCGCCGAGCACCACATCGACCATCTTCCCGTCAAGAACCGCAGCGGTAAACTCGTCGGCATCCTCTCCCAGCACGATATCATGCGCACCATGGCCGGAGGCCGCGCGCCGGCCGATGTCATGGTCGCCGAAGTCATGACCCGCCACGTCCTCACCGCCACCGGCAACACCACGCTCCGCGAAATCTCGCGGGTGATGGTGATGGAAGACATCCACTGCATCCCCATCGTGGACGCCGCCCAGAAGATGATCGGCCTCCTCACCGCCGGCGACATGCTCCATTGCATGGTCAACCACCACAAGCTGAACGTCTGGATCTGAGGGGTTTAAGGTTCGAAGTTCAAGGTTTAAGGGCCATATCCTTAAACCTTACACATTGAGCCTTAAACAAAGAAACTAATCACCAGCACCACCAGCATCCCTACTGCCCCTACAATGCTGGAGACGGCCGTCCACGACTGGATTGTCTGCTTTTCGGTCATCCCCATATACCTGCAAACCAGCCAGAAACCGGAATCATTGACGTGCGACGCCATGGTGGCGCCGGCGGCGATGGCAATCGTGATACAGCCGACGAGTGGGGCGGAGAACGAGCCGGCTTCGATGGCCGGCGCGATCAGGCCGGCGGCCGTCACCATCGCCACTGTCGCCGAACCCTGCGAAAGACGCACCACCAGCGCGATTAGATAGGCCAGCAGCACCATCGGCAACCCCGTGGCCGCCATCGTATCGGCCAGCGCCGCGCCCACGCCGGTGGCGATGAGGACTTTCCCGAACACACCGCCGGCGCCCGTCACCAGAATGATCAGGCCGACCGGCTCCATCGACCGGGTCGCGATCCGCTGGATGTCATCCCGCGAATACCCCCGCAATGTGCCGAGAATGTAAAACGCCAGCAAGGCGGAAAGGAGTAACGCGATAAACGGGTGCCCGATGAAGCCTATCCACTGGACCACCAGGCTCTCCTTCGGCAACACCACCGCGGAGACGGTATTGGCCAGAATCAGCACGATCGGCAACCCGATAATCGTCATCACGGCAGCAAACGACGGCAAATCCTTGGATTCGGTATCGCCCGAAGGCATGTCGCGCGCCATGTGCTCGGGGATTTCGATGTACAACTTGTTCGCGATGTACTTGCCGTACAGGATGCCGCCTACCGCTGTCGCGGGAATGCCGGCAATAACCCCGAACAGGATCACCCACCCCAGGTCGGCATTAAGCAGCGCCGCCACGGCCACGGGGCCCGGGGTCGGGGGGATAAACGCGTGCGCCACGCCCATGCCGGCGATCAGCGGAACACCGTAAAACAGCAACGAGGTCTTTGCCCGTCGAGCAAGGCTGTACACGAGGGGGATAAACAGAATGAGCGCCACGTCAAAAAACACGGGGGTCGACACGATGAGCCCCGTTAACGCCAGCGCCCACTGCGACTTCTTCTCCCCGAATCGATCCAACAGCGTCCGCGCAATCCGCTCCGCCCCGCCAGATACTTGCAACAGCTCTCCGAACATCGCCCCGATGCCCACCACCACGGCGATGTAGCCCAGCGTGCTCCCCATCCCGTCCTGGATCGTCTTCGCGATCTCGCCGATCGGGATGCCGCCGGCGATCGCCACGAACAGGCTCGCCAGCAACAGGGCGATAAACGCCTGGAGCCGGACGACGATCACCAGAAACAACAACAACGCGATCCCGATGACCGCCAGCGAAATCAAAAATACTGTCGACATACAATTCTGGTCCGTTTGCCCGATTCCCAACCCGTAACGTAGGGGCGGGCGGCCGTTCGCCCTTCACGCCCGTTCCCCTCGTCCCGAAGGCGCCCCGCAGAATAGCACCCCGATCCATGGGGATCAAGCCGGCGCTTTCAGCCCGCCGGCATTTTCGGGACGAACATCCGCCATACGGGACATGGTAGGACATGTCCCCGCACTTCTGTCATTCACATCCCGAACCGCCGTGTCCTCGTCGCACCTCCCGCCCGTCGTGGCCCGTTTCCTTCGTTATGTCCAGATCGACACCCAGTCCGATCCTGCCTCCCCCACCATCCCATCCACCGAGAAACAAAAAGACCTCAGCCGGCTCCTGGCCGAAGAACTCCTCGCTCTGGGCGTTCCGGACGTAATGCTCGACACACACGGCTACGTCTACGCCTCGCTCCCGGCCGTCGGCGCCGGCGACGCGCCCGTGATCGGGCTCCTCGCCCACCTCGACACGTCGCCGGATGCGCCCGGGCACGGTGTGAAGCCGATCATCCACCCGAACTACGACGGCCGCGTGCTGACGCTCCCCGGGAATCCGGCCGTCACGCTCGACCCCGCCAGCCAGCCGGCCCTGCTCGACCATCTCGGGCACGACATCATCACTAGCGACGGCACCACGCTGCTCGGCAGCGACGACAAGGCCGGCGTCGCCATCCTCATGCAACTCGCCGAGGACCTCCTGGCCGACACTACTTCCCCCCGCCCCCCCATCCGTCTCTGCTTTACCGTGGATGAAGAGATCGGGCGCGGCGTGGACAAGCTGGATCGTGCGCGTTTCAACGCCGAGGTGGCCTACACGATCGATGGGAGCGGGATGTATACGGTGTTTGCAGAGACCTTCAACGCCGTCGAGGCGACGGTTCGCGTCGCCGGCCGGGGCGTACATCCCGGGTACGCCAAAGGCATCATGGTGAACGCTTCCCGTATTTTATGCGAGATGATGGCCTCGCTCCCTTCGGCTGAAACACCCGAGCACACGGACGAACGCGAAGGCTACATCCACCTCCATGGGCTCCACGCCGGCGATGTCGAGGCGGCCTCGGCCCACCTCATCCTGCGCGATTTTTCCGACGACGGCATGGCCCGCCGCCGGCGGCTGCTCGAATGCCTCGTCGATCGCTACCGCGTCCAGTATCCCACGGCACGTATCGAGCTCGAACTCCGCGAGCAGTACAAAAATATGCGCGCCTATATCGACGCACACGATCCCCGGGCCGTTAGCCTCGCCTTTACCGCGGCCGAACGCGCCGGCATCACCCTGCGGGAGGAGGTGGTCCGCGGCGGCACGGACGGCGCGCGGCTGTCTGAGCAGGGTATCCCGACACCCAATCTGTTTAACGGCGGGCACGACTACCACAGCTGCTTCGAGTGGAATACCGTCCAGAATCTCGTCGAATCCCTGCGGTATCTCGTCGTGTTGCTTGGTGTCTGGGCGGAGGCCACCCCGCTGGTGCCGGCCAATCCGCCGGGTGAAGCCGGAGCGTTGGCCTGACCTCCTCGGTTTTCCCACCGACCTGCCAGACGTAAGGACAGTAGAAGTACGGCGGTCACGGCAACTCTTTTCCCTGCACTACCGTTACAGCCACCGGTTGCAGACTTTTTATCCACTCCATCACTCTCGTACACCGCAGGCGCGACGGCCGCTTCATTTACCACCAATCCATTCCTGGCCCGGGCGCGTGGTGCGATGCCATGCATTTTTATAATTTTTCTAAAGATAGCCAGCGCGGACGGATCGGTGGTATCCTCCGGAACATCCTGTTTGTGGTGGCCGTCCTCGCCTACCTTGGCGCCCTTTTTCTCGTCATCCAGTACTTTACCTGAGGACGAGGGAAGCGCCGGTCAAGCCGGACACGTGCTTGTGCGTTTGCATTTGAGCGCGGACCGGGATACTTTCGTTTCTCAGCGCGGCCATCGGCCGGCGACGTGTTGCCGGTCCGGCCTATCAGGCGTCTCCCCCCATGCTGATCTACGGACATCCGCCGGGCCGGCAGGCCCGCCTTCGCGATCGCAAACGACGCCGTCAAAAACGGCTACGGGAATTCCGTACCCTCTTCGCGGCGCTCGGGCTTTTCTTGACGACCGCACTGATGTACCTGGGTACGCTCGGATTGCTCTTCCTGATTGCCAAATGTTCGTAAGCCGCGTACGCCGCGTGGCTGGTGTATCCGAATAGCTGCAACCGATACCGTCATGGCCAATGCCGACCGCCACTCCGATCGCCATTCCGGCGCCACGAATCGACCGCTCAGCCGTGCGCAATCGCGCCTGCTGCTGACGGCATTTTTCGCGATCACCGTCGTTCTCGCCTTCGTCGCGGCCCGAGCCATCATCAACGACACGCAGAATCCTGTCCTCCAGCAGCGCATCGAGGAAATGCGCGAGCGAAAGAATCAGAACTCACTCTTCGCGCCAACCGACAGCAGCGGCGTTCCCGCCGCCGGCACGCCCGACTCATTGGCCACGCATTAGCCGCGAGCCCGCTCCGATCATGCGCGCCGTACTCCTGATCTGCTCCATAGGCCTCGTCATCCTGCTCGTCCGTTCCGGCCCCTGGCTCTCGGAAAAGCTGGCTGTCTATGAGGATCGAACAGCGCTCGAAGACAGCCTGGACGCCTTCATCCAGCACGAACTGGCGGACAAAGGTATCCCCGGCCTCTCCATCAGCCTGATCCACAACCAGCGGGTAGTGCTCGAGCGCGGGTATGGCTTCGCCGATCCGACCAATCGGGCGCCGGCGACCCCCTATACCGTCTATCGGGTCGGCGCCGTCTCGCAAGCGTTTACAACCGTCGCCGTACTCGAACGCCAGGAACGCGGACTGCTCAACCTCGACGCGCCCATCGAGACCTACCTGACCGATTTCAGGCCGCTGAATCCATTCGGCCATCCCATCACACTACGCCAGCTCCTCTCCCATCAGTCCGGCCTGCCGCGCGAATCACCCATCGGGCACTACTTCGACCCCACCGAACCCACCCTGCACGCTACTGTCGCCAGTCTCAACTCCACTGCGCTCGTTTATCCTCCCGAAACCTTCACCAAGTACTCCAACGCGGCTTTTGCGGTCGCCGGCTTCGTCCTCGAACGTCTCCAACAGAAGCCGTTCGAGCAGCATCTCCGCGCCGTGCTGGACCGTATGGACCTTCGCCGGAGCAGCTTCACGCCCCGATTCGATTTGCGCGGCAAGCTAGCGCAGGGGTTTCACTGGACGTACGACGGTCGTGCTGTCTCCGCTCCCCTGTTTGAGCCTGGCGCCGCGCCGGCGCTCAGCCTTTATACGACGGCAAATGACCTCGGCCGATTTTTGACCGTGCTCTTCGCCGACGGCGAGAGCCCAAACGGCGCCATCCTCTCACCCTCCGCAATCGAAGCGATGTGGACCCGTCCGCCGGCGACCGCGCGCCAGGAAACGCCGTACGGGCTGGGATTCGTCGTATCGGCGCTCGGGGCGGAACGCCGTATGCACATCGACGACAGCTTCCACGGCTACACCGCTCGGCTCGACGTTTTGCCGGATAGCAAGATGGGCGTCGCCGTGGCCGCCAACTTGGCGAACACGAATGCGGTCCTCGAGCGAATTGCCACCTATGCGTTTGCCCTCCTTCGGGCTGAGCAGGCCGGCCAACCGCTGCCCGCAACCCCGATCACGCGACGCGTCCTACCCGCCCTCCGAGATCGGTTCGTTGGGCGATATGAGGGCCCGGCCGGCGAACTCACCATTTCGGAAATGGCCGGCGAGTTATATGCCTGCCAGGATATCCGACGCACCCGGCTCCGCCAGTCCACCGCCGGCGACACCCTGCGGACCGACGACCGGCACGCACACGGAGCACGCGTGACGCTGCTGCCCGGAGGCGCCCTCCAGCTGGGCAGCGACACGTACACCCGCCGCGAACCGCTCCCCACCTTGCTGCAAAATGCCGACCTCCTCCCTTTCGTGGGGGTCTATCATAACGATGTGCACAGCCTCTTTGTCCTCGAGCGGGATGGCCAGCTCTTTACGCTGGTCGATTGGATTCGCTACTTTCCGCTCACGCCCGACGCGGGTTCGTCCTTCATCTTTCCGGACGAAGGCCTCTTCGGCGGCGAGAGCGCCAGCTTCGAGCGCGACGCGGCCGGCAAGGTGGTTGCCGTCTCGCTGGCGAACATGACGTTTACCCGCGCCCCCAACCCCGCCTACCCCATCGCCGCGTTCCCCCTGCCGATGTCCCAACCGCTCGATCGCCTCCTGCAGGAATCGCGCGGCACCCCCTTGCCCCCTCACGTGCCGGCAACACGAGCCACTGAGCTGGTCGATATCGCCATCGTCGATCCCCTGCTCAACCTGGACATCCGGTATGCGGGGAGCGACAACATCCTCGGGCAGCCGATCTACGAGGAGCCACGCGCCCTGCTCCAGAAGCCGGCGTCCGACGCGCTCTTCCGCGTCCAGGCACGGGTACGACGCGATGGCTACGGCCTCATTATCTACGACGCCTATCAGCCCTGGCACCTGTCCCGCCTGCTCTGGACGGCCGCCCCCGATACGCTCAAACACTTCTTCTCCGACCCGGCCGTGGGCGGCCCTCAGAATCGCGCCTGCGCCGTGGGGCTCAATCTGTACGACCTGAACTCGGGAATCCCCCTGGCCATGCCCACCGAAGTAGGCGCCCTGACGCCGGAGGCCTCGGCCAGTTACCCCGTCACCGACAATCAACTCCGCTGGAATCGCGATTTCCTCCGTACGGTGATGGAAGCCGAGGGCTTCGCCGTGCAGCCGTACTCCTGGTGGATGTTCGAGCATACCGGGTGCGCCGGCTATCCCATCCTGAACGATTCGTTCAGCACCATCACTCCCCTCCCCGACGAAACGGAAGCCGCGCCCCCGGAGGACATCTTCACGCTCGACCCGTGAGTCCGGTCGCCTTCGCCAGACACAAAACAAGAGGCCCTGACCGCTCGCAAGCAGTCAGGGCCTTTGATGTTCTCAGAGGATGACTCCCGGAGATCAGTCAGCCTCCACCGACTCCACATCGCTCGCTTTGCCAACGATCGGCGAGAACGAGGTGGCGGCGCGGGCGGCGGCGGAGCTGCTCCCGATCGCGGCCTGGAGCTCGGCAAGTTCCTTGCGCGAACCCACGACGATGTCGCGGAAGCGGCGCTGGCCCGAGCCGGCGGGGATGAGGTGACCGACGATTACGTTCTCCTTGAGACCGTAGAGCGGGTCGACCTGCGCGTTGATCGCGGCGTCCGTGAGTACCTTGGTCGTCTCCTGGAACGAGGCGGCCGAAATGAACGAATCGGTCGAGAGCGATGCCTGCGTGATACCGAGCAGGATCGGCTCGGCGACGGCCGGCTGCGAGTCGCGGACCTGAATCTGCTTCAAGTCCCGCCGCTTGAGATCCGAGTTCATCTCGCGCAACCGCCGGCGGCTGATCAGCTCACCCACGGTGTGCGAGTTGGCGCCACCCGGGTCCACGATCACGAAGCGGTCGTACAGATCGTCGTTCAGCTCCTCGAGGACGAAGCGGTCGACCGTATCCTGCTCCAACAGGTTCGTGTCGCCCGGATCCGTGATGCGGACCTTCTGCATCATCTGACGCACGATCACCTCGATGTGCTTGTCGTTGATCGTCACACCCTGGAGACGATACACTTCCTGCACTTCGTTGACCAGGTATTCCTGCACGGCCTTCGGCCCGAGGATGCTCAGGATATCCTGCGGGGACACCTGGCCATCGGAGAGCGGGTCGCCGGCGCGTACGAAGTCGTTTTCGTGGACGATGAGGTACTTCGAAAGCGAGACGAGGTACGTCTTCGAGATGTCGCCATCCCGGCTCGTCACGATCACTTCCTGGGCGCCGCGCTTACGGCCGCCGAAGGAAACCACGCCGTCGATTTCGCTGACCACCGCGGGATCGGTCGGGATACGCGCCTCGAACAGCTCGGTGACGCGGGGCAGACCACCCGTGATGTCGCGGGTCTTGGCGGACTGACGCGGGATCTTCGCCAGCACCTGGCCGGCCTGGACGATATCGCCCGAATCGATCTGAAGACGCGCGCGGATCGGCAGCGGGTACTCGCGAACGTCGCCCTTGGCAGTGGTAACCAGGATGGCCGGCGTCATATTACGCTCGCGGCTTTCCATGATGACCTTCTCCTTGTAGCCCGTTTGCTCGTCCGATTCCTCGCGGAACGTCGTGCCGTCGATGATGTCCTGGAACGACACCTTACCGGACACTTCCGACAGACGGACGGAGTTGTACGGGTCCCAGCTGGCCAGAACCGCGCCTTTCTCGACGGTGTCGCCATCAGATACGAGCACTTCTGCGCCGTACGGGATGATGTAGGCGATCAACTGCCGGCCCTCTTCGTTCGGGTCGGTGATGCGCACTTCACCCTGACGGGCAAGCACCACTTCCTTCGTCGAATCGCCGTTGTCGAACGTGACGGTGCGGAGGTTTTCGTACACCACACGGCCGCCGAACTTGGTCTGGATCGTGCTTTCGGCCGCGATGCGCGAGGCCGCGCCGCCGATGTGGAACGTACGGAGCGTAAGCTGCGTGCCCGGCTCGCCGATCGACTGCGCCGCGA
>JBGSPJ010000235.1:0-2207 GCA_041738655.1 Rhodothermales bacterium | reverse complement strand
GCGCGCGAGGTCGTCGATATCGATGGCCATCGAGCCGGCGGCCTCGGCGATCGCCAGGGCCGAGGCGTCGGGAATCATCCCCACATCCGCCTGCGCCCGGGCAAGCGCGGCTTCGACATCCAGCATCCGCCGGGCGAACGCCTCGTCCGAGAACAGGTCGGCCAGGGTCGGGTCGGAGAACAGCGGCCCGAGGAGGCGCGAGTCAGCGGGCGAAAAGGCCATGGGGTCAGGGATCGAAGAAGAGGGTTTCGCCGTCCCCCTGGAGGCGGATGTCGAAGCGGTAGGTGGGCTGTCCGGGTAGATCGGCTCGGTGGGCAAGCAGCGTTCGCCGGCGGACGGGGTCCAGCGCGGCATAAACCGGATCCTGCTCGGTGGCCGGCTCGTCGGAAAAATACAACCGGGTGAGCGCGTGCAGGAGCATCCCCCGTGAAAACACGTGGATGTTGATGGATGGCGCCGCCGTCGTACTATCGGCGTTTTTACGCGCACCGGGTTTCACGGTGTGGAACCAGAAGCGGTTGCCGGCGCCCGTCGTGTCGGACCTCCCGAAGCCGCGAAACTCCGGGTCGGCCTCGTGGTGACGCGGGTCGGCGGGGTGTGGAAAGAGGCCGGCGGAATCCGCCTGCCAGATCTCGAGCATGGCATCCGGGATGAGCACGCCGTCGCCGTCGTAGACGCTCCCCTCGATACGGATGTGCTCCCCGCGCGCCTGGGGGGTTGCGAGGATCCGCTGATCATCGCCCGTGATGAGGGCGTAATGGAAGAAGGGGCCGACGGTCTGGCTTCCGGTTTGGATCGGTGTCATGATGTATATCCCGTAGACACGTAGGGACACGATACATCGTGTCCGCACGCAGGTCATTCAAACGGCGTCTGATTCCTTCCGGCGAGGAGGATATCGAATCGGTAGCCGAGGGCCCAGAGAGGCTGGGTGACGTCGTGGGCGTAGTCGGCGATGAGCCGGCGCCGGCCGGCTTCACTCGGGATGCCGTTGTAGATCGGGTCGAGCGGCAGCAGCGGATCCCCCGGGAAATACATCTGGGTGACGAGGCGCTGGATGAAGTTGGTGCCGAAGACGGAAAAGTGGATGTGCGCCGGCCGCCAGGCATTATGATGGTTCTTCCACGGATAAGCGCCCGGCTTGATGCTCGTGAACCGGTACTCGCCGTTCTGGTCGGTCAGCACCCGGCCGGCGCCCGTGAAGTTGGGGTCGAGCGGGGCGTCGTGTTGATCCAGCTTATGGATGTACCTGCCGCAGGCGTTGGCCTGCCAGACCTCCACGAGCGCGTTCCGCACGGGCCGGCCGGCGGCATCCAGCACGCGCCCGGTGACGATGATCCGTTCCCCGATGGCCTCGCCGTTGACGATGGCGTTGCGGGTGAGGTCGTTGTCGATGGCGCGGACGCTTTCATGGCCATACACCGGCCCGGTCAACTCCGCCAGAGAATACACCAGCGGCACGAGCGGTTGATGCGGCGCCCGCTTCACCGTCGAGGTGTAGGGCGGGTGGAGATAGGGGGGGTGGATGGAGCGGTCGAGCATACGCGGTTCAAGGTTCGAGGATTAATGTTCAATGTACCCCCGTAGGTCGGGTTAGCCGCCCATCAGGCGGCGTAACCCGACGTTTTTTTCAGCCCAACACGCGGCGTAACCCTACACATGCATCATTCGTCCTCCGCCAGCACCCGTTTCGCGATGCCAAACGCTGCGTTGGCGGCGGGCACGCCGGCGTAGAGGGCCACGTGCATCAACGCGGCACGGAGCTGCTCCGGGGTGACGCCCGTGCGTCGGGTGGCGCGGATGTGCATGGCCAGTTCGTGCTCTTTGCCGAGGGCGGCGAGGAGGGCGAGGGTGATGAGGTGGCGAGTCGGGATGTCCAGGTCGCCGCCGGCCCAGACCGTTCCCCAGGCCATCTCCGTGATCATGCGCTGGAAGCCGGCGTCGAGGTCGGTTTTCTCCTGCTCGGCGCGGTCCACGTGGGCATCACCCAGCACCGACCTCCGGATGCGCATGCCGTTGGTGTATCGATCGTCGCTCATGGGATCAGGAGGCTGCGGCGAATTGCCGGATATGGGCCGCGAAGGCGTCCGGCTGTTCGATGTGGGGGAGATGGGCGGCGCCGGCGATCAGGGCAAACCGGGCGTCCGGGATGGCGGCCGCCAGGGCGCGGCCGTGCGCCGGCGTGGTCGTTACGTCGTGTTCGCCGC
>JBGSPJ010000225.1:0-7296 GCA_041738655.1 Rhodothermales bacterium | reverse complement strand
CGATGATCTATCTCGACCACGCCGCCACCACCCCCCTCGACCCCGGGGTATTGGAGGCCATGATGCCCTACCTCCGCGGGGCGTATGGCAACGCGTCGTCCGTGCACGCGCTTGGCCGGCGGGCGCGGCATGCGGTGGAGGAGAGCCGCCAGACCATGGCTCGGCTGCTCGGGGCCGAGCCGGCGGAGATCGTGTTTACGAGCGGGGCGACGGAGGCCAACAACCTGGCGCTATCTGCACAAAGAGGCGGGCTCATCACTGCCCGAGCCGAGCACGAGGCGATCCTGAAGCCGTCGGAGGCGATGGCGGTGCGGGGGGAGCGGGTGGGGTATGTGGCGGTGGGGCCGGGGGGGAGTGTCTCGTCCGAGGCCGTGACGTCGGCGCTGGAGGTTGGGTACGGGTTGGTGTCGATCATGCATGTGAACAACGAGACCGGCGCGCTAAACCCTATTGCTGTTATTGCAAGTGAAGTTAGAAAGAGGGGGGGGTGGATGCATACGGACGCGGTGCAGTCCGCCGGCCACCTCGCGCCCCGAGTGGATGAGCTGGGGGTGGATCTGATGAGCATTTCGGCGCACAAGTTTTATGGGCCGAAGGGAGTGGGCTGTCTGTACGTCCGGGGCGGGGTAGAATTGGGTGGATTGATCGTGGGAGGATCGCAGGAACGCGGCCGGCGCGGTGGGACCGAGAACGTGGCCGGCATGGTGGGGATGGCCGCCGCGATGGAGCGGGCGTACAGCGGTCATGAAATCAGGCTCGAGCGGTTGACCGGGTTGCGGGATCGTCTGCTGGCCGGCCTGCGTGCGGCGTTGGGCGATGTATTTCACGTGAACACCCCGCTGGAGGCCTCGTCTCCGCACATCCTCAACATCGCCTTCCCGCCCCGGGCTGGCAAAGCGGTGGATGGGGAGATGGTGCTCCTTAATATGGACCTCGAGGGTGTGTACGTCTCCTCCGGCTCCGCCTGTACGAGTGGCGCCGTCGAACCGAGCCATGTCCTTCTGGCGATGGGTGTCCCCAAAGATACCGCCGCCGCCGCCGTCCGGTTTTCGCTCGGTCGCGCGACGACGGAGGCGGAGATCGACGGAGCCGTGGCCGCCATGCACCGGGTGTGGGGGCGGATGAAATGAATCCTAACGCCCTCATCGTTTTCGCCAAGGTCCCCGAGCCCGGCAAAGTCAAGACCCGACTCACGGAATTCCTCACCCCGGCCCAGGCCGCCGGCCTCTACGCCGCATTCCTGGCCGACGCCCTCGCGCAGTACACGGCCCTCGGTGTGGACGTGCGGCTCTACCTCGGCCCCACCGAAATGCCGATGCCCGCCGGCATCGTCCCGGAAACCACCACCGTCCACACGCAGGTTGGGGCCGACCTCGGGGCGCGGATGAGCCATGCGTTTCTGGAGACTTTCCTCGCCGGCTACCACCGGGCCGTCATCATAGGCACCGACCACCCGACACTGCCCTCCGCGTTTATCGCGGAGGCGTTTAAGTCGCTCGTCGAAGACCCGTACTCCATTGTCATCGGACCCAGCGAGGACGGGGGGTATTATCTGCTGGGGATGAACGAATTTTACCCGCAGGTCTTCGAGGACATGACGTACAGCCACGAGCGCGTCTTCGACGAGACCATCGAGCGCGCGGATGAGTCCGGCGCCGGCGTGGTGTCTGTCCTGCCCCAGTGGTACGATGTCGACACCCCCGACGAACTCGTTCGCCTCGTCCACGACCTTCCCAACGCCGACCCCAACGCCTTGCCCCGCACCCGCGATGTACTTGGCGCCCTCGTAAAAGCCTATCCCGCGTTAGGGCGGTAAGGTTTAACTTCGTAAAATCATTTTAAATTGGCGGCCGTAGAGACGCTCCTGTGGAGCGTCTCCTAACGGTGTCCGTCTTCCTGCTGGTATGTTGCAGGTCGGAAACGTCGCTGAGACGCTCCACAGGAGCGTCTCTACATCAGATTTCATTAGCTGCCCGCCTTCGCGGGGGCAGGCTCTCGACAGGCTGCTCATGACATGGATTAAAACTTCAATAAAACCCCACACCATGCGCCTCTTTCTCCTCTTCACCCTCCTCCTCGCCTCCTGTACCGGCCCTGCCGACAAGGCAGCCGACAAAGCCGCCGAGCCCGGCGCTTACCGGGTCGGCGTCACGGTCCTCACCATGACCCATCCCTTTTTCCTCGAGCTCGTTGACGCCCTCCAGCAGGAGGCCGCGGCGAACGGGGTGGAGGTGATGCTGGTGTCCGGCGAGTTCGACATCGCGAAGCAGCAGAACCAGATTGCCGACTTCATCGTGCAGGGCGTAGATGCGCTGATCATTACCCCGACGGACTCGCGGGCCATCGGGACGTCCATCGCCGAGGCGAACCGTGCCGGCATCCCCGTCTTCACGGCCGACATTGCGGCGCTGGCAGAGGGGGTGGAGGTGGTGGCGCACGTGGGGATCGACAACTACGACGGCGGGCGGAAGGCCGGCGAGGCGGTCGTCCGGATGCTCGGCGGGCAGGGACAGGTGGGGATCGTGGATCACCCGGAGGTCGAGTCCGTCATCCAACGCACGAAGGGCTTTCGCGAGGCGATCGACGCGGCGAACCAGGCCGGCTCGGCCGTCGAGATCGTCTCCGTCCTCCCCGGTAGCGGATCGATGGATAAAGCCTTCAAGGCCACCGAGGATATGCTGCAGGCCCGGCCCGAACTGGACGCCATCTTCGGGATCAACGACGAGACGGCCCTCGGCGCGCTGGCGGCCATCGAGAAGGCCGGCAAAAGTGGCCGGGTACAGGTCATCGGGTTTGGCGGCAAGCAGGAGGCGCTCGATGCCGTCGAACGCGGGGCGTTGTATGCCGACATCATCACCTATCCGCGCGAGATCGGCCGGCGCTCGATCCAGGCCGTGCTGGCCTACATGCGCGGCGAAACCGTCCCGGCCATCCAGCTCATTCCCACCGAACTGCGCGAAAAACCGGCGCTCTGACACCCGAAAATTGGCAAGCAGGCCGAGAATGGGGCTTTTTTATCCTTCCCGAAAGCCCTTCCGCTCCCTGAGTCGTGTTAAGAAAACGTGAAGTCTTAAAGCGGGCGATGAATTTTATCGCGAAGCGGGCAGTCATTTAATCTGGCACGCCGGAACAATGAGGTGAAGAAAATTAGGCGTTTTAAGACGGAAGACTAGAATAGTTTACTGGAAGCGGTACCGCTCGAACGCGGGACGTAGTGCTTTGGCCGGTTTGCCGATGTTTGTCGGGATTGCGCGGGTCTGGCCAGATCACGTTATTACAAAGCATCACTTCCTTCCAGAACAGACCCGCAACCAGCCGTAGAATCAGACGTGCCTTACCGAATCAACCATAGAATGGCCCAACGAAACCATGGGGTGGTTGTTTCCGCGCGTATGCCATTCCGGGTTGCCGGTGTTTCCGTACTTGCGAAGGGGATTGATGGCATTGGCCTGGCCCGGATGATTATGCTCATCGGGCTAGCCATTATTCTCGATCTACTTATTCTAGGCTAGATCGCACGTCAATCCCTGGACACTTCCACGCAGCGCATTCGCACATAGCATCGGATCTGGGGATTGGCGAAACCTCAGAACAGAGATGCAACCATGCTGAAGGACGCTTCCACTAAGGTAACCCAGCCTGAGGGTGACGGCGCAACCGAGTCGACGATGTTGCCAACCCCGAGTTCAGTGATGTCCGGCGCGGAAATATTCGTCCGCTCACTAGAAGCGGAAGGCGTACAGTACATCTTTGGCTACCCGGGTGGGGCCGTAATCAAGGTGTACGACGAGATCGCGCGGCTCAATCCCAGCTTTCAGCACATCCTCGTCAAGCACGAGCAGGGCGGGACGCACATGGCCGCCGGCTATGCGAAGGTCACCGGCAAGGCCGGCACCGTGCTCGTTACCAGCGGCCCCGGCGCCACAAACTGCGTGACGGGCATCGCCGACGCATTCATGGACTCTGTGCCCATCGTCGTCTTCACCGGCCAGGTGCCGACCCACCTCATCGGGAACGACGCCTTCCAGGAAACCGATATCATCGGCATCACGCGCTCCATCACGAAGCACAGCTACCAGGTGCGCGACGTGCGGGATCTGGCGCGGACGATCAAAGAGGCCTATCACATCGCCGAAACAGGCCGGCCGGGCCCGGTCGTGGTCGACCTGCCGAAGGACATGCTGGCCGCGACCACATCGTTCCAATATCCTGAACAGGTCTTCATGCGCGGGTACAACCCTCATGTTCCCGTCGCGATGAAGCAGGTGGAACTGGCCGCCCAGATGATTAAAGCATCGGAGCGGCCATTGTTATATGTGGGCGGCGGCACGCTGAACTCTCGCGCCGCGGAACTCCTTACCGAGTTCGCTCGCACCACGCGGATCCCTGTGACGACATCCCTCCACGGCCTGAGCTCCTTCCCCGAGACGGACCCGCTGTCGGTGGGCATGCTCGGCATGCACGGGACGTGGTACGCCAACCAGGCCGTCCAGCATTGCGACCTCATCTTCTCCGTTGGCGCCCGGTTTGACGACCGCGTGACGGGCAAGCTCGACAGCTGGGCCCCGCACGCCAAGGTGATCCATATCGACATCGATCCTTCCTGTATCTCCAAAAACGTCCAGGTGGATTGCCCGATCCTCGGCGATGTGAAGGAGGTGCTGCAGAAGCTGATGCCGCTTGTCGCCCCGAAAGACACGGCGTCATGGCTCGGCGAAATCGACGTGTGGCGCAAGGAGTGCCCGCTCGAGTACGAAAAGGACGGCTTGCTCCGCGCCCAGGGCGTCATCCAGAAGCTGCGCGAGCAGTCCGGCGGCGACGCCGTCGTGGTGACGGACGTCGGCCAGCACCAGATGTGGACGGCCCAGTACTTCCAGTTTGTCCGCCCGTACTCGCACGTCACCTCCGGCGGCCTTGGCACGATGGGCTTCTGCCTGCCGGCGGCCATCGGTGTGGCCTTTGGCCTGCGTGAAAAGGGGATCGACACGCCGGTAATTTCGGTGAGCGGCGACGGCGGGTTCGTGATGAACTCGCAGGAGATGGCCATCGCGTCGGCGCACAACCTGCCGGTGAAGATCATCGTCATCAACAACCAGTTCCTCGGGATGGTTCGGCAGTGGCAGGAGCTCTTCCACGAAAACCGCTACAGCCACACGAACCTGGCGCCGACGAATCCGGACTTCGTGAAGCTCGCCGAGGCCTACCACGTCCGCGGCGTACGCGTCGAGACGCCGGCCGCCCTGGACGCCGCCCTCACGGAAGCCTGGAAGTCCGCCGACGCCCCGATGCTCATCGAGTGCCGCGTCCAGTTGGATGAGATGGTCTTCCCGATGGTGCCGGCCGGCGCCGCCACGGGCGACATGATCACGAAACGCTATTCAGCCGATGACGCCGTCTGAGCGTCCTCGCTGCCCCGAACCCATTCGTATCCCGGATAACCCTATGAGTCAGGCCACCTTGACGCCTCAGCAGATCTACCGCAAAAAAGCCGCCGGCGAGCCGGTGCTCGCGGACGACACGCTGAAGATCCGCCGCCACATCTTCAGTGTGTTGCTGGAGAACTCCATCGGCGCGCTGAACCGCGTCGTCAATCTGTTTTACGCCCGCGGCTTCGACCTCGAGAGCGTCGTCGTCGGCATCACCGACGACCCCACGCTTTACCGCATGACGCTGGTCACTACCGGCACGGCGCGCAAGATCGAGCAGGTGCTCCGGCACCTGAACAACCTGGTCGACACCGTGCAGGTCGAAGACCTGACCGACCAGGAATACGTCGAGCGCGAACTCTGTCTGCTCAAGATCCGGTACTCCGAAAAAAACCGGAGCCAGATCATGGACATCAACGACATTTTTCGCGGCAAGGTGATCGACATCACCGCCGAGACGATGACGTTCGAACTGACGGGGCCGACCACGAAGATCAACGCGTTTGTTGGCATGATGCAGCCCTTTGGTATCGAAGAGATGCATCGCAGCGGTCGCGTGGCGATGCGGCGGGCCCTCGTTCACGGAAGTTAACTCCCTCACTCACACCGATAGCACGTAGCTCACATGGGATTGACAGTTCATTATGATGCCGACCAGAGCATCATCGCGGGAAAGAAAGTGGCCATCATCGGATACGGTAGCCAGGGGCATGCGCATGCGCTGAACCTGACCGATAGCGGGGTGGGGGTTGTCGTAGGGTTGCGCCCGGGTTCGAAGTCGGCCGCGAAGGCGGCGGAAAAAGGGCTGCGTGTCATGCCGGTGGGCGAGGCCACGGCGTGGGCGGATGTGATCATGGTGCTCGTGCCGGATCAGCACCACAAGAAGGTGTTCAACGCGGACATCGCGCCGAACCTGAAGCCCGGAAAGGCGCTGGGCGTTGGGCACGGGTTCAGCGTGCTGTACGGCGAGATCAAGCCGCCGGCCGGCGTCGACGTGTTCATGGTCGCCCCGAAATCCCCCGGCCACCTCGTCCGCCGCGTCTACACCGAAGGCGCGGGCGTGCCGTGCCTCGTGGCCGTCGCCCAGGACGCCTCAGGCAAGACGCTCCAGCTTGCCCTCAGCTACGCGGCCGCCATCGGCGGTGCGAAGGCCGGCGTCATCCAGACGACGTTTAAGGACGAAACCGAAACCGACCTCTTCGGCGAACAGGCCGTTCTTTGCGGGGGCTCGGAAGCCCTCATCAAGGCCGGCTTTGAAACGCTCACGGAGGCTGGCTACCCGCCCGAACTGGCGTACTTCGAGGTGCTGCACGAGCTGAAGCTGATCGTCGACCTCTACTATGAGGGCGGTCTGGCCTACATGAACTACTCGATCAGCGACACGGCCGAATACGGCAACTACTCGCGCGGCCCCCGTGTGATCGGGCCGCAGGTGAAGGCCGAGATGAAAAAGATCCTCGGCGAGATCCAGTCCGGCCAGTTCGCGAAGGAATGGATCGCCGAGTGCGACGCCGGCTGGCCGAACTTCGACGGCATGCGCAAGGCCTCGCACGATCACCCGGTGGAGGTGGTGGGCAAGAAGCTCCGCTCGATGATGAGCTGGCTCCGCCCGAAGAAAACCGCCGACACGGCAGATTCACCTGTATCGATGGGCTCGTGATGCCGATGGCAGCCACCAGAACATATCGCATCGTAACCCTGCCCGGCGACGGCATCGGTCCGGACGTGATCCGCGAAGCCATGCGGGTCCTCCAGGCCGTGGCGAAGCCGGCGGGGTTTGTGATCGACACGGCCGAATACCTCATCGGCGGCGCCGCCATCGACGGTGCCGGCCACCCGTACCCGGATGCGACGCGGGCCGCCGTGCTCG
>JBGSPJ010000555.1:0-5638 GCA_041738655.1 Rhodothermales bacterium | reverse complement strand
CGCCTGAATGCCCTCCGGAGCATCAAGACGGCGTTTACCAACGAACTCGTCGCCTCCAAACGCACGCCGCAGGACACCCTGACGGACGAGGAGGCGATCACCGTCATTGCGCGCATGACCAAGCAGCGGCGCGACTCCATCGATCAGTTCACAAAAGGCGGCCGGCCCGACCTCGCCGAAAAGGAGGCCGAGGAACTGGCCATCCTCGAGACCTTCCTGCCCACCCAGATGTCCCGCGAAGAGGTGCTTCAGGCCGTCAAAGCCAAACAGGCAGAGATGGGTGTGACGGACAAGGCGAAAGCCGGCATGCTCATTGGCGCCCTCATGAAAGACCTGAAAGGAAAGGCGGACGGGAAAGTGGTAAAGGAGGTGGTGGAATCGCTGTTTGGGTAGGCGCAGAGACGCAACATGTTGTGTCTCCACAGGTCCAGCGATTCGTTCGTATTCCTGAGACAGGCCTGCCAAAGATCCGCGACACGTTTACCGCGTTATAGAAGAATTACGCCTTTTGCGACAAAAAAATCGGCGTTATGCCATGATAGCTTCACTACCCCATTCGATAGGTCCTGCTATCCGATCTGCCATCAACGATGCAGGAACAGCACTTCGAGAGCTTTACGGTCCTCGCCTGAAGCATCTCGTGCTTTTCGGTTCTCACGCAAGGAACGATGCTCGGAAGGACAACGATGTTGATTTATTGGTGGTATTGGAAGGCAAGGTTGATTATGCACGCGAAGTACGGCACATGCTGGACATCTACATGGCTTCTCTAAGTCATTACCACGTCGTCTTGTCGCTTATCCCCGTTTCCGCATCGACGTTCCAGGATGTATCGCATCCTCTCATGATGAACGTCCATCAAGAAGGCGCATTCGTATGAATGAAGCGCAACGGTCACTCCTTGCAAGATCGAGCCGCGCCCTCGAATCGGCCAGGTTGCTACTTAAGAAGTGATGTTACGCGATCGGCCGGGGCATGTCATCCTGAACGTAGTGAGGGATCTTTCTAAGACGCAGACGATGTCGTTTCTCGCTCAGAATCGCGTTTCAGACAGATGCTTCGCGGGGCTCAGCATGACATGATCATGGCACCAGCGTAACATCACTTACGAAGTAATCAAGTCCAGGATAACGACCTCTTTTGGTGTTTAGTAGGAGAAAAAGATCGAGAACGCACACTTCCGAACCGTTCAACTCCTGATTTAATACTTCGGACACTTTTTGTAGCAGGACCGTATCTGACGACTAGGCCCCTCCTCGCCCCGAGGAGGGGCAAATCCCGTCGGCGCGTAGCGGTGACGGGATGGGGAGGAGCGAAGAGATGCCGGACGGATGGATCAAAAGGCATCCCCGGTCGCTGCCTCTATGTTCTCAAACTCGGCCGTCAAGTCGAGTTGCAAAAAAATGATCCGCGTTGACGTCGGGCAGTACTCCTCCCCGTTCCGACATCGATAAATCGACGTCGGAACTCGCCCCTCCTCGAAACGAGGAGGGGCCTGATTTGTCAAGCGGTAGTGCCCTGATTTGTAAACTGTCCTAAGTATTAGATTCGCATTTGATCGTTAAGCCCGTCATCACCTAGCCCAAACAGGTACGTGCGTTCGCCGGCTACGTTAACCGCCAGCGACCGGCTCCGGGAACAGGAAAAGGACCTCGCTTACACCAAGAAACAACCTCTACAACCCACCATCAACCTGACGAAGTGCGTAAGGATAGTGTCGCTTGACAAACGAAAAAACGTGCAACGCGTAAAGTCACCTCAGTACAGGAACGTGTAGTTCAGCTTGATCAAAAACACGTTCTCGGGGAAGATGTCGAAGGTGGTGTCGAGTTGATCGTTGAAGGAGCGGTCGTACGGAGAGCGGTTCCAGGGGGCCAGGGGGTTCAGCACGTCCTCTGCATTGCGGCCGTGGGTCCACACCAGAAAAAGCGACGACCCCGGGCGGTACTCCCAGCGGAGCACCACGTTTGATTGCAGACTGCTGAAGGCAAATTCATCGCGCTTCGGGTAGGCCTCATATGCGGCCAGACGATCGCGATCTTGTTGGATCTGGAAACGATCATACCGTCCTCGCGCCGCAAAAAGCTGGCTATAGATCTGCATGGACAGTCTTGGCGTGAGGGTGACGGTACTTCGTAGTGTGAAGTCGGCCGACCGGGTATCACGGGCGCCAAAAACCGACGCGTAGTAGCTGCCGGCGGAGACCGGGTCTACGCCGGCAAACAGCGCATCCAGGAGCGAGGTATCGTCGATCGAGACAAAGTCACCCGGGGAGAGCTCTTCTGGTGGCGCGGTTTCGCGCCCGATCTCCCAGCCGGCGTCAACCCGCCGGAAGGTCTCGTTGGCCGACCACGCGGATACGTCATTTTCCCATACGCCACGCAGTTCACCCGATAGCGCGAGGCGTGCGCCGGCGTTCCAGGTCCCTTCAAAGGCGAGTTCCAACTCCTTCCCCCCGTCCTCAAAAAAGGCACTTTCGATCCCGGTCTCTACCACCCAGTTCCTGCGGGTATCGGTTTCATATTCGGTTTCCACGCCGAAGCCGGTTGGACGCGTCCAGGGCAGCAACCCACGGGTCTCGAACAGATCGTATCCGCCGAAGGGATATGCCAGTACGACACCGACATTCACCCCCTGAAAGCCGCGGAACGTCCAGCGGGTCTCCAGTTCGAGTAGTTGCCCGAGGTTCAGGCCCTGGTCGTAGGAGAACTGTTGGAAGAATACGAGATCGGCATTCGCACGGTTGAAAGGGCCAAAGGGTTGCCCTCCATGCAGGTCGTGTTCCACATTGGAGATGAGGGCCAGGAAGTTATTCTCCTGCAGCTGACCGATATCGTTCGGATTAAAGGTATCGCTGAAGGCATCAAATCCTACAAAGCCCGTCCAGTCTCCCTGGCGCTTTCGCGCCCAGATTTTGCCGGCGAGACCCGACTCGGTCGTGGTCGAACTCGTTCGCAGGTTCCTGTTTGTGACCGCCAAAAACCCTTCAATGCCGTACCGGTTGTCGAGCAGGCGGAGGTCCCAGTCGGCGCCGGCGGCTACGGTACGCAGGTGATCGAAATCGGCCGTGTTGATGCCGTCGAACAGCGTCAGGATCCCGCCGAAGGTGGAGTAGGAGCCGAGTTGTTGACTGGCCCGCAGGACGCCGAAACCTTCCGACGGGTTAAACTCGTCCCCGGTGGCCGCCGCCAGTACGCCAAACGAAAGCCCCGACGTGGTGCGTCCGGACAGCTTTGTCGCGCCGATGATCGGGGCGTCCGCCCCGATGCGTCGGGTGTAGAGGAGCTGCCCCGGGCCGGCGGCGAATTGGTAAATGTTGGTGCCCTCCACGAAGAACGGGCGTCGTTCCTGGAAAAACGTCTCGAAAGCCGTCAGATTCAGCTCGGCGGGGTCGGCCTCGACCTGTCCGAAATCGGGGTTGATGGTGGCGTCCAGGGTGACATTGGGCCCAAACCCGATCTTTACGTCGCCGCCGGCATCGAACCGTCCGCTACCGCTTGCACTCCCCGGGTTTTCTTCACTTTCCCGGGTTTCGAGCCCGGTCACGGTGTACGGCGAGACCTGGATGTTACGTCGCGGTTTTACGTTCTGAATCCCCTCGAGCCGGCCGAACTGGGCTACGAGGTTTTCGCGTTGAGTGCGCGGCACATGCGGCCATTCGGATTCCTCTCCGAGGCGGGGGATGGTTCGCATGAAATGGATGCCCCACGTTTGTGCCGGCACGTCGGCAAAGCGCAGCATGCTGTACGGGATACGCAGCTCGACGGACCAGCCGCGTTCGGTGATGCGGACATCCGAATACCAGATGGCATCCCAGGAGGGGTCCATGTCGTTGGGTGCTCTGGGCCCACCACCGCCACCGCCTGGACCGCCGCCGCCCATTCCTGAGAGGATGGCATCGAACTGCACGCCGGCCGCGTTCACGCCAAACGAATAGGCCGTTCGCCGGTCGAAATACGCATCGATGGAGACCACGAACCAGTCGGCCCGGTTGAAGTCGTCGCGCCGGCCGAGCGCCCGTTCGATCGCTTGCGGATCATCGTCCAACAGGATGGCTCCAACGTAGAGACTGTTCGCTCCATAGAGTACGCGCACCTCCGTTTGTTGTGAGGCCGGAGCGCCGTCGATCGGGTCGGACTGCCTGAAGTCGGTGATGGTGGCGGCCTTTTCCCAGGTCGCTTCATCCAGGATCCCATCGAGCGTTATGGTATCTTCGACGAACAATGCCTTCAGGACATCCGTCGCAACCTGATCATCCGATACCCCTTCGCGCGGTTGACCCGAGGCCAGTAACGCCGGTAGTAAAAAACACACTACCCCGGATAACAGAAGCGCCTTCGTAAATATCCTGACAGTTTTGCTCATGATCATCCATCTGGTACGATTGCCGCACACCGTATTCGAAGCAGCGGGTAGTTTTGTGAACACAAAAGGATACGCCGCACGCCCCCATGGGGTGCTCCGCCCCTGGGCTAAAAAGCACGACCGTGTGTCAAACGGCACAGTGGTGGGTTCGAGGATCAGGCTTCACGCCGTCGTCAACAACCGGATGCTCATCACGGTGATGGCGCGGCCCAGCAGATAGGTCCGTTCGCCGGCCACCCGCACCACCAGCGAGCCCCCACGGGCCGAGGCCTGGTAGGCGCTCAGCTCCGTTTTCTCCAGACGTTCGGCCCAGTAGGGTCCCAGGCAACAATGGGCCGAGCCGGTGACGGGGTCTTCGTCGACGCCGGCGCCGGGGGCGAAGAAGCGCGAGACGAAGTCGTACGCCGGGTCGTCGCTGGCGGCGGTGACGATAAAGCCGCGGGCCGGTATCCGGCGGAGGGCGGTCAGATCCGGGTCCAGCCGCCGCAACGCCGCCGCGTCGGCGATCTCGACCAGATAATCCATCCGGTTTTTGCCCACGTACGTCGGTTCCACGCCGAGTGCTTTGGCGAGGCCGGCGGGTGCGTCCACCGGCTCCGGCGCCTCGGTCGGGAAATCCAGCTCGATCAACTCCCCCTGGCGGACCGCCTTGAGTAGTCCGCTCCGCGTGTGAAACTCCGCCACCCGGGTGTTGTGCAGATAGCCCCGTTCCCACAATACGTGGGCGCTGGCGAGCGTGGCGTGGCCGCAGAGGTCGACCTCGACCGTGGGCGTGAACCAGCGCAGGTGGTACCCGTCCTTTCCCTTAATCAGGAAAGCCGTTTCGGCCAGATTCATCTCGCGGGCGACTTCCTGCATCCAGGCCTCGTCGGCCGGCTGCTCGAGGATACATACGCCGGCGGGGTTGCCGCGGAAGGGGATGTCGGTGAAAGCGTCGACCTGGAATAGCGTCATGGCGTGCGGATGGCAGCGTGCAAAACGAAAAAATTGGGGCGCGGACAGATGACCGGCAAAAAAGGGGCGGCGGGTAGAAGATACGCGGACTTGCACCATAACACCATTCAAACGATGCACACCTCCGCGAATATCCCCGCCCTCAGCCGCGAGCGCAAGCTCGAATTGCTGGGTCTGTTCCTCGTCGGCCTCGCCGTAATGATGACGATGTCGCTGCTGTCTTACCACCCGCTGGACAACCGGCTGGCCGACGCCGGCTTCGGGCTCGACGCCGGAACGGCCCGCAATGCGGTTGGCATGGCCGGCGCCGGCCTCGCCT
>JBGSPJ010000160.1:0-3872 GCA_041738655.1 Rhodothermales bacterium | reverse complement strand
CCGGAGCCGGCATGGCGGGGCCGCTGGACACCATCCCGGCCAACGCGCCGCGTACCGGGTATCCGGCAGCGCAAAACACGGCCTTTACGGTAGCCGAGCGCCCCGTCACCGATCGGATCGTGGCGTCGTCGTACAACAACTACTACGAGTTCAAAAGTTCGGGCGACCTGAAGGATCTATGGGAAGATACGGCCGACTACAAGCCCTTCCCGGCTGAGCTCGAGGTGACGGGGTTGGTCGAGAAGAAGTTCAAGATCGATCTGGCCGAGTTGATCGAGGAGATGCCGCTTGAGGAGCGAATCTACCGTTTCCGCTGCGTGGAAGCCTGGTCGATGACGGTGCCGTGGACCGGGTTTCCGCTCAAGAAGCTGATCGAGCGGTGCAAACCGACCTCGAAGGCCACACACGTGCGTTTCGTGAGCATCGCCCGGGCGAAGGAGATGCCCGGGATACCGGCCGCGCCGTGGTACACCTGGCCGTATTACGAAGGGATTCGGATGGATGAGGCGATGAACGACCTCGCATTTGTCGCGACGGGGATGTACGGCGAGCCCCTGCCCAAGCAGAACGGATCGCCCTGGCGGTGGGTCCTTCCCTGGAAGTACGGCTACAAAGGCCCCAAGGCCGTGGTGAAGATCGAGTTTGTCGATCGTCAGCCCAAGACCTTCTGGAACGACCTGCAGCCGACGGAATACAGCTTCCTCTCCAACGTCAACCCGAACGTGCCGCATCCGCGGTGGAGCCAGGCGTCGGAGCGGGTGATTGGCGCCAACGAAAGCCGTGTGCCCACGAAGTTGTTTAACGGGTATGCGGACTGGGTAGGTGACCTTTATCCGGAAGAGTCGAAGGGGTAATGCCCGGTCAGGTCCGCTGAATGGCAACCGGGATGCGCGCGGCCGGGTCGCCGGCGCCGGCGAGCATCCTATTCCAGAAAAAGAGCCCGACGGCAGCCATCAGCATAACCCCGAAGCAGACGGCCGACTGCACGGCCGCGATCTTCCACTGGGTCTGGGCGATGAGGCTGATGACGATGGGCTGCGCGGCGCCTCGGACGACGCGCACTTCCAGCGTCTGTGCGTTTTCGACACGCGGCAGGAGCGTATAGGGCAGCGCCATTTTCTCTTGAATGATTTCGGAGCCATCCGCCAAGTGCGCTTTCAGGCTAACGTACCCGAAGGGGATGTCCGGCCGCTCGTTCTTCACAAACTCCAGCACCTCAGCCTGGGCCGCTTCGCCCTGTTCGAGCGTTTCGCGGAGATCACCCGAGACTTTCCACTGGTTGATGCCAAGCAGGAGCAGGCTGAACGGGACGAGCCAGAGGAGACGTGCAATGGAACGTTGCATGGAGTGACCGGAGCCGGTTGATGCGAATGAGTTGATGCGTTTACGCCAGAAAGAGATACGGCTTCCAGGTATCGTCGACATTACCGATAAAATCACGGATGAACATGACCTGGCTGGGGCGGAACGGCTGCCGGCGCAGCTCCATCCGGGCCTCCTCGGGCGTGCGGCAGCCCTTTCGGTTGTTGCAGGGCGTGCAGGCCGCCACCAGGTTTTCCCAACTGTCCCCCCCGCCTCGGGATTTTGGGAGGACGTGGTCCACTGTCAAGCTATCCCGGCTGCCGCAATACTGGCACCGAAACCCGTCGCGCCGCAGCACATTCTTGCGCGAGAGCATGATACGCTTGTAGGGGACGCGGACGAAATACTTGAGCCGGACGATGCTTGGCCAGGGAAAGTGCAGCGTTGCGGAGCGAAGGAAGTGATCGGGCGCACTTTCCACCATCTCGGCCTTCTGGAGATGGACGAGCACTACGGCGCGCTGCACACTGCAGATAGTGAGCGCGCGATAATCCTGATTCAAGACGAGCACGTGACCACTCATGACACCCCCTCCGATCGTTGGATGGCCGGGGCGGACTTAAGTCGATCACGATGTGATGGACACGCGAAATGCGCAAGTACTAACGTGGCGTGCTTGAATGTAGCTTCCTCGGTTTGTGTTCGGACCAGTGTCAGAGACCCCCCGCCTTCTACTACCCGCCTTCTACTACCGGGTGCAAAATACAACGCCGGCCATGAGGATTCATCACCCCTTCATTACGTTGCCTTAAAAAAAGGGATCCAGTCCGATCAGGCGAGCACGCGCACGGGATCGCCCACGCGGATCCGGCCAACGCCGTCGGGGATCAGGTTCTGCCCGAAAAACACCTTCCCGTTGCGCCGCCGATAGGTCGCCAGCGTACGGAGGGGCTCTTTTTGAAACACGCCGGCCTCGGGGTCCAGCGTGGTGATCACGCACCGGGCGCAGGATTTCACCAGGCGGAACCGCACCTCCCCGATTTCCAGCAGGCGCCATGCGTCATCCTCGTAGGGCAGGATGCCGTTGAGCACGACATTCGGCCGAAACCGCGCCATGGGGACGGGTTGATGGAGGCGGGTGTTGAGCTCCGTCAGCGAGGCCTCGGTCGTCAGCAGCACCGGATAGCCATCGGCAAAACTTACCACATCACCGGGAGCGCCGTACGCGGGGTCGACCCGCCGGCGAGAACTATCGGGCATGTACATGAGGCGGCAGGGGGCGCCCAGCACCCGGGAGAGCCAGTCCGCCGGCGCATCTCCCGCATCCACGGCTTCCACCACATCGTCCCACACGACGACCTGCCTCGGCGCGTCGGTTGAGATCGTCGAAACGCTACACGGCGCCTCGCCCTCGGTCTCCATACGAAGTCCGTCCAGCCGGACAAAGACGGCCACACGCGCGAGACGGGGGTGGCTGCGCTGGGTCAGAAAACGTCCTTCGGAGTCGACAACCATCCATCGGCGGTCGTGCTCGATGCCCCGGGGGGTGATTTCCGCCTCCGAGAGCGCTATCGCTCCGGCGGATTTGATCGGGTAGTGATACAGTGCCGTGACGAAAAGGGCCATGTCGAATCCAATTGTTGCAGGAAATCGTGGAACTGACCCAAGCCAAGATTCGTTCGCAAACCAACGCTCTGACATGCTCTCTGTCGCAACCTGCCTTTCCAGGGTACTTTTCAGGAGTGCTCGCCGGCAGCCGCCATGAATCGGAGGCGGGGTTCGATTGTTGCTCTGCCATCCCTTTTCACCTCCGGCGCCCATCGTCCTCCGAGTCCCTGCTCGATCGACGCGATTCACATGACCACGGCCAACGTATTTCCCGATACGGCACTGCTGCTGTCCCATCAGGCGCTCGACACGCTCGATTGGGAACGTCGCTATGGCGTCGATCGGTTGACGATTCTGGTGGCCCCGGTGGTGTTGCGCGAGTTGAGCCGGCTCAAGAACCATGCAAACGACGCCGAACTGGGCCGGCGGGCGACCGAGTGTTTCAACCACATCGTCCGGTTGCTGCGCCTGGAGACCCGCTCGTCTTCTCCCGTTGTATTTAAGACGGTACAGGATCCAACGATCGACTTTGACGCCGAGCGGCTGGATCCGTCCAATCCCAGGGATCAACTGATCGCGACGATCATCGATTTCCAGCAGGCCCACGCGCTCGAATATGTCGTCCTCCTGACGGACGACGTGGAGACAGTGATGAAAGCTGAGCGCGCCGGCCTGGACGTGGAGCGCCTGCCCGGCGACGCCACGCTACCGATGGAAGACGAGCCGGCCACGGCCGCTCCTTCGAACGGAATCACCGGCGGCGATGGCATGGCGCCGCGTCGCGGGGTCGGGGAGGACATGCCTGCTACGAATCGCATCGTGCCGTTGGACGGACTGGTTGACCAGAGCCCGCTTTACCAGAAACTCCCCGAGCCCAAACTCCCCAGCCTTCCCCCCATCCCGGTGGCCCGACGCCCGGAGCCTTCGGTTGCCGCGACGCCGCAAGCCGCGACGGACGTCAT
>JBGSPJ010000127.1:0-3660 GCA_041738655.1 Rhodothermales bacterium | reverse complement strand
GCGGCGACACCTTCACCATCGCGAGCAGCGAGTACGTGCCCGACCCGAACCCGTCCGGGCTCGCCGGCAAAGGCGAGGGCAATGGCGGCGCCGATACCCTGGCTGGCGCCCGTGATGACAACAACCGGCATATCAGTGGCTCCCGATGAGACGCATGAACTCCGTCCGCGTCGCGTCACGGTGAAACTCGCCGCTCACGGCGCTGGTCGTAGTGGTCGAGTTCTGCTTCTCCGCCCCGCGCATCATCATGCATAAGTGCTGGGCCTCGATGACTACGGCGACGCCGAGGGGTTTGATCACCTCGTCAATGGCGTCGCGGATCTGGAGCGTGAGGCGTTCTTGCACCTGGAGCCGGCGGGCGAACACATCCACGATGCGAGGCAGTTTGCTGAGGCCGACGATCTTCCCGTTGGGGATATAGGCCACGTGCGCCTTCCCAAAAAACGGAAGCATGTGATGTTCGCACAGGGAATACAGCTCGATGTTCTTGACAAGGATCATCTCGCTATAATCTTCCTCGAACAGGGCGGCCAACAGGATCGCGTGTGGATCCATCGCATAGCCCTGGGTGAGGAACTGATAGGCTTTTGCGACGCGCTCCGGCGTTTTGACGATGCCTTCGCGCTGAGGATCTTCCCCGATCTGTTCGAGGATGCCATAGACGTGATCGGCGATGGACCGGGTGACATCCGGACTGTAGCGGTCTTCGCGGCTGTAGAGGGTGTCGAAGGCCGCATGCGCCGCCCCGTTCGAATCGCGCGATTCCGTCGTTTTCTTTTTCATGGACGTAGGATTGTTGAAGGGGGTATCGGCAGGCCGTTATTCGCCCCGGTATTCGGCCACGTTGCGCTCGGTTTCGTAGAGGCGGATGGCATGGAGCCGGCCGGCGGGTATCACACCCACGAGTTGCCGCCAGATGGCCACCACGAAGTTTTCGGTGGAGGGCAGGATGCCCTGCATGAAGTCGACATCCAGATTCAGGTTCGCGTGATCCACCCGATCGAGCACTGTTTCCTCGATCAGGTGCTTGAGGACGCCCAGGTCGATCACGTACCCGGTTTCCGGGTCGGGCTCGCCGGCGACGGTCACTTCCATGGTGTAGTTGTGGCCGTGCCAGTTCGGATTGTTGCACTTCCCGTAGACGCGGCGATTCCATTCGTCCGATCGATCGGGGTTGTGCAGGCGATGTGCGGCGTTAAAATGGACGACGCGGGTCACGTAGACGATGGGCATGATCCCTCGGGGTAATGGCGAATCGATGGCGAAGCTGGCTGTCTGTTTTGAGGACGGGAGTACTACACGATGCGCGGGTGGCGCTGACCAGGGAAACAGACACCCGCATGTATTCTTCACGCGTGAACGGTGTCAACACCCGAGCGATGAAATCGGTCCCGTTCGGAAAGCCCTCACAAGGCCGGCATTCTGTTGCCCGCTGAAACGGAGTATCGGCATTCGAGTATCTGAGCTTCACCGATCCGATCATCCCCACTCATCGACCGCACCCGTCGACCGCCTATGCCTGAAAAAACGCTCTTTCAGAAAATCGCCGACCGTGAGATCCCGGCCCAGCTCGTCTACGAAGACGCGCTGAGTTTTGCGTTTCGGGATATCCACCCGCAGGCACCGACGCATATCCTGATCGTCCCGAGAAAACCGATACCGAGTCTGGATGAACTGGAGGCCGGGGACGAGTCGCTTGTCGGGCACCTGTTTACCGTGGCCCGCATCCTGGCCGAGCGCGAGGGGCTGAAGGACGGCTACCGGACGGTCTTCAACTGCGGGCCAGCGGCGGGGCAGACGGTATTTCATCTCCACCTCCATCTTCTGGGCGGGCGTACGCTGACCTGGCCCCCGGGATGACGCGGCATGCCGGCGCCTCCTCCCGTATCGGGAGCACGACTCCTCTCGTCACTCCTGCCCGCGCTGATCGCGCTGGTGGTCGGGGTCTTTTTGGCGCCCCTCATGGCTCGTGCGCAAGCGCCGGCCGCCACAATCGGGTATGAACGCGAGATCAACCGGTACCGGTGGACGGCGCATCTGGATGTGGATGAACGCGCTGGCGGGTGGCAGGTGCAGGCCGTCAACCGGTTTGCGTCGGACGCCTATGTGTTGTTCGACAACCGGCTGAGCTTCCGGGACGAGGATCAGTTCCGCTGGGCCGTCACGGGACCAGCGAAGGGGAAAGCAGGGGTGGGATTCCAGGGATCGACCGCCTGGTTCAGCCAGAGCCGCGTCCTCCAGCAATCGATCGCCGGCGTGGTGCCCATCACCGCATCGCGGTGGATGACCCTCGAGCCAGCGCTGGGCGTGACGCTCGACCAGCGGCCCGGGGCGATCAACAGCCAGGGATTTTCGCCCCTGCGACGGGACGCCGGCCCCCTGCTTGGAGGGCGCATCCAGCTGACGCCCGGCGAGATTGAAGGCTACCGCATCCGGCTGACGACCGACGCCAACCTTCAGCTCATCACGCCCCGGCGGGGCCGGCTCCTGCTTGTCGATGGCGCCGTGGAACGGCTGTTCGACCAGACGCGGTTCGCGACACGCCTCACCTACAGCAACGTCCGCCGCGACGCCTACCAGGCCGTCTCGTTCCTCAACCGCGACGCCATCACCGCGGCCGCTCCCGAGACCATCGAGGCCACGACGAGCGACACCCTGGCCGCCGGCGTCGACCTGTCTACGCCACTCGCTCCGGGCCTCACCCTCGCGGGCCGGCTTGACCTCGGGGCCAACAACCGCATCGTCCGCACCTACCGCTCCCCGGACGACGCGTTGTTCTTCGATACCGACTTCCACCGCCGATCGATCGACGTCGAAGCCAGCCTGCGGCTTGATCGACGCGCCATCCAGTCCTCGCTTACCTTCAGCATCGGCGCCGAAACCGAGGCCCGAACGCTGGCCAACCGCGACGCGTTGCCGCCGGCGCAGGCGGCACAAAAAGGGGCGCTGCTCGAGCAGGCGGACTACGACCGGAACTTCTACACGCTCCAGCTCCGCAATGAGGTCGTCGTCACATCCCGCCTCACCGCCTTCACAGAGGGCACGGCCACCATCCTGCGGCATGATACTCCGGTGCTCAACCAGGACGACCGCGACGAGGTGTTTTTTAACGGCCAGTTTGGCCTCCAGTACCGTTTCAGTCCGGCGCTCCTGGCGGATGTCCGTCTGCTGGGCTCCTACTACCATACGGTGTACCTGAAAGCCCAGCGTTCCGCCGAGAACAGCGTGCAGCAGTCGCTGCGGCTGCGGCCCAATCTGATCTGGTCTCCGTCGCCGGCTACCCGCGCCCAGCTCGGCTCCGAGGTGCGCGCCACGTATACGGTGGACGATTACGTCCTGGAAGGCCGGCGGCCCCAGGACCAGTCCGCCCGCGAACTCCGTTATGATGGGACGTTCGAACAGGACATCGGGGCGGGGATGCGGGTGCTGGCCGAGGGGACCCTCAGCGATCTCCGCCTCGGCCGTTTTTTCCAGGATCGATTTTCCGAGATCCCGTTCGATACCCTGCGCACGTACGGCGGCCGGCTCCAGATTCAGGCCGGCCGACGCGTGATCGCCCGGGCCGGCATCCGGTTCTTTATACGCACCGACTACGACCGGGCGACGACCGTGCGGTATCGCCGGGTCGACGACGCTGGCGTGCTGCTGCGTGACGCGGGC
>JBGSPJ010000088.1:0-3384 GCA_041738655.1 Rhodothermales bacterium | reverse complement strand
CCGCGCGCCGGCGACGAGGTGCGTCACCCGGCGGTGGGTGCCCGAGGCGAGGTCGACCGCGAAGACGTTCGGCACCCGGTCTCGCAGTGAGGTGTAGGCGAGCTGGTCGCCGTCCGGACTCCAGAACGGACCGTGATCTTCGTGTATCCCATCGGTAGCCGGCGCAATCGTGCGGGCCTCGATGTCCAGCACCTGGATGTCCCGCCGGCCGTCGGCGTCGAACCGGGCAAAGGCGATAAGGGGGTGGAAGGGATGCCAGGCCAGAGAGCCGATCTGGACATCCCCCTCAAACAACGTGAGTTGCTGTTCTTGCCCGGAGGCGAGATCCAGCAGAAAAATGTTCGCCGTACCTGCTTCAGATCCGATAAACGCCAGTAACCGCCCGTCCGGCGAGAAGGCCGGCGAGGAGGCGCGGCGGCTGTTCGTGAGCCGGCGCAGCTTCTTGCCGTCGGCCTGGACGGTGAAGAGGTCGCTGAGCAGGCTGCCTCGCGCGCCCCGGGTGGTGCGGGAGAACGCAAGGGTCTGGCCGTCCGGGCTCCAGGAAACGGGTCCGTCGATGCTGCCCTCGGCGGCGATAGTGCGCGTTTTTTTCTTCGTGTCGACCACATACAGCCGGCGCACGGGCCGGCGGACGGATAGGACCGAGACGACGGCGATCTTCGTCGTGTCCGGGCTGTAGCGGACATCGAACAGGTAGTTGCCGGGCAGCGCGAGCGGGTCGACGCCGAGGGAATCCCGGTTCTCCATCTGGCCGGCGAGCGTGTTGTAGTACACGTTCATGTGCCGGCGCCAATCGTCAAAGAACTCGCGGTAGGTTTTGTCAGTCGTCTCCTCGAAGGCTGTATAGAAGTCGTGCACCTTGATCCAGCCAAAAAAAGCCTTTTCGCGGTGGGCGAGGACGCCGGCCAGGGCGGAGTCGCCGTATTGCTCGGCGAAGAAGCGGAGCTGGGCGTTGCCGGAGGCGTAGAGGAGCCGGCCGTTGTAAAGCGAGCGGCCGTCTTCGTAGGAGAGCCGGTCGTCCAGCACGGCGGTGCGGAGCCACTGGTCGCCGCGATAGGCGTCCCAGCGTTCGGTCTGGTACTGCGCGAGGCCCTCCGTCCAGAACCCGGGAAGCGGGTCGCCGAAAAAGATGTCGGCGAACCCGAGCGAGCCTTTCACCGCGCGGTAGTGGAAAAGGTGCGTCAGCTCGTGGGAGAGGACAGTGCGGAGCCATTTTGTCTGGCCGGACCATGTCGTGGCGACGTCGTTGACGTGCACCCAGATGTTCGTGTACCCGTTGCCGATTCGGACGGCAAAACCGTTGAGGATTTCGTCTTCGTCGGAGAGGTAGATGCGGATTTTTTTGTCGAAGGTGACGCCCAGGTTGCTGGAGAGCGCCGCGTAGGTGGCCTCGGCGATGGGGGCGGCATCGGTCTCGATGCCGGCGAGGTGCCGGGGGTACATGATCGTAAAGTGCGCCGTCTCGGCGACCTGCCACTTCAGCTCCGGGTGATTGCGTCCGTTAAAAAGCTGGAAGCCCTGCGCGGAGGCGGGGAGGGCAACGGCGAGCCCGAGAAGAAGAAAAAGGAAGGATTTCATCATGCGACAATGCGTTGTGCATCGTCTGAATGATGTGGGGAGGGATTAAGATCCCGCTCGGGAGACATGTTGAGCGATGACGGAGAGCACCGCCTCGGTTGCGTAGATGACATCCTCGTTGGAGAAGTACAGCACCTGGACGCCGGTGTGGATCAGGTAGCGATGCCGGCGCGCGTCGTATTCGGCACGCCACGGATCGTCATGGACGCTGCCTTCAACCTCGACGACGAGTCGGGCGGAGTGGCAGTAGAAGTCGACAATGAAGGGGCCGATGGAATGTTGCCGGCGGAATCTGCGTCCGGCGCAGCGGTGATTACGGAGACACTCCCAGAGGACGCGTTCTGCCGGCGTGGCGTTTTTTCGGAGGATGCGTCGTCGGATGCGCGCGAGGTCCTGGGGGGACATGGGAGGCAGAGGGAGGGTTCTGCCTATATAGACGTTTTGCCGGGTGGTAACATAACGTCTGTCGTGCTGCCAGCATGTCGACCACCCCCTGGGTCCCGCTCCTGGTTGGGTATTGTGCCAGCCAGTTGACCACCCCCTGGGCCCCGCTCCTGGTTGGGCGTTGTGCCAGCCTGTTGACCACCCCCTGGGTCCCCCTCCTGGGAGGAGGGGGCTGGTTGTCGATGGGCGTAGTTGTGGATTGAGGTCAGGCCCGTTTCTGGGAGGAGGGGGCTTGTTGCCGGTGGGCGTAGTTGTGGATTGAGGTCAGGCCCGTTTCTGGGAGGAGGATGCTAGTTGAGAGTTGAGGTGGCGGCTGTTTCTAACCAGGCCCCTCCTCTGCGAGGAGGGGCAGCCCGAGCTTTAGCGAGGGCGGGGAGGAGCGATTCGGGTTGCCTCGAGGTTTCTACAACGCGCTCAGCCGTTCGATCATATCGCGCAGCGCTCTGGCCGGCTGACTGCCCTTCTCAAAAGTCGCCTGCTCCTGCTCCAGTCGGGCGATGGCGTTCGGGCGCAACTCCGGCGGGAATCGCTCTAGATAGCCCGCTATTAAGTCATACTTACCTTCAAAATGCTGCGCCATGTCGTCCCGGGCGACTTCGAGCACCAGTTCCACACCCTCCATGGAAGGATAACTAAAGACTAGCCGAGTAAGTACATGCATTCTCCCCAGACCTTCGCCGTTCCACCGGTGGTAGAGTCCACGAAGATGGCCGCCTTGTTCCTCGGGTTTACCAAGCAGGACAATCGCTTCCGCGAGCATCATGAAGTCGTTGCTCGACGTTAACAACGCACCGAGGAGGTCACTTTCATCGCCGCGCCAGGCCAGGGCGTGCACGGCGGAAGAATTGGCGGGATTCGTGGTATCGAGCGCGATACGTCTCAACGCCGGTCGTACTACCGCGATTTGTTCATCGGATAGTTTAGGATATTCGTCACTATAGTTGATGGGTTCGCCGCGCGTAAAATTCAAGCCATAGGCTCGCGGATGATCTCGCGGCGTGCGCACGTTTATGGCGCGTACCGCGTTTTGCCGCACCCTGGATTCCTCATCTGTCTCCGCGATCCGGATCAACTCCGCGTCTGCCTCCAACGAGTTGAAATGGGCGAAAACGAATACCATGTTGCGACGCAGTTCTTCGTCTTGTGCCCCGCGGTACGTGGCAACGGTGAGATTGTACGCCTCCGGATCGCCGGCCTCTCGCCGCTCGTGCAGGTAGCTGATCGCCCCCTCGATATCCGCCTGGCGGATCATCGTCGCCAGTTCATCAGGCAAGGCGGCGAGGTCTTCGACCAGCGGCTCGCCGGGCAGGGTGTTGTCCGAGCAGGCCGCTACGAAGAGGCCCGAGGCCAGCACCATCATCA
>JBGSPJ010000070.1:0-33618 GCA_041738655.1 Rhodothermales bacterium | reverse complement strand
GGCGTCGGGCGTCAGCGAAGCGCCCGGCGCGAGTTCGAGCACCCGCCGGTGGATCGTGCCGGCGGCGCGCCCGGACAACTGCTGATAGACGATGGCTTTGAGCAGCGCGTCGAACGGATCGTCGATCGGCTCAACGTTGAGCGTACACGCACCGAGCCGATCAATCACCGCCGCCAGCGCCCCGTCCGAATCGGACAGGGCGCGAACGGCGGCGGCAGGATCGAACGGCAGGCTCATCGGGCTGATCAGCGCGCGGCGGGCAACGCGCCGCTGGACATCAGGAAGAGCGGGCTCTGCGCGAAGGCGTCGTACTTGGGGCGCAGACGCTCGGTATTGTAGTAGAGGTCGACATCCACCACCTTTTTCGTGCCCTCGATCACATCGATCGGGACATCCCCGTAACATCCTTCGCGGACGCACACCAGCCGGCCCGAGACGCCCTTCATCACCAGCTCGAGCGCCAGGGTCCCGTAGGCCATCGGCACAATCGAATCCAGCGCATCCGGGTTGCCCGAACGCACCATGTAGCCGAGGCGCTGGTTGATGACGTCGATACGCCGTCCATTGTTGTATTTGGCGGATAGGTTCTTGAGCGCGCTCGCCACCTTATCGCCGATCCCGCCCAGCTTCTTGTGCCCGTACTGATCGGCTTCTTCGCCGAGGTAGGACATCTCCCCTTCCCCCTTGATGCGGGCGCCTTCCGACACCAGCACCACCGAGTAGCGGCTAGGGTTGCGATTCCGGTCGTAGACCATCAACTCGGCCAGCTGCTCCATGTCGAAGTCGTGCTCGGGAATCAGACAGCGGTTGGCCGCGCCGGCCATCGTCGGCAGCACGGCCGTGAAACCGGCGTAGCGTCCGAAGACTTCGATCACCAGGAACCGCTCGTGCGAGCCGGCGGAGGTGCGCAGCGCATGCGTGAGCTCGATCGTACGCGTCACGCAGGTCCCAAACCCGATGCAATAGTCCGTGCCCGGCACGTCATTGTCCATCGTCTTCGGAATCGCTACCACCTTCACGCCCTGATTGTGCAGGCGGTGGCCGTAGCTCAGCGTGTCGTCTCCCCCGATCGGGATCAGGTAATCGACCCCCAGAAACTCGAGGTGATTGAGTACCGCCGGCGTCACATCGTTGATGTCGTCGGTGTATGTGTCGCGCAGATGCGCCGGCACAGCCCCTTTGGGCAGCGTGCTCGGACGCGTACGCGAGCTATGAAGGAACGTCCCGCCCGTTCGGCCGGCGCGGTTCACGATGTCCTCCGTCAATTCCATCACATTGGCGCTGTTGTCGGCGCCTTTCTCGGGGAGTACGTCCACCAGACCCGCCCAACCACGCCGGATGCCGATCACCCGATACCCTTCGCGCAGCGCGCGGATCGTAACCCCACGAATCGCCGGGTTAAGCCCCGGCACATCGCCCCCACCCGTCAAAATACCAATCGTCCCTTTGTAACCTGCCATGACTTCATACCTCTTGATTGCAAGACACGGACAAACCCGGATTCGCCCCAACGCCCGGCAGGTAAACCGGACGCGTGAAGCCCTGATAACGGTCGTGACGGAAGGCCGCCTCGAAAGAGGGACCCGTTGCGGACGGGAACTGGCCGATTGGCCTCACCTCCGCGATTCCTCCAACCTTCGCACAGTCCGGGAATGTAGCACAGGAATCGGTGAAGATGGCATTAAATTCTGCGTGCCTGATTTTTTGCCGTGCTTCAATCGGTGTGTATCTCTGAGTGTAAAGGCGTCCCCGCAAAGCGGCCCGTCTATTGCACGGAGGCTCGGTCGGGCCTGCTAAGAAGCGGCTAATTCGCCCGGCAACACGTATTCGATGCCGGTGATGGGTAGGCGGTCCAGGAGAAAGTCGTATATTACCGGGCCTTTGTAATCACCCCTCACGACGTGGTCCGACATGGAGACGCCCGCGCTACAAGGAATTGCCGTAGAAGGCGCATTGCGCACCAAGGAGCGCCCCCTTATCCTCCGATCGGAGCATAATACCCTCCGCATTGGCATCCCGAAGGAAGTGTCGAACGAGGAGCGCCGGGTAGCCTTGACGCCGGGCGGCGTCGCGACGCTGGCGTCCAACGGGCACCAGGTCTACATCGAAAAAGACGCCGGCGCCCTCGCGCATTTTAAAGACAAGGAGTACGCCGACGCCGGAGCCGAGATCGTGTCGTCGCCGGCCGACCTCTACAGCGCCTGCAACCTGATCGTCAAAGTAGGCCCCCCAACCACGCCCGAGCTGGACCTCCTCCAGGAAAAACAGATCCTGTTTTCGGCCCTCCACCTGGGGAGCGCCACGGCGGATATCCTGCGCCGGCTGACCGAGCTGAGCGTGACCGGCATCGGGTTCGAGTTTATTCGGGATTCGGACGACACCTACCCCATCGTCCGCATGATGCACGAAATCATGGGGTCGATGTCCGTCCAGATCGCCGCCCGCTATCTGGAAAGCAGCGAAGGCGGCCAGGGGATCATGCTCGGGGGAATCTCGGGCGTTCCGCCGTCGACGGTCGTCATCATGGGCGCCGGCACCATCGGCGAATACGCGGCCCGCACGGCGCTCGGGTACGGGGCGCAGGTGATCGTGCTGGACAACGACCTCGGGGCGCTCCGCTCGGTGGAGTACTTCCTCAACTGTCGTGTCTTCACGGCGATGGCCTCCGAACAATATGTGCTCGAATCCGTCCGCAAAGCCGATGTCGTCATCGGCGCCGCGATGACATCCGGCCATCGCGCGCCGCTGATGGTGACCGAGGAGATGGTACAGAAGATGAAGCCGGGGTCGGTCATTGTCGATGTGGTGATCGACCAGGGCGGGTGCATCGAGACGAGCCGGCCCACCACGCACTCGGAGCCCACGTTCCGTCAATACGACGTGATCCACTACTGCGTACCGAACATGCCGTCCAACGCGGCACGCACCGCCACATACGCGTTGACGAACGTCCTCGTCCCCTACCTCATTCAGATCGGTGAAGTCGGCAACATGAACGAGGCCCTGTGGCGCAACGTCGGCCTCCGCAACGGCACCTACGCCTACCGCCGCTACATCACCAAAAAAAGCCTCTCCTCGATGTTCAGCATCGCCCATCGAGACATCGAACTGCTGATCGCGTCTGGAATCTGAGGATAAGCGATAAGCGAATAGTGAATAGTGAATAGCGATTGGTCTCTCGTTGCCCCATCGCTATTCGCTAATCGCTAATCGCTTATCTTTCCTTTGTCGTTTCACCAGCCCGAACGCCCGATGACGCCGACTCGCTACACTTTTATCTTCCTCCTCTTCCTCGCCCTCCCAGCGGGCGCGCAGGAGATGTCCTTCGAGGAATACGAGCCCGGCTCGACGCTGGTCGTCCCCGAAAACCCGGTCACCCGCGCAAAATTCCCTTTTATCGACATCCATGCGCACCAGAACCGGGCCTCGGAAATGAACGCCGAGCAGGCCGGCGAATTGATCGAGGCGATGGATGCGATGAACATGGCCGTGATGGTCAACCTCAGTGGTGGCAGTGGGGATCGTCTGAAGCAAGCCATCGCCAATCTCGAAGGCCGGCACCCGGGCCGCTTCGTCCACTTCGCGAACATCAACTTCGAAACCATCGACGACCCTGATTTCGGGAAGAAGGCGGCCGCCCAGCTCGAAGCGGACGTCCGCGCCGGCGCCCGGGGGCTCAAGATCTTCAAGAACCTGGGCATGTTCGTCAAATACGCCAACGGGGAGCGGGTGAAGACGGATGATCCCCGGCTCGACCCCATCTGGGCGAAGTGCGGCGAGCTGGGCATCCCGGTGCTGATTCATGTCGGCGAGCCGGCGCCCTTCTACGAGCCGCACGATAAGAACAACGAGCGCTGGCTGGAACTCAAGGAATTCCCAAACCGCAAACGCCCACCCGAGGAGTTTCCGACCTGGGAAGTCCAGATGGCCGAGCAGCACAATGTCTTCCGCAAACACCCCGGGACGACCTTTATCAACGCGCATCTCGGGTGGATGGGCAACGATCTGGACCGGCTGGGCCGGCTGATGGATGAACTTCCGAACATGGTCACCGAACTCGGCGCCGTCATCGCGGAACTGGGCCGGCAGCCGCGCCACGCCCGGGAATTCCTGATCAAATACCAGGACCGCGTCCTCATGGGCAAGGACTCCTGGGCGCCGGAGGAGTACCACGTCTACTTCCGGGTCTTCGAGACGGCCGACGAGTACTTCCCCTACTATCGCAAACGTCACGCGTTCTGGCGGATGTACGGGCTGGATCTGCCCGACGAAACGCTGCGCCACATCTACTACAAAAACGCCCTTCGCATCGTCCCGGGGCTGGATGCGTCGCTGTTTCCGGGGGAGTGACCTTGTGATCCCTGTAATCCACCATATTGCCCAGCGCCTGTCGCAATTCCCTTCGGTGGAGGCGGTGATTCTGTTCGGCTCCCGCGCCCGCGGAGATCATTGGGAGCGGTCGGACATCGACCTCGCCGTCGTATGCCCTGAGGCGACGGCGGTGGAGTGGAGCCGGCTGATTGAAGCCGCCGAGGAGGCGCCCACACTCCTCCGCATCGATCTGGTACGGTTTGATGCGGCCTGGCCAGAGCTGCGTCAGGAAATTGGAGCGGAAGGAATCATGCTTTACGACAACACTACACACTACACCACCCTATAGGTAACCCCTACCTGTCCATTCAGCCCGCGCACGACTGTCTGGACGAAACGCACGAATTCCAGATGATGCGGCTCCAGCCGCGCCGGCCGATGGACAGTGAAGTCAACGGCCACGCTTCTACCCGCGGCCGCCCGGTCGAGTGCTTCAGAAAGTCCTGCGCGCTCGACGGGTATAGTATTAACACAAATCTGATCGTCCTCCGGAGTTACGACGACTGCGATTCGGGTATCGTGCGGGATGACTTTCATTCTGGCTGATGATTTCGTATAAACCGAGGACCTCGTCACCCCGGACTTGATCCGGGGTCCAATCGAATTGCTACCCTGCTGGACCCCGCATCATGTGCGGGGTGACAGGACAGCGTAGATAGGGATGCAATGTTATGGAAGCTGACCGGGTTCCTGACGGCCATGGGACCATTCTGGCACCCCGCTTGTAGGCGAATTTCCCGGCCCCACGCCATCCATCCAGTCCGTATTCCGACGATGAAATCTCGCCTCGCCGCCCTCGTTCTCTTCGCCTTCACGACCCCCGTCCTCGCCCAGACCACCGTCGAGCGCGCCTTCCCGAATCTGTCATTCGATCAACCGGTCGACCTCCAGCATGCCGGCGACGGCTCCAACCGGCTCTTTGTCCTCGAACAACACCAGGGCCGCGTCCGCGTCTTTCAGGACGACCAGGCCGCTACCGAAGCCGGCGTATTTCTCGATCTCAACGGACGCGTCAACACCGGCGGCGAGGAAGGCCTACTGGGCATCGCCTTCCACCCGGACTACGAGGCCAACGGCCACTTCTTCGTCTATTACTCGGCCTCCAACCCGCGCCGCTCGGTCGTCTCGCGGTGGACGGTTTCCGTCGACCCGGATTCGGCCGACGTCGCAAGCGAACTCGTCATCATCGAGATCCCCCAACCCTACACCAACCACAACGGCGGGCAGATCCTTTTCGGGCCAGACGGCTACCTCTACATCGGCCTCGGCGACGGTGGGGACGGCGGGGATCCGCAGGACTACGCCCAGAACCCGCGCTCCCTTCTCGGCTCCATCCTCCGCATCGACGTCGATGCCTCAACGGAGGCCGAACGGTATCGCATCCCTGCCGACAATCCCTTCGCCGGCCACCTCGAGTATAAACACGAGATCTTCGCGATCGGGGTCCGCAACCCCTGGCGGATGAGCTTCGACCCGGTGACGGGCTGGCTCTGGGCCGGCGATGTCGGCCAGGGCCGGATAGAGGAAATCGACGTCATCGAAAAGGGCAAACACTACGGGTGGGACCTGAAGGAAGGCACGTTGGATTACGAGCCTGATTCGATGGTGCCCGCCGACTCGCTCACGCCGCCCGTGTGGGAATACGGTCACAACCTCGGAAATTCCGTGACGGGAGGCCACGTATACCGCGGGTCCCGGAATCCGGAACTGGTGGGACGGTATATCTTCGGCGACTTCGGGTCCCGCCGCATCTGGGCCCTGACGTACGACGGTACGGCGCCGGCGGTGGTTGACCCTCTGCTGACGGCCAGCTTCAATATCCCCGCCTTTGGCGTCTCGGAAGCCGGCGAATTTTACATCCTCGGGTTCGACGGCCAGATCCACCGCTTCGTGGCCTCGGAGGACACGGGTGTCGAACCAGGCGAACAGCCGGCGGGCTTCGCGCTGGAAGCCATCTACCCCAACCCGTTCACCGACCGGGTGACGATCCCCTTCCGGATCGACGCGTCGGCTCAGGTGTTCCTCGCCGTCTACGATCTCCTGGGCCGCGACGTGCGATCCATACTGGACGCCTCGCTCCCCGCCGGTGTACATGCCGCCGAGTGGGACGGCACCGACGCCGCGGGCCGGCGGGTGTCCGAAGGCGCGTACATCGTCCGCCTGCGCGTGGATGGAGCCACCGTGGAGAGTCGGGTGACGATTCGGAGGTGACGGTTCATCAGGCAAGCGTAGGTTTCTGCCTCACGAAATCGAGTTGAGAATCATGCAAGAACCTGTCTAACGAGCCTGTTAATCTGGCATCAGACACGCACCACGACTTTGGTAACCATCGCCCCGTACGCATCGCGAATTCGGATAAGGTACACCCCACGAGGCCAGTCCGCCCCGTCTACAGTATGGCGTAGTGACCCCTGCCGTGGCACAATAAGTGTTTCCGTATTGACGAAGCGACCCAGAGCATCAATTATCTCTACATGAAGAACCGATCCCTGAACCTCCTCAATTTCTAAAACAAATTCCGTACTAAAAGGATTGGGAAACGGTCCTTTAAAGCTACGCCCCGCGCCAGTTTGCGGTATTATTCCGGTACTCACGACCGGAGTGCCATACTCACGACCATCAATTTTAGCATAGTCAAGAATGGCTGTTTCAACCGTATCGACTGCAGGATAACTGGTTCCAAAACGCGTGGAAATACATGAATACAGACCCAGATCTGAAGCAGCCTTAAGATATAGTGCCATGCAACCACGTCCTCCTGGGCCACAACCACCGCTCGAAGGGGACGATAGCAACTCAAATTCATAGTCGTAGCCACCAATTTCAGCCTCACCAGGAAGTCCATTGATAAAATGATCCAAGCCAAGACCATACACCGGAAAGCAACCTGTTGGCTGACACTGACCGGTCAGGTCTTGCCACCAGGGACCTCCTTCTGGAAAAACAGCGCATGTAGCTTTAGACTTAAATACTTTCCGTTCGTCAAACGACTCACGATTCACAATAAAATATCGATCCCCATTAATACTAGTATCTCGGGCAACGTTGAACACATGATAATCAAATGTAGATAGAATCGTATTAGTCACACTGTACTGCCACACATTTCCAACTGCCATGGGATAATATCGTAGCCATTCAGGGCTTTCCTGCCCTTCTGCAGATTGGATACCCGTAGTCAAGACCACGAACATCAGGCAAATGCCCAAATAGGGCGGCATTGTTAGTGGATTAGTTTTTATCATAGCACACCTTTTGCGTTAATTCTAATTCAATGAAACTCGTATCACTGTGAGCCGGCGTCTGTACATTACGTCACACTACGCAAGCAAAAGGACACAAAAATCGTGTTATTACTAAAAAAACCAGTCACCCTAGGCCCAGCGACTAAAAGCTAACTACGCCGCAAATCGCTCCACCTGAATGGTATCCCGCACTCGCGCTAGATCATATGCATTCTGAAGCCGCAGCCACATTTCTGGCGTGCTTCCGAACGCCATTGAAAGCCGAACCGCCATGTCGGGGGAGACGCCATTTTTCCCATTGATCAAGCGAGACAACGTATTGCGCGTAACCCCTAGGCCGCGAGCGACTTCTGAAATGGATAAGCCGAGAGGCTTGATGCAATCTTCCAGGAGATACTCACCGGGATGCGGCGGGTGCGTGATAGCCATAGGTGCATGACTAATGGGCTGGATCCCCGATCGAGATCGGGAGCCTGCCCCGGCTTGAACGGGGGATGTCCTGAACGCCTTTGATGCAGCGCCCAGCTTACCCTGCAACGCGGTACGTTGCAATAGGTTTTAAAGAAGTTGGCGCCATGAAACGGCCAATACTTCATCAAGCATCCATAAACATGTTTTTATGGCGGATACTTCACGCCGCTGGCCGGCCGGCGCCGGAAGGCGCCTATGTCGTCCGCCCGGGCGTGTAGATGGAGCCGCCGTGGTGAGCCGGGTGAAGATTCGGAGGTGAGTAGTCCGTCACCCTGCCGTGGAATGACCCGGGGTTGAGAGCCAGTGCACCGCATGCCGCATGAGTTCATTTTTCGTACTCACACTGAACTTCTGCTTAATGCGCGCAATGTACGATTCGACTGTTTTCACGGAGATGTCCAGCCGCTCAGCCATTTCGTTACTTGTTGTGGCATTGCCCAGCATGACAAAGATTTCAAGCTCTCGGCCACTGAGTAGTTGCTCCGGCGGCTGAACAAAATTGTGCTGCCTGAACGCCAAGGATAACAGCAACTGCTCATTGAGGATGCTGCTAAGATAAAGCCCGCCCAAGAGCACTTTCCGCACGGCTTTCACCATTTCCTCTGGCGACTCCGACTTCATCATATAGCCGTTTGCGCCTGCCTGAATGGCTTCTTTTGCCACCAGCTCTTCATCCAGGCGGGAAATAACAAGAACCTTCACTTCGGGATATATCTCCTTCAGCGTTTTTACCAATTCGATGCCACTGATGCCAGGTAGCGAGACATCAGTCACTACCAGCGTGGGTGCCGCCTCGTGTATTCCCTCCAGCGCCGCCTCGGCGCTATCGAACTGCGCGCACACGGTGAGATCAAGTTCGGCCTCCAGAATTCCAGCCAGTCCCTTCATGATGAGCGGATGGTCATCAATCAGTGCGATTCTATGCATTTACCCCCCTGTATATCAAAAACATGTTATGCAGCTTACATGATACCAGAGTGCCTCCCCTCTCGCCGCGAGCCACCACGAGCCTTGCCCCAATCACACTCGCCCGGTACTGCATCGTGCGCAACCCAACGCCGCGGTCTTCCGGCAGCACGTCTGGAATACCAATCCCATTGTCTGCTATCGTCAGCGTAAACCCTGAATTATCTTGCTCAGCAATAATGGATACCCTGGACGCATGACCATGCTTCACGGCATTACTAAAGGCTTCCTGCACGATGCGGTACAGATGGGTCGAGGCGAATGTGTCATCAAGGAGGAGTTCGCCTCGCTCTTCAAGTGAGCAGGCGACACCGTACGTGCGCTCGGCACGTTCCGCGAAGCGACTGAGGGCCTGGCGAAGCCCAGTTGGCTCTGCCAGTACCGGAACCAGACCTCTGGCGATATTCCGGGCCTGAAAGTCGGCCTCTTTGATTTGCTCTGCTATCTCTGCCACTTCGGACGCTATCGAGCTACCGGCTTTAGCCAGTTTATTGGCCAGATGCTGACATATCATGCCAAGACCAGTGAGCTGCGAACCGAGTCCATCATGGAGTTCCTGGCCAATGTTCTGCCGCTCGGATTCGCTGATCTGTAAGATCTCCAGCTCCATCCTGCGGCGCTCGCTGATATCTCTCACCATTCCGGTGAATAGGCGTAGCTTTCCCAGCTTTATTTCACTGACCGCAAGCTCCATGGGAAAGATGGAGCCGTCCTTACGTCTTCCTATTACCTCGCGCCCGATTCCTATGATCTTACGGTGCCCGGTAGCCAGGTAGTTGTGCATATACCCATCGTGTTCTTCCTGATACGGGGACGGCATGAGTATCTTCACGTTCTGGCCGATGACCTCTTCGGCCCTGTAACGAAAGATTCGCTCCGCTGCTTTGTTAAAGGATTGAATGCTGCCGCGCTCGCCAATCGTAATAATGCCCTCCACCGTAGTCTCGAGGATCGCTTCGCTATACCGATGCATCGTGCGCAGCTCATCCTCACGTTGCTTTTGCTCGGTGATGTCGAGCAGGGTGCCGATAAGCTTCACAACGTGCCCGTCCTTACTTGTAATTGGCGCCGCACGGCTATGGACCCGGCGAACGGTGCCATCGGGCCGCACGATACGGTGCTCGACATCCAGGGGCATGGCCTCCCCGATCGCCTTCGTGAACGCCTGCCTGACGGACTGCCTGTCCTCCGCATGAACGATGAGCCGAAGATACTCGGCGTGAGAGACAGGTCTTTCTCGTGGTGAGCGACCGAGAATGTGATACATCTCCTCTGACCACACATCGCTCCCCGCATGGGTAACATCCAGAGAGTAGCTGCCAAGCTGAGCGATTTCCTGAGCTTTCCTGAGATTGTATGCCGACTCTTCCTGTTCTGCCTGAATTCGCTTCCTGTCCGTGATATCGAGAACTATCGCGACAAATACGGGAGTCGTGCCGAGCGTGGACAGGTGAAGATGCAGTTCCGCGTCATAGCGTGACCCATCCCGCCGCTCGTAAATCGTTGTAAATTGCAGTGTCTTGTTCTCCCCGCTGCGCAGCGGAGCCAGGCAGGCGTCAAACGTCTCTTTCGTAAACTCGGGTGTGATGTCTACAGGGGTACGCTCACGCATCTCATCCAGCGTGTACCCCAGATTAGTCCGGGCTCCGAGGTTTACGAGGATAAAATGGAGCGTCTCGGCATCAAAAATAAAAATTTCGTTGAGCGACTCTTCCAGAACATGTCCTAAGCTCGAACTCCTGGCCTCGGCCTCTTTACGTTCAGTGATGTTTTCGTGTGCCACGACGACGTGATCCCCTCCCTCAAACATGCTGGCTCGAAGCACGAACCAGCGCGCTTCATCCAGCGAACGGCTCAAGTACTCATAACTAAAACCGTTCGTACGCCCGGCAATCATGTCGCGCAACCGCTTCAAGACACTACGGGTGTCTTCTTTCGTCGCACCGTACGCGGCACTGAACACCGAGAAATAATTCGCCCCTACTTTAACGTGTTCAGGGTCCGCGCCGTTTTCTTCGGCAAACTGCCGCCACGCCGTATTGACGCCGAGGATGGTGCCGTCCGTGTCCAGGACAGCGATAGTCTCGTTTAGTGCGTCCAGTGTTGAACGCAAGAGCCGCTCAGATTGCTTATGCCTTGTTACATCATGTGCGACGGCATAATGCATGTCATCTTGTGGCCGGCACACCCAGCTGAGCCATTTGTACGAGCCGCCTTTGCAACGATAGCGGTTTTCAAAATGGATCGTTATTGCTCCTTCTGCCAGCTTCCCAATCTCCGCAACCGTCGATTCCCGGTCATCGGGATGAACGAATTCGATGAAGGGCTTTGACAACAGGTGTTTTTCAGAGTAGCCGAGGGTCTCCGTAAACGCAGGGTTGATGCGCTTGAAGTAGCCGTCAGCGCCGGCAATGCAGCGTAAATCAAGCGAGAAACCAAAAAATGCCTGAATCTCACTTACAGGGACAGGATTCTTAACGTGCGCAGGTCGTTGCGGGCCGCTCGTCGTGGTGGTACCCATAGGCCTGGTTGTCTCGCGAGCAGTATGATGGTGCCGCGGAAGACGAACGAGAGCCTGCCGCCACTATGGAGGAGAACATGAAAGGCGATGGGGCTTGTACTACCACGCGTCCAGAAAGACCCACGACGCGCTGCGAACTCGTCGGTAGATTACACACCCTCGAGAAAAAGGCGATCTGGAAGCTCGTTTGACCCTCTTGTCTGACCGTATTCACCCCCGAGCCGAGTGATCTCCCCCCGTTGTAGCGGAGGGTAACTTAAGCCCAACATGGGGTTATGACGAGGAACAGATAAACCGCACGTGCCGGCATCGATGCATCGGCTCGATATGGCCAGAACGCAACGATGCCTGATCTACCCACCCACAACGTTTGGACGGATAGATCAGGCCATCAAGAAAAGACGCCTGGTTAGCGGTTTTCGGTCATTTCTTTGAGATTGGATGTGTTCAGGTCAAAGCGGTCGAGCGTCATCACTTTGGTCCATGCGCTGACAAAGTCGTTCACAAACTTCTCGTCCGCGTCGTCAGCTGCATAGGCTTCCGAGATGGCACGCAACTCAGAACTCGACCCGAAGACAAGATCAACGGGGGTCGCTGTCCATTTGAGCTTGCCTGTCTCGCGATCCAGGCCCTCGTACACGCCCTCCGACGTGGCTGACTTCGACCAAACCGTGGACATATCGAGCAGGTTTACGAAGAAATCGTTGCTCAACGTACCGGGTCGGTCGGTGAACACACCCAGTTCCGATTGCCCGGCATTTGCATCCAGGGCGCGCATACCACCGATCAGAACCGTCATTTCAGGGACAGTCAGGGTCAGCATGTTTGCCTTGTCGACCAGCATTGCCGCCGGCGATCTACGGTTATCGTCGCCGAAATAATTGCGGAACCCATCCGCGGATGGTTCGAGCACGGCAAACGAATTCACGTCGGTCTGCTCCTGTGAGGCGTCGGTGCGTCCTGGCGTGAAGGGGACCATGACGTCCTGTCCGGCGTCTTTCGCGGCCAACTCAACGGCCGCGGCACCACCGAGAACAAGTAGATCGGCGAGAGATACCATCTTCCCGCCCGATTGCGCGTCATTGAAGTCTGTCTGGATAACCATCAGGCTGGCCAGGACCTTCGCCAGTTCATCCGGATTATTAACTGCCCAGTCCTTCTCCGGCGCGAGGCGAATCCGCCCGCCGTTTGCGCCACCGCGCATGTCAGTGCCTCGGAAGCTGGACGCCGATGCCCAGGCCGTCCTGACAAGTTCAGAAACCGTCAAGCCGGAGGCATTAATGGCCGTTTTCAACGTAGCGATGTCCGCCACATCAATCAGAGGATAATCGACTGTGGGAACGGGATCCTGCCAGATCAACTCTGCTTCTGGTATTTCATTGCCAAGATAGCGTGTACGCGGACCCATATCGCGGTGAGTCAGCTTGAACCACGCCATCGAGAAGACCTTTTCGAATTCTTTCGGGTCTTCCTTAAAGCGCATGGCGATCACTTTATAACTCGGGTCGAACTTGAGCGCCATGTCCGTCGTGAACATGATAGGCGCATGCCTTTTCGACGGATCGTGCGCATCCATCACGATATTCGCGGCGGATGTTTCATCAGGAATCCACTGGATCGCGCCCGCCGGGCTCCTGGTCTGCACCCAGGTAAAGGCGAACAGATTGTCCAGGTACTGCGTGGTCCATGCAATTGGATTGCTGGACCATGCCCCTTCCAGCCCACTGCTGATCGTGCTGCCGGCATTGCCGCTGCCGCACGTGTTTTCCCAGCCAAGGCCTTGCTTTTCGACACCTGCCGCTGCGGGAGCCGCGCCCACGCAATCGGCCGGGGGAGCCGCACCATGGGCTTTGCCAAACGTGTGTCCGCCAGCAATGAGCGCAACGGTCTCTTCATCATTCATGGCCATGCGAGCGAACGTTTCGCGAATATCCGTAGCTGCCGCGACAGGATCCGGGTTGCCGTTTGGGCCCTCTGGATTGACGTAGATAAGCCCCATCTGAACAGCCCCGAGAGGATTCTCGAGCTTCCTGTCGCCGGCATAACGCTCGTCGGCAAGAAATTCGGTCTCCGGTCCCCAGTAAACCAGGTCGGACTCCCAGTCGTCCGTACGTCCGCCGGCATAGCCGTAGATCGGGAAGCCCATCGATTCCAGCGCGACGTTTCCAGTCAGAATCATCAGATCGGCCCATGAAATATTCTGACCGTATTTCTGCTTGATCGGCCAGAGCAATCGCCGGGCCTTGTCAAGGTTGACGTTGTCAGGCCAGCTGTTGAGCGGCTCGAAACGCTGCTGGCCACCGCCGGCGCCGCCCCGGCCATCAGCCACACGGTATGTGCCTGCGCTGTGCCAGGCCATCCGGATAAAAAACGGCCCATAGTGACCATAGTCTGCCGGCCACCAGCTCTGCGACGTCGTCATCAACGTAGTTAAGTCCTTCTTCACGGCATCTAGATCGAGACGGCTGAACGCTTCAGCATAGTTAAAGTCTTCACCCATCGGGTTGGACTCTGCGGCGTGCTGGCGAAGAGGAGACAGATCCAGCTTTTCAGGCCACCAGAACTGGTTCGGCCTCGGCTCACCCTGGGCAAAAGCGGGGGTTGATCGTAACATCAGGCACATTGCCACCGCTAAGACAGCGAGCAAACGGATCGATAGTTTATACATAGAAGTTTCCTTGATGAGATGATTGATACAGGGTAGCGTAACGCTTGAATCGAGTGGTATCCGCACTTCGCCAACACCCTCCAATGCGACGCAAAACTCCACGCAGGACGAGCAGACGCGTGTAAAAAAGACCCCGTGCCCGCTCGTCAGCCCCCTAGTAGACCGACAACTTGAATTTGCCGGATGCGGTTGTGGCGTTCCGGGTTCGGAGTTCCGGGTGCTCGCACGATACGGATACGCTTACCCGGAACTCTGAACACGAAACCCGGAACGGATACTCCGCAAGTTCAACGTGTCAGACAACTAGTGATCGTCTAGGTCGTCATCGGACAAAGGGAGACCAGGGCCCCCTTCGCTCGCACGAATCTCGGGATGATTGATCAGTCCACCCAAATGCCCGGCGTTCGCCATGAGACCACTCCCGACCAGCATCCCCGTCAGAACGACCAGTGTAAACCATGTGGGAAGTGTCCGCGGTGCGCGGAAATACACCAGTCCACCCAACGACAAAACGGCGATGCCCTCAAGAAACCAGAATGCTAGCTCTGCTGACTCCTCATGCTCGTGGATCATCGACTCCGAAATACCTGGTGCCTCTTCCACTACGTCTTCCGCGGCATCCCCGCTCTTGAAGGCAACTACAGATAACAATCCGACAAGGACGAGCGCCCCCAGGCCGAATTTCTGGATTTCCAGACTCTTTCGCCAGAGGCCAACTCCCACGAGTAACAAACTGAATGGAATACCGAGAATAGGAAGATGATTGAATAATAGGTGAACCTGAGCGCCATTTAACATGTTGGGAAGCCTCCTGCGATATCGTGCATTAACTTGATTTTCAAGGTATAACACGCCATGGCAACCATTCTACCTCGACTCCCTTCTTCCCCTGTAGGTGGCAACACTATGGACCCAACCGTGCGCGGGCTGCAGAATCATTTGCGCGCCATCCTGCCGGAACGCCGGCCGGAGCTTAGCTTTTAAGCGAAGTCCTTTCCCCTTCCCCCATCGCCTACCTTCCCTCCCATGGGCTACGCCTCCTGCCTCCGCGGCATCGGCTCCGGCATCGAATACCCGCCCGATACCATCATGAACCTCTGCCCGGCGGATAACCGGCCAGTGCAGATCGTGCTGGATGTCGACCGTATTCGCCGGGAAAAGCCCAACGGGGCCTGGTATCACCCGGAACGGAAGGACCTCTGGCGCTTCGGCAGCCTCCTCCCGCTCGACATCGCGGACCCGGACGACGCCCGCCACATCGTCACCCTCGGCGAGGGTCACACGCCCCTCTTCGACTACCCGGATCACCCCCTCGCGAAACACGCCGGCTTCCGCCTCCAGGTCAAGGAAGAGGGCATCGCCTACCCGGGCTTCGGCCGCAACCCGACCCAGAGCTTCAAGGACCGCGGGATGGCCGTCGCCGTTTCAATGGCGCGTAAACTCGGTCTCAAGAAACTAGCCGTCCCGACGCAGGGCAACGCCGGCGACGCCCTCGCCGAATACGGCCGCGCGGCCGGCCTGGAGGTCGCGATCGTCATGCCGGACGACACGCCGATGCCCATCCTGGGCAAGGTGGCCGCCTACGCGCAGATCTACCCGTCCGTCCGACTCGAACTCGTCAAAGGCACCATCCGCGAGGCCGGCCAGCGCGTGAAGGAGCGCTACATTCCGGAGGGCTACTTCAGTGTCGCCACCTTTCAGGAGCCAGGGTGGCGGATCGAAGGGAAAAAAACGATGGGGTTGGAGATCGCGGAGCCGAGTGAAACCGGCGGGCGGTGGTCGCTGCCGGACGTGGTCATCTACCCCACCGGCGGCGGAACGGGCATCCTGGGGATGTGGAAGGCCTTTGATGAGTTGGAGGCCCTCGGCCTGATCGACGGCCGGCGGCCCCGCATCGTGTCGGTCCAGAGCGACCGCACGGCCCCGCTCGTCCGTGCCTTCGAAGCCGGCCTGCGCGAAGCCGCGCCGGTCACCGCCGGCGATACTATCGCCACGGGCCTCAACGTCCCGGGGGGTGTGGGGCACTTCCGGGTGCTCGAGATCCTCTATGAAAGCCAGGGCCTCGCTATCGGAGTACCGGAGGCGGACATGGAGGCGGCGCTCCGTCAGACCTATAAAACAAAAGGCTGGTGGATCAGCCCGGAAGGAGCTGCCTGCCTGGCGGCACTTCCTTCCCTGGTCGACCGCGACGTCATCCGCGCCGGCGACCGCGTGGTTACTTTTAACACGGGATCGTTCGAAAAGTATCTGCCCAACCTGCGTCACCTCATACGGTAGCCGGCGCCTCGAGTGCAAAAAAACGGGGCCACCCTCCTCGATAGCGCGTTCTGACTGGGAAAAAACCACCCTCGGCCCGCGGCACCCGGGTGAAGTTTTTACGCATGCTTAAGGCGGGCATATTTCCTGCAAACAGAGTGTCCAATCCCGGTCGGCCCGCTTCCCGCACCATCCCCCGGACAGGCCTGTCTCCTCACCGTCTTCCGGTGAACGCGGCAAAAAAGCGGACTCGGGTAGAATAGTTCGATGTGCATTCGGGACGCGCCCGTATGCGATTCGCTCCTGCTAGCCCGTACCGTCGTGAAAAATCGCTCGATTTATGTACTCGGACTCCTCGCGCTGAGCGCTTGCGCGCCGGCATCGCCGGCCAACGAGCAGGCTCATTCATCGCCCGGCTACGGCCTCGAAGCCAGTGCCGCTGCGCCGCGCCCGATTTCTGCCCAGGGCACCCGCGTCCTCTTTCGCGAACGACCCATGGCGTCGATTCTGGACGAACTAACCCGTCATCAGGCAGCGCTCGAGCAGGCTTCGGCAGGCCGCCAGACGCAGCTTTCAGCCTCCATCGAGGCGCTCGTCGTTCGCCTGACCACCGAATTCGACGGGGCGCTCGATACCTCGTACGACGCCCTTTCGCCGGCCCAGCAGGTCGTTTATACGGAAGTGATCTACCTCAACGAAGAGCTGCGCCTACTCGTCGCCCGCACCCTGACCGGCAGCCGCCCCGCCCCCACCCCGTCGCCGGCCAGCCGGCTATCATAGATTACTGATTACGGATTGCACATTAACATCGGTATAGCCGATCTCTCTGACATTGACGTTTTCCATATCTTCCACGAGACTCTACTCTGCGCCTCTGCGGGAGCACGATTTCTCCATTCGGTCGAAGAGGATGGGGCGGATCCCGCAGAGGCGCAGAGTATTCTTTCGCGCATGGATCGGCTTGAACGCCTTCGATCACCGCAAATTGGGGATTGAGGTTGATTCGCTGGATTCAAGAACATCAAGGAGAAGGAGATCCGCTATAAACGATATATCGTGTGCGCCAATAGTACGTCCTATCATTCAGGCGCATAAAGAATCGTGATCGTACCGGCATTCGTGCGCGTCCCGCCGTCGCGGCCGGGCTCGAAGCGCCAGCGCAGGAGCGAGTCGATCACCACCGGCTCAAACGCATCCGTCGCGCCGGACAGCGATTCCAGTCCAACCACATTTCCCTGGGGGTCGACCATCATCCGAAGCTGGTAGGTGGCCTGCAGCGACCCCGGATTGTCTGGCAAAGGCGAATTCAGCGCCGCGCGCCCCAGCCCGACGAGCACATATTTCACGCCTCTCACCAGTTCACCCGGCGCCGGCCCCTCGAGACGGGTCGGGGGGATGGATGAGGGGTCGATGATCGGTGGAGCCGGGGCGACGATGAGTTCGGGATTCTGGATCGACGCGATTTTCCGGACGACGAGCGGACCCAGCGATACGGCTACCACGACGATCGCCGAGAAGATCAGCGCTCCTCGCAGCCCGAACACCTTCAAGCGCCGGCGTTGCGCCACGGGCGGGCGGTCGGCTTCCCATTCGGCCGGTCGGGCGGAGGCCGGCTCTATGCCGCCTATTCGTTGCTTGAGTGCCGCCATGAAGGCCGCGTCATCGGAGGCGCCATGGGCGCGCAGTTCGGACCGAACATCCGCCGCCGGCATCGCGGCGAGCACATCGAGATCGAGCAGGCCGTCGTCGTGGCGGTTTTCAAGCCAGGCGGACGCGTCGGGGGCCGGCGGGTCGTCGTTTCGGCGGTGGTATCGTTTGGCCATGGGGCTGTCCGTTTCGGGTGGGTCAGAGCGCGTCTTTCAGGTCGTGCGCCCCGCGTTTGAGGCGCTTCTGCGCTTTATTTATCTCGAGTACCGACGTTTTTAACAGGCTCGCCAGGTCGCGTGGCCGCAGGAGCGGGTCGGCGAAGAGGAGGTCGACCATCCGGAGGACCAGTTCGTCCTCCCCGAACCGTCGCTTGATCGCCTCCATCAACTGCTTACGGGCCGTCTCGGAGGGCACCGAGGGCCGCTCGTGGTCGGCCATCCACTCCTCCAACGCGGTGTGGCGTCCCCAGCCTTTCCGCCCCTTGCCCTTGCTGTCCTTGCTCGTGAAGCCCTCGCGGGTGAGCCAGTTCCAGATGTCGCTCTGGATGTTGTTGATCAGCACGGCGAGGAGCGGAACGTCCTCGGGAAGCCGGCGCCGGCCGGTGTACAGTTTCACGATCGCCTCCTGAACCAGGTCGTCCGGTGAGGGAGCCGAACGGATCTGGCTCAGGTAGCGCCGATGAAAGTGATGCGCCCAGAGGCGCAACCGCGGCACGAGGTCGTCCCAATCGGCCTCGCGCAGCAGCGCCGGCGGCTCGAAGGCTGTGTCGTCTGCCCGTTTTGCCGTCATAGCTTGGCGACCATCGGTATCAGGCACCCGCGTGCGCCGGCTGTTACTTCTACCCGACGATCGTTTTTTGCCATGCCTGTACGCTTGCAGAGATAATGCCGAGGCAGACCAGCGTCCAAATCGAAACAAAATACGAGGATCGACCGGCGGTGCCGTCCAGAAAGGTAGGCAAGCGCCAGCCACAAATCCAGACAGCCCATCCCGACAGGCACAGCCCGTAGGCCGGGTTAGCCGTAGGCCGGGTTAGCGAAGCGTAACCCGGCGCCCCCATCGTACGCCCATCCACACACGGCACAACCGGCGCCCATCCACACACGGCACAACCGGCGCCCATCCACACACGGCACGACCGGCGCCCATCCACACACGGCACAACCGGCGCCCACCCACACACGGCACAACCGGCGCCCACCCACCCCATCCACGCACGGCACAACCGGCGAACGCCCAATATCAACTAACACGGCGTTCATCCCCACATCGCACACCCCGGCGAACGCCCGACATCAACCCAACCCGGGGACAAACGCCGGGTTACGGCCTGCGGCCTAACCCGGCCTACAGCGAACGCCCAACATCAGCCCAACGCCGGGTTACGGCCTGCGGCCTAACCCGGCCTACAGGGGCATGACGCGGAGGGTGGTCTTGAGGCGGTGCTGGGCGCGGGGGGTGACGGAGACGAGGTCGCGGCCGGCGTTGGCGGTCTCGATACACACCATCTCGAGGTACTCGTCGTCGCCAAAGTCGGCCATGCGGCGGGCCTTGGCAACCCATGGATTCCAGACAACAGTAGACCGGCTGCCGGATTTCTCGACGACGATCCGGCGGTGGAGGTTCGGATCCTCAAGGACACACGGACCGGTGGCGTCGAGGTAGATGTTGTCCACTTCCTGACGGAAGACGATCGGCCCTTCCTGTCGGTTGAGGGTATCAGGGCGGAGTTGATCGATATACGAAAGGCCCTCCAACCCATGCACCTGCACATCTCCGACGTTGCCGACAATCAGATAGGTGTGCAGCGCGCCCCCGCAGACAAACGCGAAATGACCCGTGTTGCGGACGATGAGTTCGACGGTGAGCGCGGTATCGACGGTGATGACGAGCTCGAGATCGAACGGGTGTGGCCACATCCGGAGCGACTCCGCGTCGTCCGACAAGCCGAGGCGGACCTGCGCGGCCTCGCCGTCCACGATGCGGGTGGCGCGGACATCCCACATCCGGTTCCGTACGAAGCCGTGGTTGGGCAGGGTGTCGTCCAACGCGGAAGGACCGAACCAGGGCCAGCAGATCGGGATGCCACCACGGATGGCGCGGCCCTCCTCGAAATGGCTTCTTTCGCTCATCCAGAGCACCGGCTCGGCGCCGGCCGGCTGGAATTTCAGCACCTGACCGCCATAGAGGGAAACGGTGGCGCGGGCCTGGTCGTGCGCCAGCTCAATCATCGGCAAACCGCCGGGACCCTCAACAAACATAACCTGCCGGCCAAGCGCAAAACGCGCGCTCAACTGATCGATCTCCAGAGTAGACTGCACAGCAACATCCGGGTTTGGTGGTATTATGATATACCCCGGGGGAAGGCGAGCAGGGGAGCTGTACAACACGACGATCCGAAGGGGTTTGCCCTCGCGGTATCGGCCGTGGATGATTCAACCTATAAAGGAGCGGCCTCAAGGAGCGGTGGATTCAAAACAATTTTTCTCCCGATTCTTCCAAACCGAGCCCGACGGAAAGATGCGGCCGTTCATGGCGATGTAGACGCCGGGAGGCATGGCCTGAACGGTGGCGAGTGCAAAACCGATGTTAAACTCGGCGTCGCTGTTCTTGAACCGGGCCGGGCTGAGCGAACCCACGAGGACGATCGTTTTGTCGGGCACGGCCTCGAGGGCGCGCGCTGTGTCTACCATCGTATCGGTCCCGTGTGTTATCAGAATGTGTGGGATGGTTTCGTTTGTGACACGCTGCAAAATGACGGCGCGGTCAGCCTCGGAAATGTCCAGGCTATCCTTCGAGAACAGCCGCTCGACAACATACGAAATGGATACGCTTGCATCGTGCAGGATGCGCGTGATCTGCGGATCGCCGACGGAGAATTCGCTTTTGGCGTCGAAGTACACCTTGTCGATGGTGCCGCCCGTGGTGAAAATTTTTATCTGCATGTAGAAAACAAGTCTGACAAAGGGGGCATCAAGCGGCGACGGGTCCGCGATATGTCACCGCGAGCGCCGTCAGATCGTCGAACTGGGCCTGGCCGGCTGTGTAGGCGCCCACGGCCTCGCGTACGCCACGGAGGACCGCTTCGGCGCCGCCCCGCGATCCGAGTGAGGTCATCATACCCGCCTCCTCGAAAAAAGCGCCTCCTTCGCCCACGGCTTCCGTAATGCCGTCGGTGTACAGAAACAGGGTATCGCCCGACATGAGCCGAACAGATGCCTCAGCGAACGTAAACGACCGCACCATGCACAACCCCACGCCGCGCGTCCGGTCGAGGGTCGTTGCCACTCCGGCCGCCGTCACCAGGCAGGGCGCGGGGTGGCCGGCGGTGACGTAGGTAAACTGCCCGCTCGAAAGCTCCAGGATGCCAATCACGGCGGTAACGAACACCTCGGACAGGCTCTGCGGGTACAACATCCGGTTGACGCGCTCGGCGATGGCGCCGGGCGTATCGACATGCATGGACACGGCCTGGATGAGCGTCCGCGTGATCGCCATGAACAAGGCCGCGGACACGCCCTTGCCGGAGACGTCGCCGATGACGAGGCCCATCCGGTCGTCTCCGATCCGGAAGAAGTCGTAAAAATCCCCACCCACTTCTCGCGCCGGCTCCAGGAACGCGTGGATCGAGACATGGTCGGTTTCGAGGGTCTCCACCGGCAAAAACGCCTTTTGGATCCGGCGGGCTACGGACAGTTCTTTCTGAAGATCGACCAGCGCGCGCTGGTCGTTCAGCGCCTCGCCGTACACCCGCAGCTCCCGCACGCCTTTGTCGATCGTCCGCTCCAGATCGTCGAAATCGACAGGTTTCGTCACGAAATCATACGCTCCGCGGTTCATCGCCACGCGGATGTTGCTCATATCCCCATACGCGGAAACGACGATGGCCTTGAGCAGTCGATCCATCCCCTGGAGCCGATCGAGCAGCGTCAACCCGTCCATGCCGGGCATGTTGATGTCGGTCAGGATGAGCTGAATCTGAGGTTGCTCCTGCAGCACATCCAGCGCCTGAAACCCGTTCTGGGCGAAGTGGAACGTCCATTCCTCGGCCCGAATCCGTTTTCGGAACCGCTGTCGGATGAGCAACTCGAGGTCGGGCTCGTCGTCCACGACCAGAATATCGAAAGGCATGATGGCGTTACCTGCGGTCGGATCCCTATCGGGGTGGGTGTGGGTAATCGGCCCGCTCTGGTACCCTGGCGCGGGCGTAAAAGTTACGTGGCGTCAATCAATGCGCGGAGCGCGCCGGCGACATCTTCCGGGATGGCCGTAAACCGGACGAGCGCCGACTGCCGGCCCGGGTCGGTCTCGGTTACCTTGGCGTACAGATCACCCGACGCCGGCCCGTCGCCCCCGCGCCATGCGAGCTCGAGCCGGAGGTTTTCAAGCGGCCGAACGGGCGTCGACCACTGGATCCGCGCGGCGCGGCGCGAAAGGGCCAGCACTTCGCCTTCGGAGCGTTGCCCGGTCAGATGCTTGCCGTCGAATACGGTATAAAAAAGCGGATACGGCGTCGCGAGATCGACCAGAGGATCGGCCTCGCCGGCCAGAAACAGATCGTAGGGCGGCCCGATCCCCTCGACCTCATACAGAGGGATAGGCTCGGCGAACCCTTTGGTCGACACCTCCATCCGGCGGCCGAGGGCCAGGCCGTCGCCGGCCGCGGCGCGCGTCCCTTCCGAGATGAGCACCTGACCGCCCACGGTGTACGATTCGATCCGCGAGGTCAGGTTGACATGGCTCCCGACGACGCCGTACTTGGCGCGTTTCGCGGAGCCGATGTTGCCTACCACGACTTCACCGGTGTTAATCCCGATGCCCATTTCGAGCGCCGGCCAGCCGCGGGCCGCCATCACCTCGTTCACCACGGCCATCTCACGCTGCATGGCCAGCGCGCACGCCACGGCCCGCTCGGCGTCGTCGGGCCGCTGAAGCGGCGCGCCGAAGACGACCAGGATGGCGTCGCCGATGAACTCGTCGATCGTGCCGTTGAAGGCCGCGATGACATCGGCCATCTTCCCGAGATAGGTGTTCAGGATATCGACCACCACCTCCGGTGGCAGACGCTCGGACACATTCGAGAAGCCGCGCAGGTCGGACATCAGGATCGTGACCGACCGCTTCTCCCCACCCAGTCGCCAGGCCTCGGGCTGGTCGAGCAGCGCGGACGCGACTTCGTCGGACAGGTACCGGCCGAACGTCTCGCGGACCCGCCGGGCGCGCCGGCGCTCATCGACGATAGCGATGGCTTTTTTGATGGTGATTTCGAGGTCCTGCAGGTCGATCGGCTTCATCAGGAAATCGAACGACCCCCGGTTCATCGCCTGGCGGATGTTGTCGAGGTCGCCGTAGGCGGAAACCACGACGGCCTGCAGCAGGCGTTCGAGCCGGCGAATATGCGTCAGCAACGTCAACCCATCCATCCGCGGCATGTTGATGTCCGTCAGGACGATCTCGATGTCGCTGTCTTCATGGAGCCGCTCGAGCGCTTCGTAGCCATCCAACGCCATGACAAACGCATAGTCGCCGGCGCGGATCTCCTTCCGAAATTTCTGCCGGATCAACGCGCCCAGATCGGGCTCGTCGTCCACCACGAGTATTTTTCTGGGGGATTCCATCTAGGTCGTCAACCCCACGATCGTCTGCTTCAACTCGGAAAAGTCGATGGGTTTTGTGAGATACCCATCCGCGCCAAACTGCAGGGCGGAGCGGTAATTTTGCTCGTCGCCGTAGGCGGTGATGATGTGGACGGGAACGCCGGAGAATTCCTCTTTGAGCCGTTTAAGCAGCTCCAGACCGGTCATGCCCGGCATATTAATGTCGGACAACACGAGCACGAGATCCGCCCGCTGGAGCGAGCGCATGTGTGTCAACGCGTCCTCACCTGACAACGCGAAGTGGAACGAAAGGGTATTCGCCTTGATCTCCTTCCGGAAATGCTGACGGAAGAGCCACTGCATGTCTTCCTCGTCGTCGACCACGAGGACGTGGAGCGTTTCGCGTTGCATACGGGTGCGGGCCTGGCGCCCGGGGTTTGCGCCGCCTTACGAAGCCGGCACGGCAGCGGGCAGGGTCATTTCAAACGCCGCCCCTTCCGCCACCGAGGCATCGGCATTGAGTGTACCGCGGTGTCCCTGGGTGACGATGTCGTAACTGAGCGAAAGCCCCAGTCCGGTTCCTTCGCCGGGCGGTTTAGTGGTAAAAAACGGGTTGAATATACGGGCATAGAGCGACTCGGGAATGCCTATACCGTTATCCTCCACGCGGATGACGACGGTTGCCCCTTCGCGACGAGTGACCAGTTTCACGCGTGGAAGATAACCGGCTTCGCCGGCCAGACGCCGCGCGTTTACGGCATGGAACGCGTTGCTCAGCAGATTGAGCAGTACGCGCCCGATGTCTTGCGGCACGATCCGCACCCGGCCCACCGCGGGGTCGAACGCCTTGTCGATCGTCACGTTAAAACTCGAATCCCGCGCGCGAGCGCCATGATAGGCCAGGCCGGCGTATTCCTCGAGCAACTGGTTGAGGTCGACCTCCCGCCACTCGCCCGACACGCCCCGAGCATGCTGGAGCATGCCGTGTACGATCCGATCCGCCCGCTTCCCATGTTGTTGGATCCGGCTCGCGTTTTCGCCGAGGTCGTTAAGCAAGTCCGCCATCTCTTCCCGCACCTGACGCACCGGCGTCTCGGGGTGGGTATCGAGGAAAGCGATCAGCTCTTCGACCAGCTCGACCGAGAGCGACGCGAAGTTGTTGACGAAATTGAGCGGGTTTTTGATTTCGTGGGCGATGCCGGCGGTAAGCTGACCCAGCGAGACCATTTTCTCGCTCTGAATCAGTTGCTCCTGGGCCGCTTTTAACTCGGCCAGCAGATCCTCGAGCCGCTCATTTTTCTCCCGCAGCAGCTCGTTTTGCTCCCGCATCCAGGCGGCCTCCCGCTCGGACTGGTCCACCGCCAACCGGATCTGCAGGTGGCTCATCTTGACGCGAAGCTCCTCACTGAACACGCGCTCCTTGGAGGCATGGAAGGCCTTGTAATGCTCTAGGGCGGTCTGGGTATCTTGCCGCGCCTCGTAAAGTTGTGCGAGCGCCTCATGGGATTCGTAAACACGCGTTTCGACTCCCAGCTCTTCCGCGATGACCAGCGCCCGCTGCAGGACGGCTTCCGCCTCGTCATACCGCCGCATCTGGAGGTAAAGCAAGCCGAGGTGCAGCAGGCTGGTGCTGACGGCGCGGGTATTGTCGATCTGCCGGCGGATGACCAGCCCGGCCTGCAGATACGCCTCTGCCTCCTCGAAGCGCCGCTCGTCCAGACAGACACACCCGAGTTCATGCAGGGCCCGCGCCTCGCCGTTGGCGTTGTCCTCGGCCCGAAACAGGGACAGCGCCCGCTGGAAGTACTCCACCGCCTGCCCCCGATCCCCCCGGCGCTGATGCACCGCCCCGATACCCGTGAGCGCGCGGGCCGTGCCGATACCGAATGCCTCGGCCTCGAAGTACGACCGACTCTGTTCGTAATACGCCAGCGCGCGGTCGAGGTCGCCCATCTCGAAATACCCCACCCCAAAGCCATGCAACAGCCAGCCGCGGTATACGCCGTGGCTGCCGTCGGAGAGCACATCGATGGCGCGCTGCCCGTACGTAAGCGCCTTCTCGAAGTCGCCCAGGCTCAGGTAGACGCCGGCATACCCGCCCAGCATGCCGGCCTGCAACTGCGGATCGCCGATCGCCTCGGCCAGCGCCATGCCCTCGCGGAGCACGACCAACGCCGCGTCGTAGTCGGACAACATGTGGTAGGCCATCGACCGGATCCAGTAGCCGTACCGCTCCGGATAGGGATCCCCACCGAGCCGCGCTTCCTCGACCAGATCGGGTACCCAACCGAGTACCTGCCGCGGCGCGTCGTTCACCACCCGTTCGGCGTGGGCGTTGAGGCGTTCAAATTTTTCACGGGACGGCGGCCCCTCGGCAAGCATAACTCGCCAGATCCCCTCCCGCGCGTGTTGATTATCCGATTCCATGCCCTTACATCGCGTGAAGGACGCAACTTACGAAATCCCACGCGGGTATGTTAGTGTCCCTCGCTGACCTCGCGCACTCGCCATGTACAGCCGATTCAAAAACCGCCCCTTCAAGCCCTTCTCCATGTCCGCCGCAGACGCCGAACGCCAATTCCAGATCCAGGCCTCGTTCACCCCCACCGGAGACCAACCGCGGGCCATCGACGAGCTAACAAAAGGCGTGCTCCGGGGCGATCCGTTTCAGACGCTGCTCGGGGCGACGGGTACTGGCAAGACGTTCACGGTCAGCCACCTGATGCAGAACCTGAACCGGCCGACGCTCGTGATGAGCCACAACAAAACGCTCGCCGCGCAGCTGTATGCCGAGTTCAAGCAGTTCTTCCCGGAGAATGCGGTCGAGTTTTTTATCTCGTATTACGATTACTACCAGCCCGAGGCCTACATCCCGCACTCGGACACCTACATCGAGAAGGACATGTCGGTGAACGACCGGATCGACCGGCTCCGGCTGCGGGCCACGAGCGCGCTGGTCTCCGGCCGGCCCGACGTGATCGTCGTCGCCAGCGTCTCGTGTATCTACGGCCTCGGCTCGCCCGACGAATACCGATCGCAGATCGCACAGGTCCAGGTGGGCATGGAGATCGAACGGAACGCGCTTCTCCACCAGCTATCCAGCATCTTCTACACCCGCAACGACATCGCCTTCGAACCCGGCGCCTTCCGCGTCCGGGGCGACATCGTCGAGGTCTTTCCGGCCTACCTCGAAGATATCGCCTACCGGATCTCGTTCTGGGGCGATGAGATCGAGAAAATCAGCAGCTTCGAACCGCTCACCGGGCACACAATCGAGGAGATGCAACTCCTCACCATCTACCCGGCCAAAATCTTCGTCACCCCAAAGGACCAGCTCGAAAAAGCCCTGGCCTCCATCGAGGAAGAACTCCACTGGCGCCTCGCCGTCCTTCGCGAGATGGGCAAACTCGTCGAAGCTCAGCGGCTGGAGCAACGGACGATGTTCGACCTCGAGATGCTCCGCGAAGTCGGCTACTGCTCGGGCGTCGAAAACTACTCGCGCCACCTCTCGGGCCTCCAACCCGGCGAGCGGCCGTATTGTCTGTTCGATTATTTCCCGGACGACATGCTGCTCGTCATCGACGAAAGCCACGTGACGGTCCCGCAGATCCGCGCCATGTACAACGGCGACCGCGCCCGCAAGCTGACGCTCGTAGAACACGGCTTCCGGCTCCCCTCCGCCCTCGACAACCGCCCGATGACGTTCGAGGAATTCGAGGCCAAGCAGAAACAGGTCATCTATGTCAGCGCGACGCCTGGGGATTACGAGATGGAAAAATGCCACGGCGTATTCGTCGAGCAGATCATCCGCCCCACCGGCATCCCGGACCCGGTCGTGATCCTGCGCCCTTCCAAAGGCCAGATCGACGACCTGCTGGAGGAAATCCGGGGCTGCGCGGAACGGGGTGAACGAACGCTTGTCACCACGCTTACCAAACGTATGTCGGAAGATCTCACCGAATACCTCGATTCGTTCGGCGTCCGCGTCCGATACATGCACTCGGACATCGACGCCCTGGAGCGCGTCACGATCCTGCGCGACCTCCGGCTTGGCGAGTTTGATGTCCTGATCGGCGTCAACCTCCTGCGCGAAGGCCTCGATCTTCCCGAAGTGGCCCTTGTCGCCATCCTCGACGCGGACAAGGAGGGCTTCCTGCGCAGCGACCGGTCGCTCATCCAGACCGCCGGCCGCGCCGCCCGTAACGCCGCCGGCCGCATCATCATGTACGGCGACACGATCACGGGATCGATGCAGCGCATGATGGCCGAAACCCAGCGCCGGCGCGAGATCCAGCTCGCCTACAACGAAGAACACGGCATCACGCCGCGCACAGTGTTTAAATCCCGGGAGGAAATCCTTCGCGGCACCGTCATCGCCGAGGAAAAAGCGGACCAGGAGGATGGGTACAGCTCGCGCTACCACGGCGGCGAACACCCGATGCCCATCGCGGCCGACCCGGTGGTCAAATACCTCACGAACGACCAGAAACGCGACCTCATCGCTCAGCTTCGCAACGAAATGGCCGAGGCGTCGGCCGGCCTCAAGTTCGAACGGGCCGCCGAACTCCGCGATAGCATCGCCCAGATGGAAGCCGCCATCACACGCTCATGACCGTCGTCTTCGTCCTGGGCGCCGTGCAGGGGCTGTTCCTCGCGGCGGTCCTCGCCGGCCGCTCGCCGAAGTCGACGCCCAACCGCCTCCTCGCGGCGGCGATGCTCACGTTTTCCGTCGACCTCGCGATGGCCGCCTATCACAGCGCCGGCATCGACCAACAGCTCCCGCAGTTCATCGGCCTGGACGCGGCCATAGGCTTTTTATACGGCCCGCTCTGGTTCCTCTATGTGCGCACGCTGACGGTGCCGCCGGCATCGATCCGCCGCATCGAATTCGTCCACTTTGCGCCGTTTCTTGCGCTCGCGCTGTACATGACCCCGTTTTACCTGCTCAGCGGGGCGGACAAGCTGGCCGGCATGCGGCACCCGGCCGGCAATGATGCCCTCGCCCTGCTGGGCGCCATCGCCCCGCTCAAGCTGATCTTCGGAGCCGCCTACATCGGCGCCGTGCTCCTCCTCATCCGCCGGCACCGGCAGCGCATCCGATCGACATTTTCCGCGCTCGAACGCGTCCAGCTCGACTGGGTGCGCAACGCCACAATCGCATTTGTCGTGCTGCTCCTGATCACCGGCGGGCTGTTCCTGGCCAGCGGACCCGCCGGAGACCACCCCGTCGGCCTCGATCCCGATGGGCCCTACGACGATCTGACGCTGCTCGCCGTCACGATTATGGTCTATGTCATCGGCTACCTGGGGCTCCTGCAGACACCCCCCTGGCCCCCCTCGAATCTCCCCCCCGAAACGCTCCCCCCCACCGATTCGCCTCCCGCTACGGAAAAGCCCCGCTACGCGCGGTCCGGCATGGACTCCGATACGGCCCAACAGCTCCAAAACAGGCTCTGTGAGGTGATGGAGCATCGCCTCCTCTACCAAAACGGCGCGCTGACGTTGAATGACCTCGCCGCCGAACTGGACATCTCGCCACACAACCTTACCGAGGTCATCAACACCCGGCTCGGCCTCAACTTCTACGACTTTGTCAACGGCTACCGGGTACGCGAGGCTGAACGCCGGCTCGCCGATCCCGCCTGCGACCACCTCACCGTCCTGGCCATCGGGCTAGACGCCGGGTTCAACTCGAAGTCGGCCTTCAACGCCGTCTTCAAAAAACACACGAATCGGTCCCCATCGGAGTATCGCGCGGCCAGAATGCCGTCCTCCGACGTGTAGTAGCCAACGCTGATTCGTTGCACGTTACTTGTTCTACAAACGCCAACTATTCAACGGAATAACGTTCAACGCGTAACGTTTCGAAGGTCCAGACCCGCCGGATAGGACGACGCCGACGTACGCTGCGGCTAGTTTGGTGTCGATTTAATCACTCGACTACCCGGCGCCATGCGTTTGTTCGTTCCGTTGATGCTCCTCGCGAGCACCTGGATGATCTCCCCGTCCCTCACCCTCGCCCAACAAAACCCGACGCTCCTCCAGACCGTCCGGGGCGTCGTCCTTGACCGCGATTCCCGATCGCCTCTGCCCGGTGCGAACATCATCGTGGCCGATCTCGACCCCGTGATGGGGACCACCGCCGACATCGACGGCCGTTTCGTGTTGCCCCGCGTGCCGATCGGCCGGCGCCAGATCCGGGTCAGTTTTCTCGGCTTCGAGCCGGTGGTGCTGCCCGAAGTGCTCGTTACCGCGGGAAAAGAAGTCGTGCTCTCCATCACCCTCCAGGAGCAAGTGATGCAGGGGCAAGAAATCGTTGTCGAAGCCGGCGTTGAAAAGGACCGCCCACAACACGACATGGCGTTTGTCAGCGCCCGCTCGTTTTCGGTGGAGGAGACCCGTCGGTATGCCGGCGGGCTCGATGATCCGGCCCGGATGGCTTCCGCATTCGCCGGCATCGCCTCGGCCGGGGGCGTGCAGGACAACGCGCTGTCCATCCGCGGCCACAGCCCAAAAGGCGTGCAATGGCGGCTCCAGGGTGTCGAGATCCCGAACCCCAACCACTTCGCCGGCCTCAGCGTGGCAGGCGGCGGCGGCCTCACCCTCTTCAGCAGCCAGCTGCTCGCCACGTCGGATGTGATGACCGGGGCGTTCCCGGCCACCTATGGCAATGCCCTGGCCGGCGTCTTCGACATGCAGTTCCGACCGGGCAACGCCGCCAAGCGCGAGCACACCCTCCAGCTCGGCCTCATCGGCGTCGAGGCCGCCTCGGAAGGCCCGTTTCGCGCCGGCGGCGACGCCTCGTATCTGGCCAACTACCGCTACTCCACCCTCGGCCTGCTTCTTCCCCTGCTCCCCACCGAATCCGCCACGACCTTCCAGGACGCCGCGTTCCACGTCAACCTCCCGACCCGTCGCGCCGGCCGGTTCAGCCTCTGGGGGATGGGCGGAAGCGACCGCCAGACCCAGCGCGCCACGACGGACTCGACGGCGTGGGAATATGATTTCTGGGATCGCGTGGATTCCGACCTCAAGCTGGACATTGGTGTCGCCGGCCTGTCCCACCACGCGCTACTCGGCACCCGCACCTACCTCCAGTCCCGGGTCGCGGTCTCGATCAATCGGACCCGGTGGGACTGGAGGCGCCTCGACGACAACCTCCAGCCTCAACCCGATCTTCTGATTGATTCCCGCGATACCCGCGCCACGGCCGGCGTCCAGCTGAACCATAAGTTCAACGCACGCCACACGCTCGAAGCCAGCGTTTCCGCCCACCGTCTCGGGTACGACCTCACGCTGCGCGACGCCCCCGACCAGCTGCCGCCGGCCGTGACGCTGGCGGCCGGCGATGGGCACGCCTACCTACTGGACGCCGGCGCCCAGTCCCGTTTTCGGCCCACTGACCGGCTGACCCTTGCCCTCGGGATCCATGCGACGCATTTCGACCTCACCGGCAGCGGCGCGATTGAACCCCGATTCGCCCTGCAATGGCAGGCCACCAGCCGGCACGCGTTCAGCCTCGGCCTTGGCCAGCATAGCCAGACCGAAGAACTGCGCATCTATTTCGCCGATCCAGACGGAGACGGCCGGCCGGACAACACCTCCCTCGGCCTCGCCCGTGCCCGACACGTCGTCCTCGGATACGACCTCGCGCTGCCGAACGCTCGCCGCATCAAGATCGAAACCTACTATCAGCACCTCTTCGACATCCCCGTGACGGCGGACAGTTCGTATTCGATGCTCAACTTCGAGCAGGATTGGGGATTTAACGCCGCGCTCACCAACGCCGGCGCCGGGGCCAATGCCGGCGTCGAATTCACCCTCGAACGGTTCCTGCGCGACGGCTTTTATTACCTCGTCACCGCGTCCGTATTCGATGCCCGGTACCGGGGCGGCGATGGCGTCTGGCGAGGCTCCAGGTTCGACCGCGGCTACGCACTCAACGCCCTCGCCGGCAAAGAAATCGCCCTGAACGAGGGCCGACGCCACCTCGGCCTGAATGGCCGGCTCATCGGCCTCGGCGGCAAACGGTACAGCCCGATCGACCCCACCGCCTCGATCCTGGAAGAACAGGTCGTTTTTGATGAGAACCACCCCTTCACCAGGCGCTGGCCGGCGACGTTCCTGGTCGATGTGACCGTTACCTATCGCATCGATACCTCCGGAAAATCACACATCTGGGCCCTCCAGGTTAAGAATGCGCTGGGCGCGCAGGATCGTTATTTCGACTTCAACTACCGCCGGCGCGCTGTCGAAATCGTCCGCGACGGCTTCCCCCTCCCCGTGCTGAGTTATAAACTCGAATTCTGATCGGCCCGGTCCGGATCGCGCCATTCCATGCCACCTGTAAAAAAACCGTGGAGCCCCGATTGAGGAGGCCGCGCTGGAAACCTGCCGATCCATGATGAGTACAGATGCACGCTATTTCAATGTCCGTACGCTGCACAGCACGCCGATACCATGAAAAAAGATATCCATCCGAACTACAAGATGATCACCGTCAAACTGGCGGACGGCACCTCGATCCAGACCCGTTCGACGATGGAGTCCGACACGTACTCCTCGGAAGTCGACTCGACGAACCATCCGTTCTACACGGGGCGTCGCCAGTACGTCGATACCGCCGGCCGCGTCGAGAAATTCAACCGTCGCTACGCCAAGCCGGCGCCCAAGGCGACGGAATAACGCCACGGAAGAGTCCGCGGCCCCTGTCGCGGCCCGTCCGCTCCGATCTCAAGGCGATCCGCAGCGCGGATCGCCTTTTTTATTGCTCCCCCCGAAAGACGATCCCGCCCATGGACGTCAATCCCGTCCAACTCATCCTCGCCAAACGCAACGGAGAAGCCCTCTCCCCGAGCGACCTTCGAGGGCTCGTCCATGCCTATACGGCGGGTCAAGTGCCGGACTATCAGATGAGCGCGTTCCTCATGGCCGCGTTTTTCCAGGGCCTGGACGACCGGGAGACCGCCGCCCTGACCGACGCCATGCTCCATTCCGGCGTCGTGCTCGATCTGTCGGACATCCCCGGAAAAAAAGTCGACAAGCACTCGACGGGCGGCGTGGGCGACAAGGTATCGCTCATCCTCGCGCCCCTCGTCGCCGCCTGCGGGGTGCCCGTGCCAATGATCTCCGGCCGCGGCCTCGGCCACAGTGGCGGGACGCTCGACAAGCTCGAAAGCATCCCGGGGTTCACCACCAGCCTGTCCCTGGCCGCCTATCGCCGGCAACTGGCCGACCTGGGGGTTGTCATGATCGGCCAGACGGCCGAGATCGCGCCGGCCGACCGCAAGCTGTACGCCCTCCGCGATGTCACGGGGACGGTCGAGTTCATCCCGTTTATCGCGTCCTCCATCATGAGCAAGAAGCTCGCGGAGGGCATCGATGCGCTTGTGCTCGATGTAAAATGCGGCCGGGGCGCCTTCATGCGTGGCGAAGCCGAAGCCCGCCGCCTCGCCGAAACACTCACCGTCATCGGCGAACGCTACGGGAAACCCACCGTCAGCTGGCTCACGCGCATGGACGCGCCGCTGGGTGTCGCGGTGGGCAACTGGCCGGAAGTGGCCGAAAGCATCCGCTGTCTGCGGGGCGAAAACGCGGGGGAGTTGATGAATCTAACCTGTACCCTCGCCGGCGAAATGCTCCACCTGGGCGATGCCGCCGCCTCGCCGGAAGATGGGACGGCGATGGCGCGTCAGGCGATAAGCTCCGGCAAAGCCCTCGAGCGCTTCGTCCGCCTCGTCGAAGCCCAGGGGGGCGATGCGTCTGTCGTCGACAGGCCCGACTACCGCTACCCCGGAGCGCCCGCCTTCGTCCTGCGTGCCCCGGCCGACTGGCAAGGGTATGTGACCGACCTCGACGCGCTTGCCGTGGGGCGCG
>JBGSPJ010000059.1:0-8990 GCA_041738655.1 Rhodothermales bacterium | reverse complement strand
GCGAAGGCCTCGAGCCGGCCGAGGCGCACGGGCACGAGGACCATGTGGTGGTCGTGGGCTATGGCCCCGGCGGGCAACGCCTCGTCCGCGTTCTCCGCGACACCCGGCTGCCGTTTTCGGTGATCGAGATCAACCCGGCGCGGGCGCGCAAGGCGAAGGAGGACGGCGTGCCGGTCATCGCCGGCGACGCCGTGCGGCCGCATATCCTCGAACACGCCGGCATCCATACGGCCAAGCTCTGCGCGTTGTTCATCGACGACAGCGTCGCCACCCGGCGCATCGTCGAACTCGCCCGGCAGTTTAATCCCACCCTCCAGATCGTCGCCCGCACACGCTATATGGCCGATGTCGAGGTGCTCCAGCGCGCCGGCGCGGATGTCGTCGTCCCCGAAGAGCTGGAGACGGCGATCCGCATCTTCACGCATACGCTGGGGGCGTACATGATCCCCCCGGAAGAAATCAACATGCAGGTCAACGCGATCCGCTCGGGCAACTACGAGGTGTTTCGCGGGAGCCTCAACGAGGCGCACATGATGGTCCTCCAGGGGCTCGACGAGGAGGGACTCCACACCCGCGCCGTGGCCGTCCGCCCCGGGGCGCCCATCGCCAGCCAGCGCCTGGGCGAACTGAATCTGAGACGCTCCTTCGGGCTCACGATCCTGGCCGTGCGCCGGGGCGATCGCACGATCGGCAATCCGGATGGCGACTTCCAGGTCCAGCCGGACGACCGCCTCGTGATGGTTGGCGCCGCCTCGCAGTTCGCCGCCTGCGCGTTTCTGTTTCGACCGGATGCGCCGGCGCTGCCGCCTGATCATGCTCCGTTCGACCCTACGCCGAAACCATGACTCCAGGTCATCATGCCATTCATGAACTCCTGACCAAGAAATGAGGCGGTCTTGCCCGAAAGGGCTTTCAGGGGCATCCGGGGGTGGCTATCGGGTTGATCGAGTGTCGGACGCCGCGTAACATAGGGGGCACAGGATGTACTCAGGAGCGGCGCGCCGATCGCCGGCTTGCGATCCGTACGGCACGTCGCTCACCCACCCGTTCTACCTGTTCCGATTTCATGACCCGTCTGCCCCTTTCCCGGTTGATGAAGGCCCTCTTCTGCGTCTTCATCGCCCTTGCGCCGGCCGCCAGCGCCTTTGCCCAGGCCAGCCTCGAAGCCACGCTGTTTAACCTCGACACGAACCTGCCCCTCGTCGGTATCGAGGTGTTTCTCGCAAACCCGGACATCGGGTACGCCGAGTCGAAAACGACCAACGCCCAGGGCAAGGTCTTCTTCGCGGGGTTGTCTACCGCCGGCGTGTACGAGGCCTTTGTCCCTCAGAGCACCGAATTCAACGAGGCCCGCGCCGGCGATATCCGGCTTCGCTCCAACGAAAAACGGAGCGTGGTGCTGCTCGTCGGGCCGGTGCGGGAGGTCGAACTCGATGAGCTGGTCGTGGAAGCTTCGGGCTTCGCGCAGCTCAATACCACCAGCGCAGAGGTCGCCTCCACGCTCGCCGCGCACGAAGTGGAGATGCTGCCCATCGAGGGTCGCGACATCACCCGCGCGCTCTTCCGGCTGCCCAACGTCACCCAGGCCACCGGCTTCTTCCCCGAGGCCCCGAACGTCAGCATCAACGGCGCCAACTCCCTCTACGTCAATTATATGATCGACGGGATGGACAACAACGAGAACTTCCTCGGCGGCCAGAAATTCCCGATCCCGGTCGGCAGCGTCCAGGATGTGACGGTGCTCACGAACAACTACTCGGTCGAATACGGCCGCACCGGCAACGGCGTCTTTAACGTCACCACCAAAAGCGGCGGCAATACGGTGACCGGCGAGGCGTTTTACGTGACACGCCCCGGGCCGGCGCTCGACGCCAGCAGCCCCTACGCGCAGCGCGACCTCTCGGGCAACCAGGTGAAGGATGGCTTCCAGCGGCACCAGACCGGCTTCGCCGTCGGCGGCCCGATCAAGCGCGACGAGACGTTTTACTTCGTCAATCTGGAGCAGACGTACGACATCAAGGACAACCTGCTCAATGTGCCGGCGCTCGGCGTCAACGAGACGGTACAGGGGCAGAATACGTTCACCCTGGCCTCGGCGCGGATCGACCAGATCTGGTCCAACCGCTGGCGGTCGACCCTCCGCGCCAACGTCGGCCTCGTCGGTATCGAGCGCCAGGGCGGCGGACTTGAGGGCGGGACGGAGTTTCCATCGACGGCGAACACGCAGGATCGCAACGCGGCGCTTGTCGGGGTGCAGAATACCTATCTGGGCGACCGCATCGTCTACGAAAGCAACCTCCAGTACAGCCGCTTCCGGTGGAACTACGCCAACCCTGAAGACACGTCGTCGCCCCGCGTGAACGTCCTCGGCGCCAACGGGCTCAGCCTCGCCGGCCTCGGGCATCCAGGGTATGTGTTCGACGATATCGAGAACACAATCCAGCTCCAGCAAAAACTCACCCTCGCCGCCGGGCAGCATACGTTTAAAGTGGGTGGGGAGATGATTGCGTCGAACTTCGAACTCGCCGGCGGCGGCACGCCGGCCGGGGCGTATCGGGTTCAGCTCAGCGAGGCCCAGGAAGCCGCCCTCCGGCAGCAAACGCTCGGCTCGGCGCTGGGCATCGACGACATCCCGTCGGATGTGCAGGTGCTCAGCTACAACATCGAGCTCCGCCCCACCCGCTTCGGTGCCCGGCAGACGACCTACGGGGTGTATTTCGAAGATCAGATCGCCGTCAACAGCCGGCTCAACCTGTCGGTCGGGCTGCGGTACGACTTCGATACGCTCTCCAAAGGCGGCAACGACCAGGGCGACCTCAACAACGTCGCTCCCCGGGTCAACTTCAACTACCTGATCGACGACCGCAGCGTCGTCCGCGGCGGCTACGGCATTTTTTATGACAAAGTGCTCTACGCTGTCTATTCCGACGCCCTCGCGCAGAATTCCACGTCCGACGGCTACCGCCAGCAGCTCCAGCAGCTGATCGACAGCGGGGTGCTGCCGGCCGACACCGACCTCGACCGCGTCACCTACGACGGCAACCTCACCGTCGACGCCACTGCCCTCACCCCCGGTTACCTCCAGGGCCCTGGCGCCCTTGAAGTGGCCGCCCGCCGCGACGAGGTGTTCAGCAACGAACTGCGCCTGCTCAACCCGAACGGGTTCGACAACCCCTACACCCACCAGTTCTCGCTCGGGTACCAGCGCCAGATTGCCGGCGACAAGCTGTTTTATGTGGATTTGGTCCACACCCGCTCGTACGACCTGTACCGGCTGCGTAGCCTGAATCCTACGGCGCCTTATTCGATTACCCCGGAGCAAGTCGCGGCCGCGAGTGACCCGGCCGACCTCGTCCGCACCCCTGCCGAGGCCGATGCCACGCGACCGATCGCGATCGTGGCCGGCGGGGCGCGCAGCATCGTGATGTCCGAGGCCGGCGGCGAGTCGAAGTACTATGCAGCGTCGTTTAACCTGCTCAAGGACCGTCGCGACGACACGTATTCTTACCGCCTCACGTACACCCTGTCGAACCTGCGCAACAACACCGAGGACATCAATTTCCGCGCGCAGGATGCGAACGACTTCGAGAGCGAGTGGGGGCCGTCGATCAACGACCGCACCCATGTCGTCAGCGGGATCGTCTATTACTACCCGGCCCCGCGGGTCGGGGTATCCGTCGCGGCGCTGGTCCAGAGCGGACAGCCCATCAACCGCATCCCCGACGCGCTCATCTTTGGCACCACCGATCTCAACGGCGATGGCCGCTCCTTCGCCGACGCCTATCAGGGCAACAGCGACCGCCACCCCGGCGAGAGCCGCAACAGCGACCGGCTGCCGTGGGTGTCCACGTTCGACCTCGGGGCGCACTACCGCCTGCCCGTCGCCGGCAAGTTCGTCGAGATCCGGGCCGACATCTTCAACCTCTTCAACGCCGAAAACCTGAGCGGCTACTCGAACAACGCCACGCAGAGTAACCAGATACAGATCGGCGGCACCAACGAAATCATCCGCCGCAACGCCGCCCCGCCGCGCCAGTTTCAATTCGGAGCACGGGTGGTGTTTTGATGCTTCGCGTCAGGGATTTATAGTTAAAGATTCGAAATTAAAGGATTAAGGAAAATGTCATCCTGAACGAAGTGAGGGATCATAAACCGACTAGGCGCAGCTGTGAACGCAACCTTACCGACCGGCGCGGTCCCCCAAAGGATCATTACCCTGTCACGATCTGCCGCTCGAAGGTCCCTCACTACGTTCAGGATGACAAGCTTATCTAAAACACCTCTCCTGTACCCAATCCCCTCATGAAGCTTCTGCCATTCCTCGTCATCCTCCTCGCCGCCGGCTGCGGACCGTCCTCGTCCGGGGATGGGGAGATCGAAGTGGCCACGGCGCCCTGGGAGGCCATCGAGGCGGAGGCACGGGGGCAACGGGTGAACCTGATGATGTGGACGGGGGACCCGTTTATCAACGAGTACATGCGCGGCTACGTGGCGCCCGAGTTGCTGGAACGCTACGGGATCGATCTCACCATCAGCTCCGGCCAGGGCAACCAGGTGGTGTCGCTGCTGATGACAGAGCTCGAGGCCGGCAAGGCGGCGAGCGAAGTGGACATGGCCTGGATCAACGGAGAGACGTTTTACCAGCTCCGCCAGATCGACGCGCTGTTCGGGCCGTTTGTGGATCGCCTGCCGAACGCACAGTACATCGATCTCGAAAACCCGTTTATCGGCATGGATTTCCAGCAGCCGGTGGAAGGGTTCGAGGCGCCCTGGGGGAACGTGCAGTTTGCGCTCATCTACGACACCCTGCGCACACCCGAACCGCCGCGCACCCGGGAGGCGCTGGCCGCGTGGGTCCGCGCAAACCCGGGCCGGTTTACATTCGACAACGGGTTTGCAGGCATGACCTTCCTGAAGTCGCTGCTCATCGACATCGCCGGCGGCCCCGAGGTACTGGCGGGGCCGTTCGACGCCGAGAAGTACGACCGGTACGCAGCCGAGTTGTGGCGCTATGTGAACGACCTCGAACCATACCTGTGGATGAAGGGCGAGACGTACCCGACCGGCGTCGCCCAGTTGCACCAGATGTTCGCGAACGGGGAGGTCGACTTCACCATGAGCAACAACGACGGTGAGGTGGACAACAAAGTGCTTCAAGGGCTCTTCCCGCCCACGGCCGCCGCCTATGTGTTGGAGGGCGGTACGATCCAGAATTCGCATTACCTCGGCATAGTGAAGACTGCCGCGAACAAGGCCGGCGCGATGGTGGCGATCAACTTCCTGATTTCGCCCGAGGCCCAGCTTCGGAAGTACGATCCGGCGGTCTGGGGGGACGGGACGGTGCTGGCCGTCGACCGCCTGCCCGTGGAGTGGAGGGAATGGTTCACGTCGGTGCCGGGTCGCACGCATGCGCCGCCGCGGGCGACCATCCAGCCATATGCCCTGCCAGAACTCGCCCCCGAATACATGATCCGGCTCTATGACGATTTCCGGACCGAAGTCCTTGCGCGGTAACCGCAATAGCCTGGGCCGGCTGGGGCTGGCGCTGTTTCTGGCGCTGGCGATCCTGCCGATTCTGTTCAGTCTCGGGTACGCCGTGGCCTACAGCACCGGACTGGCCGGGTTGCTGAGTGATGGGTTTACGGGAGAACACTGGGCCAAACTGGGGCAGGGGAGCGAGATCTGGGCGTCGTTTGGGCTGAGCCTGTATGTCGCCGGCGTCTCGGTGGTGTTGACGATCTCCCTTTCCCTGGTGCTGGCGTTGTACCTGCGCCGGCCGCTCGGGTACGGGGCGCTGTCGTACATCATCTACTTCCCCCTCGCCCTGCCGGCCACGGTCGCGGCGTTTCTGGTCTTCCAGCTGTTCTCGGGCGCGGGCTACCTGTCGCGGATCCTCTTTCAACTCGGGTGGATCGACGCCATCGGCCAGTTTCCCGCCCTCGTGAACGATGCGTACGGCGCGGGGATCATCATCGCCCATGTAGGGCTCGGGCTGCCCTTTTTTATCCTGCTGTTTGTCGAGATCTACAACCGCGAGCAACTCGATGCGCTGGGCGGCCTCGCGCGGACGCTCGGGGCCGGGCGCCGGCAGATGCTGTACCGCGTCCACGTCCCGATCCTCCTCAAGAAGTGCTTCACGAACATCGTGCTCTTTTTTATCGCGGTGCTGGGGAGTTATGAGATCCCGCTCCTCCTCGGCCGGCAGAATCCCCAGATGATCTCGGTGCTGACGATGCGGAAATACGCCCTGTTCGACATCCGGCAGAAGCCCGAGGCCTTTCTGCTGGCGTTGTTGTACACGGCGGTGGTCGTAGCGCTGGTTGTCCTGGCGTTTAGAAAAGGGGAGGTGCGGCATGAACACTAGGGCCAACACTAGAGCCACGGGGCTCCGGCTGCGGCCGGCGGCCGCGGCGTTGCTCGCCGCCGTCTGCCTGTTCCCCTTCGTGTACCTCTTCGGGCTCTCGCTCGTGAGCGAGTGGTCGTTCCCGGCGGTGTGGCCGAGCGCGCTCAGCCTCGACCTCTGGCGCCGCGTATTGGGGGGATCGACGGCCCTCGGCAGCAGCTTCTTGCTCTCGCTCGGGGTGTCGAGCCTCGTGGCGGCGCTCTCGACGCTCGCCGGCTTCGTGACCGGGAAGTTCATCGCCTACCATCCCCGCCGGCCGGCGCTTCTGTTTCTCGCCTACGTGCCTTTTGTCATGTCGCCGGTTGTGCTCGGCACCTGCCTTATGTTTCTCTACATCAAGGCCGGGCTCACGGGCAATGTCGCCGGCGTCATGATCGCGCAGACGATGTTCGCGTACGGCTTCAGCATCGTATTTTTCAGCGCCTTCTGGAACGCCGAGGTTAGAGCCCTCGAAGACCTCGTCTATACGTTGGGCGGGTCGACGCTGCAGGCGTACCGGCGGGTGCTCATCCCGGTATCGCGCGGCGCGCTGGTGATCTGTTTTTTTCAGACCTTCCTGATCTCCTGGTTCCAGTACGGCCTGACGATCCTGATCGGCGCCGGGAAGGTCCAGACCCTCCCCGTAAAGGTCTACGAATACATCGGCGAGGCCAACGTCTATTACGCCGCCATCGCCAGCTGCCTGCTCGTCCTCCCGCCGGCGCTGCTGCTGTGGGCGAACAAGCGGTTTGTGTTTAAACAGGTGTAGGCTCGCTGGCGCTCGCGGTCATGGGCTCGCTGGCGCTCGCGGTCATTGAGGTGCTTTGGGCCATCATTTTCACTTTTACCTTTTCACTTTTACCTTTTCACTTTTCACTTTCTTCCCCATGTTTCTTCAGATCCACGAGCTCCACAAATCGTACGGACGCGAAGCGGTGCTTCGTGGGCTGGATCTGTCGTTGGACGGGCGGGAGACGCTGAGTGTGTTGGGGCGGTCGGGATGTGGGAAGACGACGTTGTTGAAGGTGATCGCCGGCCTCGAGACGGCGGATGCGGGTGCGGTGCGGCTGGCGGATCGGGATGTGACGCATGCCGAACCGCAGACCCGGGGGGCCGTGTACCTGTACCAGGAGCCGCTGTTGTTTCCGCACCTGAACGTCCGCGAAAACATCGCCTTTGGCCTCCGGCTCCGGAACGAGCCGGCCGGCGAGGTGCAGCGCCGCGTGGACGACATGCTGGAGGACCTGGAGCTGACCCCCCACGCGCGCAAAATGCCCACCCAGCTCTCGGGCGGCCAGCGGCAGCGGGTAGCGTTTGGCCGTGCGATCATCATCCGGCCGGCGCTGCTCTTGCTCGACGAGCCCTTCGCCAGCCTCGATGTCGAGACCCGCGGCACGATGCAGCAGGTGTTTAAACGCCTCGTCAAACGCTACGAGATCGCGGCTATTTTTGTCACGCACGACCTCAAAGAAGCCTTGCTCATGGGCGACCGAATTGCGTTCATGAAGGAGGGCCGGCTCCACGCCTACGACTCCAGGGAGGCCTTCATCCGCGACCCGGACATCGGGGTGCTTGAGGAGATCGCCTTCTGGAAAGGGCTGCTGAAGGATTAGCGAATAGCGAATAGCGAATAGCGATTGGCGACCAAGGATTTCCACTTTTCACTTTTCACTTTGCACGTGTCACCTCCATTCTCCGTCGCCGTCATCCTTGGCAGTGCCTTTCGGCTCGACGAACTCGGGCCGGCGGAGCCGGTCGGGTTTGAGACCCCGTGGGGGCCGTGGACGCTCTACCGGGTGGAGCGGGAGGATCGGCCGGCGTATGCCTCGTTCCGCCATGGCTATCCGCACCGGTTCCTGCCGAACCAGGTACCGTACCGCGCCCAGGCCCATGCACTACATCAGGCCGGATGCAGGGCGTTGTTGGTGACGAGCTCGGTCGGGGTGATGGACGCCGGCCTGCCGCTATACCATCCGCTCCTCCTCGGCGATCTTATGACGCTCGATAACCGCCTGCCCGACGGGAGCGCCTGCACCATGTTTCCCGAGCCTTCCGCGGATCATGGCCACCTGGTGCTCAACGAAGGGCTGTTTTCGCGGGCACTGACGGAGCAGACCGCCCGGATCGTACGCCTGGGCGGCACCATCCCGGCGGATGCAGTGATCTTCGGGTATGTGGGCGGGCCGCGCACGAAGACGCCGGCCGAAAACCGGATGTGGCACCGACTGGGCGCGCAGGTAAACTCCATGACGCTGGCGCCCGAGGTCATCCTCGCGAACGAACTCGGTATCCCCTGCGCCGGCCTCGTGGTGGGGCACAAATACTCGGTCCCGGATGTCGATGCGCCCGAAGACGAAGAGGCGATCGCAGACACGCTCGACCGATCCCGCATCGCCTTCGACCGTGCCGTGCTGCATTTCCTGCGGCACGCCGAGCCGGTCGCGTTTGGGAATCATCTCTTCCGCTTTACGGATCCTGGCGAAACGAAGCCATGACCGATACCGAGGCGCGCGCGTTTGTCGAGGCGGCGGTGGCCGGCGCCGTCGTCACCGGGGCTCCCGGGCGACTCACGGGCGGTTTGATGAACGACGTCTGGCGCGTGCCCGGC
>JBGSPJ010000126.1:0-1995 GCA_041738655.1 Rhodothermales bacterium | reverse complement strand
ATCAAGCGGAACATGGGATCGAGCCTGCGCGCCCGCTCGGCCGAGCGCCGGGAGATGGAGTTGACGCTGCGCGTGCTGGTGCACAACATCATGCTCCTGTTACGCGCTGACAGACAGGGTCGAGACAGAGCAGGTCAGGAGTCTTTGATTGCCTCCATTTCGCGTACCCTCGGCCGTCCTCGTGGGCGGATGGTCGATTCCAGGCCGAGCTTCTTCGCCACTTTCCTTGTCCATTCCTCGCTCCCGTAGGGCCTGCCTCGGCGGATGCAGATGGCCATCGCCTCCTCCTCTGCTGCGGTCTGCGGGCGGTTGAGCCACCTCAAGTAATCGTCGCCCACCTTGGTCGGCCACCGGCTCTCCGGCAGGAGCCACTCGGGCATCGCGACGCCCTTCGCGTACCGAAGATGGCTGCTGCCCCAGCGCCAGCCCTCCGCCCGTTCGCACAGGCCGGCCCGTAGGGCGTTCCGTTCGACGTATCGGATGACCGTCTCGGCGTGGCGGTCGCCCTGGAAGGGGAAGCTCTTGAAGCGTCCCTGGTAGAGCGGCCCCGTGCCGGACGTGTGGTGGTGCGCGTGGTGTCGCTGCGCGTGCGTGACCTGCAGGAGCCGCATGAACTCGGAGAGTTCCCCGTCGCGCCGCGGGCGCAGCACGAGGTGCCAGTGGTTGGACATGAGGCAGAAGCAGACGACCGGCACGGCAACCCGTTCCTGCACGTGATCGACGACGCGGAGGAACGCGTCGAAATCCTCCGGCTTACGGAAGAGGTCCTGACGACCCGCCCCGCGGTTGAGGACGTGGTACGCCAGCCCGCCGACTGATTCGCGAAGGGGCCTTCCCATGCCCTCGAAAATACCAGACGGCATCCATGCAAGCGAACACAGATTCCGGCAACAAAAGAGACTCCTGACCCCTTTTTTTCGGCTGACCCCTTTTTCGGCGTCGCTAGCGAGTACGGGTTGGACGGGCGATTTCGGGATTTTTCCGCTGCCCGGCCGAACTCGTGTCGCGGCCGTCGGTTCGGCCGAGGGTTGCCGTGCAAAAGGACTTCCAATGAAACCGATCGATCGACGACAATGCCCGCTGGCATCGCTTCACGCTCTTTGAAAACCCAACGCCTCAAATCCCGGCACGGAGCAGCGCGGCCGTGCGTCGGGTCGCACCGCCGATGCTTCCGAACGCACCGGACCGAGCCGGAAATGTTCCAGAATGTTCCCGCGATGCGTCAGCGATCGCGTGAAAATCAGTTGAGAAATGGACGCATGTTTCGAATTGCGACACATTCGCTTTGGGCTGGTGGCAAAGCTAGGTACCCGTAGCTGTGCGTGCAGCTCGACTCGCCGACACGGGCTTCTCGCACAGGCATGAGTACATCCCTGTACCACCCATCCAAAGGTCAAAAGGGGCAAGGCGAAAGGAGAAAGCGAAATCGTGTTCGCTTGCTCCTTTCTCCTTTTGCCTTGCTCCTCGTTCACCGCCCCTCGTACTTCCTCGCCAGTCGTTTCTGCTTGTCGTTGAGGTCGACCGGTCTGCCCTGCACGAAGGCCATCTGCACGCGGGTGGTGGATTCGAGGATGTCGCCGTTGGTGACGATGAGGGTGGCGTCCTTGCCGAGGTCGATCGAGCCGGTTTGGCCGGCGATGCCCAGGAGTTGGGCGGGCCAGAGGGTGATGGCGCGGACGCCGTCGTCGCGGGAGAGGCCGTTCGCGACGGCGGAGCCGGCCTCGTAGGGGAGGTTGCGGACGTTCATGTTGCCGCGGCTGCTGCTGAGGGCGAACCGCACGCCGGCCTGGCGCAGCCGTGCGGGAAGCGTGAAGAGGTCGTCGATGGCGTCGTCGGCGGAGCGCGGCGTGCGGTGCGTGCCGGTGAGGATGACGGGGACGTCGAACTGTTTCAGGAGATCGATGCAGCGGCCGGCATCGGCGCCGCCGACGAGGACGAGCGTCACCCGTTGCCGCTGCGCGAACGCGACGGCCGACTCGATCTGGGCCTGCTCGT
>JBGSPJ010000532.1:0-1784 GCA_041738655.1 Rhodothermales bacterium | reverse complement strand
TGGCCGATGCCCGCGCATACGCCTCGGTCGGCCGCTCGCCCTACACCCTCGCGCTGCGCCTGTCCGGCGGCACGTCGGTCGGCCCCACCCAGCAGCTGTTTTACACCGCCGGCCTGCAGAACTGGATCAACCGCCGGTTCGACGAGGAGAACGGATTTCCCATCGAGGATATCTCGGATTTTGTGCTCGCCACGCCGGTCATGCCCCTGCGCGGGTATCGGATCAACGCCCTAAACGGCACCAATTTTGGCCTGTTTAACGCCGAGTTTCGCTTTCCTCTCATCGCCGCCATCCTTCCCGGACCCCTGCCCCTGGTCCCGCTCTACAACATCCAGGGCGTCGCGTTCCTGGACGCTGGCGCCGTCTGGGGCGGTCGCGGGTTCGACAATCCCTTCCACCTCTTCGCCGTCGACGACCTGGGCCGGCGGGTGTTCGACGACTTCGGCCTCAGCGCCGGCGCCGGTATCCGCACCATCCTCCTCGGGTACCCCCTCCGGTTCGACTTTGCCTGGCCTTACGATGGCCGCCGCTTCTCGCGGCAAACCACCAGTTTTTCGATCGGGTTCGACTTTTAAGCACGTCCTCCCTCCGCCGATACCCTGGCTAAGCCCCGTACCCCATCCATCCAAGCCAGGGCGCCCCATGCCGAAAAACGCCGACCGGGCGACGCACGATGCCGTGTCGTCGCAGGAGGACGTGATGCTCGCCAGCCGTTTTCGCGACCCCGAACACCGCCTGCTGTTTGCCCGTGCCTACCTGTTTCCGAATCGCATCGAGTTTTCAGGGATCACCCTGGGCGGTGTCTATCGGAAGATGCTGCTACTCGAGAACGTAGAGCAGGTCGAGTGGCGCGCAGGTCAGATTCGCGCCGTAAACCTCATTTTGAGCCTGCGCGACGGCAGCACCTACAAGTTCTGGGTGAGTACCGCCGGCCTCTGGAAATACCTCATCGACGCCAACATGCGCACTCTGTCGCGGCAGCTTACCGCCGGCCGGCCCGCGAGCGCCTGAGGCGTGCGACGTTGGAACACGTGCCGGCCAGCCGGATTCAATGGGCCCCGAGCATTTCATTGAATCCGATCGAACGCCGTGCAGACCACCATTAAGCAAGTCAACCCTGTCGAATTCGAACTCGTCATCGATGCGACGGCCCAGGAACTCGCTCCCCATGTGGACAACGAGCTCCGCAAGCAGCGCAATCGTGTACAGGTGAAAGGCTTCCGCCCCGGAAAAGTGCCCCTCTCGATGCTCAAAAAGCTCTACGGCGCGTCGCTCGTCATGGAGGTCGTCGAGAAATATATCCAGGATGCGTTCCAGGATGAGGTCGTGGAACCCCGCGTCCACAAGGTGATCGGCTCGCCCGAACTGACGACGCTCGAGTACGAACTGGATAGGGACTTGCACGCGGTGCTGAGTTTTGGCGTTCGCCCGGAGATTACCCTGGCGGACCTCTCGACCGAGCGTATCCTGAAGCTGAAGCACACCATCAAGGACGACGAGGTCGATACCCGGCTCAAGGCCCTTCGCCTCGAACATGCCGAACTCGACGAGCCGTCGGACGACCGCGCCATCGAATGGGATGATTATGTGGTGATCGATATGCAGTCGCTCGACCGGGCCACCGGCGCACCTGTCATCGGTTCTCGCGATGAGGACCTGTCGTTTTTCCTGGATGACGAGCGGCTGCGCGAGCCGCTCCGCGAGGCGCTGCTGGGCCAGAAGGCCGGCGCGAGCTTCCGGGTGGAACTGCCCGCCGAGGGCGACGAAGCGGACGATGCGGATGC
>JBGSPJ010000526.1:0-25277 GCA_041738655.1 Rhodothermales bacterium | reverse complement strand
GCACACGATGGGCACCGGCTCGCCGGCGCCGAGGTCGACCCGGCAGAGCGTCAACCGGTCGGCATTTGGGTGCGGCTGGGTGGCCAGCACGTGCCCGACCACCACGCCGTCGAGCGCTTCGCCGTGCTGCTCCACATCGTCCACTTCCAGGCCGACCATCGTGAGCCGGTCGGCCAGCGCCGCAGCGTCCAGCCCGTGCGCTACATAGTCGCCAAGCCAATTATAACTGAGTTTCATGGCCGCAGGGAGTCAGAATTGTTCGAGGAAGCGGATATCGTTCTCGTAAAAAACACGGATGTCCTGGATGTTGTAGCGGAGCATCGCGATCCGCTCGACGCCCATCCCGAACGCGTACCCGGAATACCGTTCGGAGTCGATCCCCACGGATTCGAGCACGTTCGGATCCACCATCCCACTCCCGAGGATCTCCATCCAGCGGCCGCCACCCGGCAACGCGGGGTTGCGCCACCAGATGTCGAGTTCGGCACTGGGTTCGGTGAACGGGAAGAAGCTGGGACGCAGACGAGTGACCACGTCGTCGCCGAAGATGGCGCGGGCGAACAGGTTCAGGATCTGCTTAAGATCGGCGAGCGTCACGCCTTCGTCTACATACAGCCCTTCGACCTGGTGGAAGAGGCAGTAGGACTTATAGGTAATCGACTCGTTGCGGTACACGCGCCCGGGCACGATCACGCGGATGGGCGGTTTCTGGCGCTCCATGACGCGGATCTGGACGGGCGAAGTATGGGTCCGCAGCACCACCGCGTCGCCGTCGTGCCGGCCTTCGCGCAGGAAAAACGTATCCTGCATGTCGCGGGCGGGGTGGTCAGGCGGAAAGTTGAGGGCGGTGAAATTGTGCCAGTCGTCCTCTATTTCGGGTCCCAGGGCGACATCGAAGCCGAAGTGGGCGAAGATACGCTGAATTTCCCAGAGGGTCTGGGTGAGGGGATGGTCGGACCCCAGCGGCACCTGCCGGCCCGGGAGCGTGATGTCCAGGTTCGCCGTCGACGGCGCGGCGGCGGCCTTGAGCTGTTGGAGCGCCGCTTCGAGGCGTTCCTCCGCGAGCACTTTGAGGGCGTTGATGCGATGCCCCATGGCCGGCTTCTCTGCCGACGGGACGTCCTTCAGCCCCTGAAACAGATCCGTGATCCGGCCGCTCTTGCGGCCCAGATACTGGATGCGGAAGGCGTCGATCGCCTCGGACGTGTCGAGCGCGGTGGCCTCGATATCCCGGCGCAATTGGTCGAGCTGTTCTACCATAGCCGTTTTCTCGTTGCGCGTTTTCTCGTTGCGCGTTCTCTCGTTGAGCGTTAGGCGTTTTGTCCTGGTATCTCGCTTCGCGACACAGCAGAGCGCACCAAAATGCCAAACGTTCAACGGGATAACGTTCAACGCGTAACGTCATTAAATAAGTTGGCCTATACAAAAAAGTCCCGCCTGACCTGGGTGACCAGGGGCGGGACTTTTATAGCGTTGCAAATCGTAACGATCAGCACCCCGGTCGGCAAGCGAAAGGCGTGGTCGTAAAAAATCGATTGGCGGAACGGCGTACCATCGTCAATTCTTCAGGTGGTCAACCACTTTCGAGAACGCGGCCGGATCGTGCACGGCGAGGTCGGCAAGGACCTTCCGGTTCAGGCGAACCTCCGATTTACGGAGCGCACCGACGAGGCGGGAATACGACATGTCGTTGAGGCGAGCCGCGGCATTGATACGCGCGATCCAGAGCCGGCGGAACTGCCGCTTGCGCTGCCTACGGTCCCGGTACGAAAACGCCAGGGCGCGCTCGACGGTGTTCTTCGCAACGGTGAACACCTTGCTGCGGCGACCCCAGTAGCCCTTGGCCAGGGCCAGGACCCCTTTGCGGCGCCGGCGGGCGGCAACGTTATTTTTAGCTCGTGGCATGGTACCTTACTCTTCTTATCTAACGCTTGGACTCGGGAACGATCAGACGCTCAACATGCGCTTCATGCGCGGCTCATCGACCGCGCTCACCAGGGTGGCCTGGCGGAGCTTGCGCTTGCGCTTCTGCGTCTTCTTCGTCAAAATGTGATTGCCGAACGCGCGTTCACGCTTCAGGCGGCCCGTGCCGGTCACCTTGAAACGCTTCTTCGCGCCGCTGTTGGACTTCATCTTGGGCATATGCTCACCACAATGTGTTGGTCCTCTACCCGCACGTGCCGGTAAAAGTGTGCTCTATACTCCCCCTCCGTGCTTACGTTTCCCGTCGTTTTTAAAAAAACGGCGAACGGCGAGTGAAGGAGGAGAGTATGGGAGTATGGGGGTGGGGAGTGGGCGTCAGGCTTTTTTCTTGGTGGGCGCCATGATGATAGTCATCCGCCGGCCTTCCATGCGCGGGGGCTGATCGACCTTGCCGACGTCCTTCAACTCCTCGATAAACCGCTTGAGCAGCTGATCGCCATGCTCCTTGTACAGGATGTCGCGGCCCCGGAACTGCACCCAGGCTTTCACCATGTTGCCCTCCTCCAGAAACGAGCGGGCGTGTTTGGCCTTGAAATCGAAGTCGTGCGTGTCCGTCTGCGGACGGAACCGAATCTCCTTCAGGACAACCGCATGGGACTTCTTGCGCGCTTCCTTCTCCTTCTTCTGCTGCTCGTAAATGTACTTACCGTAGTCGACCACCTTACAGACGGGCGGATCGGCTTCGGGCGCGATTTCCACCAGGTCGACTCCATAATTCTCTGCGAGAGCGAGTGCCTCTTCGAGCGAGTACACGCCGTGCTTGCCGTTTGGATCGACAACGCGGACTTTCGCGGCGCGAATCTCGTTATTGATGCGAGTTCTGTTCGTTGGTGCTTGAGGTGTTTTTTTCAGACTCATTCTGCGGTTCGATTCGCTAAAAAAGGCGTTGCGCGACGGCCCTGACGGGGCCTCACGGCGACGGGGCGTCCCCCGAATAATAGGAAGATCTCACGCGCGGGCCCGTCCGAGGTTTCGTCCGAACCATCAGGGCCGACGAATCCCCGAGGTGGCCTCGCGTTTCAGATGCGCGAGGAACGCCTCCAGCGTCATGGATTCCTGCGCCCCCACGCGGTGCTGCCGCACGGCGACGGTCCCCTCCTCGGCTTCCTTGCGGCCAAGAACCAGCATGAACGGCACCTTCTGTACCTCCGCGCCGCGGATTTTGTAGCCGATCTTCTCGTTCCGCAGGTCGATCTCCGAGCGGAAGCCGGCGTCGATCAGCTGCCGATGCACGGCTGTCGCGTAGTCGTTCATGTCCAGGCTGATGGGCAACACGGCGACCTGTACCGGGGCCAACCAGGTCGGGAAGTTGCCGCCGCAGTGTTCGATCAGCACACCGATGAACCGTTCCAACGAGCCAAACGGCGCCCGGTGGATCATCACCGGCCGGTGCTTTTCGTTATCCTCCCCGATATACGTGAGGTCGAACCGCTGCGGCAGGTTGTAGTCCAGCTGCACAGTCCCCAGCTGCCACTCGCGACCAAGGGCGTCCTTCACCATGAAATCCAGCTTGGGCCCGTAAAACGCGGCCTCGCCTTCGGCCTCGAAGGCGTTCAGGTTCATCTCGACCGCCGCCTCACGAATCGCCTGCTCGGCCCGCTCCCACTGGCTGTCCGACCCCACATACTTCTCCTTGTTTGCCGGGTCGCGCAGCGAAATCTGGGCTTTAAAATCGGTAAACTCCAGCACGGACAACACGGTCAGCGTGAGGTCGATCACGCTCTTGAACTCTTCCTTCACCTGGTCGTCGGTGCAGAAGATGTGCGCGTCGTCCTGGGTAAACCCGCGCACCCGGGTCAGGCCGCCTAGCTCGCCGGACTGCTCGTAGCGGTACACGGTGCCGAATTCGGCATACCGGACCGGCAGATCCCGGTACGAGTGCATCTTGCTCGCGTAGATCTGGGTGTGGTGCGGGCAGTTCATCGGCTTGAGGAGGAAGCCCTCCTTCTGCTCCGCGTCCTCGAACATGGGCGGGAACTGGCTGTCCTTATAATAAGGGTAGTGCCCGCTGGTCTCGTACAGTTCGAGCCGGCCGATATGCGGCGTCACCACGGGCTGATACCCGCGCTTCACTTGCTCGCGCTTCAGAAACTCGGCCAGGTTCTCGCGCAACACGGCCCCTTTGGGCAGCCACATGGGAAGACCCGGGCCTACTTTGGCACTGAACGTGAACAGCTCCAGCTCTTTACCCAGCTTGCGGTGATCCCGCTGCTTTGCAAGCTCGATCCGCTCGATGTACTCCTCGAGCTCCTTCTTCTTGGGGAAGGTGATGCCGTAGATGCGGGTCAGCTGCGGCCGCTTCTCGTCCCCGCGCCAGTAGGCGCCGGCGATGTTGAGGAGCTTCGGGTTTTTGATGAGCCCGGTCGAGAGCACATGCGGCCCGCGGCAGAGGTCGGTGAAGCTGCCCTGCTCGTAGAAGGTGATGGCGCCGTCTTGCAGATCGGCGAGCAGTTCCAGCTTGTAGGCATCCCCCTTCTTCGTGAAGTAGTCGACCGCCTCCTTCTTGGAAACCGCCCGTCGCTGGAACGGCACATCCCGCTTCGACAGCTCGGTCATCTTCGCCTCGATGGCCCCGAGGTCCTCCGGGCTCAGCTTGCGGTCGCCCAGGTCGATGTCGTAATAAAACCCGTTTTCGATCGCCGGCCCGATGCCAAACTGCACGCCGGGATACAACGCCTCGAGCGCCTCGGCCATGAGGTGGGCCGACGAGTGCCAGTAGGCCATCCGCCCCTCCGCGTCGCGCCACGTGAGGATCTGCACCCGGGCATCGCGATCGATGGGCCGGCCGAGGTCCCACACCTCGCCGTTGACGTTGATCGCCAGCGCCATGCGCGCCAGGCCATCCGAAATGCCCTCGGCGATCGCGAGGCCGGTCACGCCGGCGTCCTTTTCGAGGACCGATCCATCAGGCAGGGTGATTTTGATCATGGCGGATACGAATGAAGCCCATTAAGCCGATTCAGTGCCGATTCAGTACCAGAAACCTGAAACTGGCCAGAATCCGGACATACCCGGCGGTTGGATACGAGGATCCCTCCGGCCAGCCTAGCCGCGATTAATAATTGATGCAAATGCGACGTACCTGTCAGGCGACTACCTTGGCCAGGTTCCATTTCCGGTAAAAAGCGACGCCCACCGCCCCGCCGGCGATGCCGCCCAGCACGAATACGGCGCCCACGTCCAGATACGTCACCCCCGTATCCAGCTGACGAACAAGGGTATCAGCGACGACGAGGGCCCAGAAGAGCGCGAGGACCGCGGTTGCGATCAGCGAGGAGAACGTGTAGCGTTTCATGACGTGCCTCCACGATCGTGTGGGGAGAAAGACGTCAGATGGTACGAAAAAGCCGGCTCATAGGATACGCTTCCGCCCCCATTCCCGAAATCATCACGGGACAGCCGCCGGCGCCAGCAGGGCCTCAATCCGTAGCTCGACTGTATCCGCCACCTTCATTACCAACATCCGCGGCGGCGAAATCTTGTAATCAGTCATATTCAACTCCCACGTAGCCGTCACCATCAACCCATCCGGCGTCATCTGCAGTCCCCCCGCCACCTCGATCTCCTGGCTAACGCCATGCAACGTCATCGTACCGCGGACGAGGGCCGGCTGGATCTCGGGAATCCCGAGGTCGAAGTCGGACACCAGCCTTCCTTCGAATACCGCATCCGGGAAGTGGCTCGTCTGCAGGGTCTTCCGCATGTCCCGGTCGCGCTTCTTGATCCCGGTGTCGAGCGTGGCCAGCGGGAGCGTGAAGGAAACCGACCGATCGATGAGGCTGATCCGGCCGGCGAGCACCTCCGAAATGCCTGTGAAGGAGTTGACGGGAATCTCGCCGGTGAAGGCGGCCTTGCCGGCGTCGGTAGCGTACTGCTGCGCGTTAGCAGCCGACGCCGACAGGCCGACCATCAAGATCAGGAATAGAATGCGTTTCATGATGCTCGCCGATTCGTGAACCCATGAGACGCTCACTCCTAGCCAAACCGTTCCCGCCGCACCTTATTCTGGCTTCGCGTCTCCCATATAGGTAATGGATGGGTCCTTGCGTAGCGTGGCTACTGGAACTTCATCGAACGCAAAATCGGATACTGTCATGCGATGGACATACCGGCTATCGCTCTTGCGAGGCGAGTTGACAAAAATGTACTGCACAAAGGGCACCAGGATGCCGTCGATGTCACGAAAGTCGGTAAAGTGTATCGATCCATAAAATATCTTCGAACCCGGCATGCGCAGATAATTGTCCCGGAGTGTGTACTCCGCGTACTCAAGCAGCCCGGTGTCGCGGCTGATCCAGAGCAGATACTGGTCGTGCTCCATGTGCGATTCGAGGCGATCCCAGGTCACAAAAACGAGATCAAACCGCTGCCCCTTCCACTCTTTCTCGCCGGCGTAGGTCATGATCGGCGCGCGTCGCAAGCGATCGGCCAGTTCAAAAAAGTATTGATAGGCCGATAGCCCGAACGCGATACGCTCGTTCGCCTCGTCGCGAAATTCAAGCGCCCCCCCCTCGGGCTCTTCGTAGTACTGCCAGCTCTGGAGGCCGGCGGTGAGTCCACGGGCCTTGCCATCGAGAAACGTCACCTGGCCATCAAACGAACCTATAGCGTAGTTGAGTCGCAGGCTCGATTTTGATTCCGGCCATACCTTCCCCATCCTGCCCATCATCCCCTTCCAGTGATCCTCCGCGACAATCGTGTACGTCTGCCGTTTCTCCAGATGCGCAAACCCCTGCCGCTCCCAGGCGGCATCGAGGAGCGCCCGTCCCTGTCGCTCCGCATCCGGCACGAGTCCGGTGTGACGAATTCCCGTCGGCCTCAGATCGGCCATCGAGCAGCCGGAAAACAATACAAAAACGAGCATTGCAAGCGGTATAAATCGGTGTTGTTGCATATCTGTGTAGGGTTTGGTTTAATTAGACCATTCGGTCTAATTAGGGTTAAAAAAATTTCAGACGCTCATCATGTCCAGCAGGGTATCGACGATAAGCCGCATCGACGTTGTCCCATGCTGCACCTTGGCCCGACCATAGGCGCCATTAAAGGCTGTGTGAATCACGTTGGCGAGTCCCACGGCGGCGTGTGTCGTGACGATCTCGTGGCGTCGTTGTCCTTCCTCGATACATAAGGTGACGAGCGAGAGCCAGCGGTCGAAATACGTGTTCAGCAATTCCGCCAGGTCACGATGCGTCGCGCCTACCTCGAAGGACAGGTTGTAGATGAGACAGCCCCGGCTACAGTTTTCCGCCTCGGCATAATCGATGAGCGAATAATAGAGCCGGCGCAGCCGCTCCAGCGGAGGTAGGCTCTGGTCTTCGGTATAACCGGCGATATACCTAACCATTCGCTCACCGTAGTATGCCACGACCTCCTGGTAGTATGCGTCCTTGTTCTCAAAGTAATTATAAAAGGACCCCTTCGGGATCTGACAGGCTTCGAGGATGGCGCTCACGCCGGTGTCGTGATAGCCATGCTCGCGGAGCAACGTCTCGCCCCGCGCGATGATATCCTGTTTGTCGTGTTTCTGATGCATGATTAGACTGATCGGTCTAATGCATCTACGCCTTCATCTAGACAGGGTTCCAGGTGCGAAAAATTGCCCGGGCTGGCGTCGGATCGTAAGTTCGAACTATCGTCGAATAACGAGGCGTCGTCTTTACCATCATCCCCATATCACATGTCTACGCTCCGCCACTCCCTCCTGGCATGGACCCTCCTGCTCGGATTCGCGTCCTGCGCCACCCCCGCCGAACCCCCGCAACTACCCAACATCGTCATCATCTACGCCGACGATCTGGGTTATGGTGATGTGAGCAGCTACGGAGCGACAACGATCCAGACCCCGCATATCGACCGGCTTGCCGCCGATGGGCTGCGCTTCTCGCGTGCCCACGCCCCGTCCGCCACTTGCACGCCGTCGCGTTACGCCATGCTCACCGGCGAATACCCGTGGCGCCAGCGCGGCACCGGTGTCGCCCGGGGCAATGCGTCCTTGATCATCGACCCGAACCGTACGACGCTGGCGGACATCATGAAACAGGCCGGCTATGCCACCGGCGTGGTGGGTAAATGGCACCTGGGACTCGGAGGTCCGGAAGGGCCCGACTGGAACGGAACGATCACCCCCGGCCCGCTCGAACTCGGCTTTGACGAGGCGTTCCTTATCCCCGCCACGGGCGACCGGGTGCCAACCGTCTACGTCCGCGATCACCTCGTGGAAGGGTTCGACGCGGCCGACCCTATCGAAGTCAGTTTCGACAGCCTGGTCGGCAGCGAGCCCACGGGCAAAGACCGTCCGGACCTGCTGAAGATGCACCCGAGCCACGGGCACGACATGACGATCGTGAACGGCATCAGCAGGATTGGATGGATGCAGGGCGGTCAGGCCGCGCGGTGGGTCGACGAGGACATGGCCGATGTGATCGCCGGCGAGGCCGTCTCGTTTATCGAACGCCACCAGGACCAGCCGTTTTTCCTCTATTTCTCCACCCACGACATTCACGTGCCTCGCGTAGCTCACAACCGGTTCGCCGGCAAAAGCGGTATGGGGCCCCGAGGTGATGTGATCTTACAGCTCGATTGGACCGTCGGCCACGTGCTCGACGCCCTCGACCGGCTCGGGCTGTCAGACAACACGATTGTGCTTTTCTCTAGCGACAACGGTCCGGTGGTTGACGACGGGTACCAGGATCAGGCGGTCGAGCTTCTGGGAAACCATACCCCGTCCGGCCCCCTCCGCGGCGGTAAATACAGCGCCTTCGAAGCCGGCACCCGTGTCCCCTTTATCCTACGATGGCCCAATCGCGTGACCCCGGCGACCTCGAGCGCTCTCGTTTCCCAGATCGATTTGATGGCTTCGTTGGCCTCCCTGGCGGTGATCCCCCTCGAAGCCGGCGTCGGGCCGGACAGCCAGAACCTCCTGCCGGCGCTGATGGGGGAAAGCCCCGCCGGTCGTGCGCAACTCGTGACACAAAGTGTCTCCGGGACCCTGGCTCTTATCGACGGCGACTGGAAGTATATCCCACCCAACGATCGCCCTCCCTTTAATACCCTGACAGCGACCGAACTCGGCAACGCGCCCGAACCACAATTGTACAACCTGGCGGAGGATGCCGGCGAACGGGCCAACCGCGCGGCGGAGTTTCCGGAGCGGGTCGCCTCGATGGCGGCCCGGCTTGCATCCAGCGCAGACGCGCCGTAAGTCCGTCGATTTGCTCCATCTCGTCCATCAACTTCCGAAGCTCCCATGTCCAGGCTCATTCAATGGAATCTCATCACCCTCGACGGCTATTTTGAAGGCGACGCTCCCTGGGACCTCTCCGGACACGAACTGGTGTGGGGACCAGAGCTCAACCAGTTTTCGATCGAGCAGTTGGCGACGGCCGACGGACTGGTCTTTGGCCGCAAGACCTACGAAGGCATGGCCGCCTACTGGCCGACCGCGACGGGCGAGATCGCTGACTACATGAACGCCCTGCCAAAGATCGTGTGCTCACGCACCCTGGAATCCGCCGGCTGGAACAACACCACGCTGTGGCGGGACGACCTCCCCGCTCAGTTCGCCCGCCTCAAGGAAGCCGGCGACGGCAACCTGTTTGTCTTCGGCAGCGCCGATCTCTCGCAGACCCTGATGCAGGCCGGCCTGTTCGACGAGTACCGCGTCTGCCTGATGCCCGTGCTGGCCGGCAAGGGGCGGCTGCTCTTCCCTCGCGGCATCCCGGCTCAGAACCTCCACCTCCGCGAAACACGACCGGTGTCGACGAGCGCTGTGATTCTATTTTATGACGTGAAGGCGAGGATATAGCGCTGCCCTGCCCCTGAGCCAATCGTCGTCGGGTTATCGCGGTACCGCCGCGTAACGCAAACAGTAGAGGCAGACCAGGCAGACCACTACCCGATGGCCAACAACAAAGCCCGCAGCGTCAGCAAGGGCCCACACCCACCGAAGAAGCATCACGCGATGCACGACCCCATAGCCTACTTCATCACCATCGCAACCTATGGAACCTGGCTACCGGGTGACCAGCGAGGCTGGGTCGCATATCAGCGAGGCTGGCAACTACCCGATCCCGTGCTCGAGTTAGAAGCCGCGGCAAGAATGACTGAAAACGCCAAAATCCTGAACCGTGAGCAACGCCGGCTCGTCGAGCAGCAAGTACGAGAAACCTGCGCACACCGGGGGTGGATTTGCCACGCCGTCAACTGCCGCACCAATCACATGCACATCGTTGTTACGGCGTATGATACCCCTCCCAAGAAGGTGCGTGTGGATTTAAAAGCATGGTGCACCCGTCGACTCAAAGCGCACGCGCTGCCGGAAATAGCCAATAACTGGTGGGCGGAACGTGGTAGCATTCGCTGGGTGTTCGACGAACGCGGACTCGCGGAAACCGTGCATTACACCATGGAGCGGCAGGACAGAGCGCGTGACGTGTAAGCCCTTGCTGACGCTATGGGCTTGTTGCTGGCGCGGGCGCGGCGGGGTGTCGTTGATGGCGTGGGGATACACTGGTATCATTCCCACAAAAAACAAAACCCCCTGCCGGCAAACAGCCAACAGAGGGTCACGAGCAATAATGTGGGTCCTAGTGGATTCGAACCACCGACCTCTACGATGTCAACGTAGCGCTCTAACCAACTGAGCTAAGGACCCGAAAGGACGCGCAATATATCGCAGTTGCATGGCGGATGTCAACCCCGCTTTTGCCCGCATCGGCCTCCTTCTACGCATGATCCCACAATCGGATCTCCTTCGCCAAGATTTCGATCCGGCGCCGCGGATCGGCAATTGATCGCCCGACTTAAGCTTGTTCAGCGCCGGCCGATACAGCCTATGTAGCGCACTCCGCTCGCCCGCCATGTTGTTGCCCCCATCCCCACCGTATCATGAAGTACGCCCTCATCGTATCGGGCCTGCACGCCAACCAGGGATCCGATCAGTCCACCCGCGACGCTTCCTTCACCACCGACGAAACCACCGGGCATGTTCCGGTCGTCCGGCGCTTCCCGCCGGCGCTCCAGTTCCTCACCCGCGCCGAGCCGTTCGTCGAGGCCCAGCTCCAGTCCGCTGCCGTCCATGCCTTTAAACAGGGCCGGCGTATCGAGCAGATATGCGGCGCCCTCTATCACACGGCACTCGAACTGGGGTACCATGTGACCATCGGCGTCCAGGAAGTCTACAGCTCGAACATGCCCTCCTTCCCGGGCGAAACCGTCATGACAGCCCTCCTGCTGATCGACGCTTCCGAACTCCGCCCGGGTACCGGCGGTTCGCGCCCGGTCTATAACTGAACCGCAGAACCTTTCCCTCTTCCTCCCGTGTACAACCCGGCCGACTCCCTGGAGTCGGCCTTTTTTTATCGTAAACACTCCTTACTACCGTCCTGATGCCTCGCGAACGCACCGCGCTCGACACCGACGCCCTGGCTAACCTCATCGAGTCGCGCCGCACCATCCATACTTTCCTGCCCGAGCCGCCGCCCGAGGCCGCCATCCGCCGCGCACTCGACCTCGCCCGCTGGGCGCCGAACCACAAATTGACGGAGCCGTGGCGGTTTTACCTGATCGGCCGGCCCACCGCGGAAGCAATCGTTGAGCTCAACACGGAGATTCTGACCATCACACTCGGCGCCGGCGCCGCGGCCTCCAAACGCACCCGATGGCTCGAAATGCCGGGCTGGCTCGTCGTCACCTGCCAGCGATCGGATAAGCCGCTCCGAATGAAGGAAGACTACGCCGCGTGCTGCTGCGCCATCCAAAATGCGATGCTCTTCCTGTGGAACGAGGGCATCGGGATGAAATGGGCCACGGGAGATGTCATCCGCGACCCACGATTCTACGACCTGCTCGACATCGATATCGACCAAGAAGAGGTCGTCGGCCTCTTCTGGTACGGCTTCCCCGCCGAGGTGCCGGAAACTCAGCGCAAACCGCTTGACGAGGTGCTGCGTATCTGCCCATAAGATGGGCAGATACGGTTTAAGGTTCAATGTTCGATGCTTAAGGAATACCTCCTTGAACCTCAAACTTCGAACCTTGAACCCTTACAGCCCAAGCATCACATGCACCCCCGGGGGCGACGAGCCATCGACCGGGGGTGAGAGGGCGATCGATAGGTCCGGCGCGTTCGTTTTGCCGGCCTGGACCACAGCCGAAATCCCGGCGATCAACCGGTTGGCCACAAGGAGCGCGGCATAGATCGAACGCCGCCGGCCAAACGTCTCCGCATCATCCCGCAACTCCCGAAACCGGCCAAAATCCTCCTCGGTCGCCCACTCCCACTGGAATTCCCGCGTGTTCACATACTCCAGCCTGTTCCATGCCCGGTTGCGCAACTGGGCTTCGAGGTAGTCGTCGGACGACGGATAGGTAGCCAGGTTCAGATAAAACGCCCGGTCCTTCCCCTCGATGAGCGCGTTTGCGCGTGTCACGGCGAGGGTCTCGTAACTCTGCACCTGCTGATGTTGCTGCCAGTTGGCGCCCAGGAGTCCCATCCAGAGGCCGATATCGGCGGCGGCAAAGAGCGTCGCCCGCCCTCGCCACGACCCCTCCTGCGCATACCGATGCCCGAGACCGGGCAAGAGCAAACTCGCTGCGAACGCCTTGCCCGGCGTCACGCGTTTACGGGCCTCCTGCGCGGAAGCAGGGGAAGCGACGACCACCGCGAGGAGGGCCACGACGAGGGCCAGCCGGCGAAAACTATGGGTTAAAGGAATTTCCATGTCGACTACGATAAACAACCCCGGAATGCCAGGCAATCCCCCTTAAAACCGCAACCCCATCCGCACGTTGATCGTGCGCGGGGTCAGCCGGGTCGGGACGCGGGTCCAGATCCCGTCACTCCTCGGAATCCAGGAGTAGGCGACGGTATTGACCATGTTGAATACGTTCAGGATCTCACCGGTGATCTCCAAGGCTACGGGCGCACGGCCGGCCCGATCGGCGACTACGACTTCCTTCGTGATCCCCATATCGAACCGGAAATACCGCTGGTACCGGGCGGAAAACCGCTCGCCCGGGACCTGTGTGATGATATTACCGATCCGTTCACCCTCAACAGGCGGGGTGTACGGGAGGCCGCTGCCAAACAGGGTGCGGAGATGGAGCTTCCACGACTCGTCGCCGGGGATATAGTCGGCAATGTAGATCGAGACCGTGTGGCGCTGATCGGAAGGACGCGGATTGCTGCCACGTTTGAAGTCGTCCTGGAACGCCGGCAAAAACCGCTCGCGGGACATCAAGAAGCTGTAGTTCGCCCAGCTCTCCAGCCCCGGCACAAACTCGCCCCGTAGCTGGAGATCCAGCCCGAACGACTCTCCCTCCGCATCGTTTTCGCCGGAGTATACCACGCGGACGTTCTCGATATCGTACGAGACGACGTGCTTCAAGTCTTTGTAATACCCTTCGGCGCGCAGATAGAGACGGGACTGCGGCAGGAACCGCTCGACGCCGGCCACCACCTGAAACGACCGCTGCGACCGCAGGTCGCGGTTCAGGTTGTCGAGCAGGTTAATCGCCGGATCCGGCTCGCCACGCAGCTCGCGGTAGGCCGGCGCCTGATAGTAGATGCCGGCCGACGCCGTCAGCGTCGTCTGGTCCGAGGCCAGGAAGCGGGCCGAAAGACGGGGCGACAGGGTCCACTCGCCGTTAAACGAATAATAATCCGACCGCAAGCCACCTGTCAGGATCAGGCGGCCCGACTCGGGCAGCAGGTCGACGGCGTCCTGCACGTAGAAGCCGGCCTGCCATGCATCCAGCGCCGCGGAGCCGTCGAGGCTGTCGACGACGATCCGGACGACATCACCTTCCTGGGAACGACCGATGATGACGGATTTTTCGGTCAGTCGGTCGTCGAACTGGAGGTTGCGGGCGAAACCGCCGGCCTCGAACGCATGCCCGTCCAGGCCCAGCAGCCAGCGGCTCTGGGCCGTCCAGGTATCCACGCCGATCCGGTTGTCCGCCTCGTCTTCCGTGCGCGAGATACCCGTCGCCAGGAAATCCGTGTTATTGTCCGGGTCGCTGCCGGGGTCGACCAGATAGAGCACGGCCGAGCCCGAAATGTCGAACCGCTCTTCCTCGACCGTCTGGAAGTACGACACATCGTGCATGGCCCGCAGCCGGCGACCGAGCTGGCTATTCAAGCGGAAGCCGCCGAAGCGGGTCGCATAGCCGTCCCGCTCTTCGCCCGTAAAATCGAGCCAGAGCGACTGGAGGTTGGACGGCACACGCGGGTCCTGGCTGACGGTCCCGAAAAACGTGCGCTTGTTGCTCGGGTCGAGGCTGAACACGTGCTCCGCCCAGATGCCCATGGCTTCGATGTCGTGCCGGGGCGATAGCCGGTAGGTGGTGAAGAGTTGGATGTCGGTATAGTCGGGCTGGTAATTTCCTTTGAGCTCCTGGCTGCTGAAGAGGTAACGCGCCCGGGCTTTGCGGAAGCCAGCCACCCAGCCCATCCGCCCTCCGAGGAGCGACGACGAAGCGGTGGCCGAGGCGTCGAGAAGCGACAGCGAGGCCGAGGCGCTGAGCGGCTCGCCGGCCGGACGGCGGTACTGCACATCCAGGGCGGAGGAGAGTTTGCCGCCGTACCGCGCCGGAAATCCGCCGGTATAAAACGTCACACGCTCGGCCATCTCGGCGTTAAAGAGGCCCAATCCCTCCTGCTCGCCCTGGCGCGGACGAAAAGGCATGTACACCTCAAAACCGTTCAGGAAGATGAGGTTTTCGTTGAAACCGCCGCCTCGGACCGAGTACTGGCTCGATAATTCGTTATTCGTAACCACCCCCGGCACCACCTTCAATGCCTGGTAGCCGTCTTTGAGCGGGGTGGGGATGCGTTGAATAGCCGCGGGATCGAGCTCATAGACGCCGGCATCCTGATAGCCGGCCGCATCCTCTACGGTGATGCCTTCCATCTCGAGGCGTTCCTCCCCAAGGCGCGCATCCAGCGTGGTCACCCGATCGCGAACAACCGTAACCGAATCGACATGGGGGAGATAGCCGACCGAAGAAAACCGCAGGGCATACCGGCGGGCCGGCAGCCGAAAGTGGTAGTACCCCGCCTCGTCCGCGGCGGTGCCGTAATTGGTGCCATCAACCAGGATGGTGGCGCCGGGAATGGGCCGGCCCGTGGCCTGCTCGGTCACGTGACCTTCCACCTCGCCCCAGTTCTGGGCGACGGCGTCGTGGCTAGTGGTTACCAGGAGACAGACAAAAAAGATAAAGGCGAAGCGCATCATGCACCGCAACCGGCTATAGACTGAGATAAGAAACGAGGAATAGTATCAGTCTATCGGATAGGAGATCTCCTGGCAGATGAGCAATAGGTGGGGTGGTTCGAACGTCGGCTGGAGCGGGACGTTCCTGGCCAGCATGCCCGACACACGATCGCCTCCACCTGTTGTTACTATCAATCATATCGGCCCGATCGAACTCCAGAAAAGCGACGGCGCGTCTCGAGTGTCCTTAACGACGCGCCTTCAGGCCGCCGTCCATCCACGCCCAACCGGTACGCCTAGCCGCAGGATGCGCATCCGCGGGGTCCAACCGGACCCCGGGCCTGTCCTGGGACGGAGCGTATAGATAACCACGACGCCCGGCACCCGCGTGCTTGATTCGTTCAGGCCAGCCGAACGCTCGCCGGCGAGCGAGATGGGATATATCCGACACCGCGTGGTCGAGCCTGTGAGTTCGAGTCGCTGCATGATGCACCTGTTGTCGAGTTCAATGGGATGATGCAACAAAAGTAACCACACCCGGATGACAACCTTGTGTCACACATGTTGAACATATATTTTACAAAAAAGAAAAACCCGTCCGAGCGGGGCACGGACGGGTTGAGGAAACAGCCATTTTAAAGGGTGCTTGCGGAGGCTTAATGCTCGGTGAACGTCGGCACCCGACGAGAGGCCGACTGGCTGCGATCCAGGGCAGCTTTGAGGTCGCGGGCCGAGAAGGGTTTGGCGAGGTAGTCGTTCATGCCGGCCGCAAGGCAGTTTTCGCGGTCGCTCGGCATCACCCGGGCCGTGAAGGCGATGATATACGGGTGAGCCGTTTCGTTCAGCTCGGCGCGGATGCGCCGCGTGGCCGATAGCCCGTCCAGCTCCGGCATCTGCAAATCCATCAACACGACATCATAGGGCGATTTCAGAGCGGCGCGCACGGCGTCGACGCCATTGCGGACGACATCGACCTCATGCCCGAGGTCGCGCAACATGTGCTCGGCCAGCTTTTCATTCGTCATTTCGTCTTCGGCGAGCAGGACACGGAGGCGTCCGTATCCCCCATCCCCGGAACCGCCCGGCATGGACGTATTCCGCGCCGGCGTCGCTTCCGAGCGCTTCCGAAACACGCTACGCAAGAGGCTGTGGAGGTGCGCCATGCTGACGGGTTTCAGCAGATACACGGCATCAACCTGAGTTCCGCGGTGCTGCACATTGCCATCGTCCAGCACAATCAGCGGGAGTTCGCCGCTCGTACGGAACTGCCGCAGCTGACGGGCAAACTCGTGGCTGGAGTAGATTTCATTTTTCAGGTCGACAACGACTGCGCCGAAGCGCTCCCCTTCGTCGATCCACTTGAGCGCCTCGATGGGGCTGCCGGTGTCGAGCACGGTCATGCCCCACGATTCCGCCTGGCGCTGGAGCCGCTGCCGGCTGATGTCGTCGTCGTCTACGATGAGCACTTGTACGCCTGAACTGGACTGGGCCGGCGCTTCGGGTTCGTAGACGATCGACTCGGTAGGCTGCACCTCCAGGATCAGCGCCACATGGAACACGGAGCCGATCCCCGGTTCACTCTCCACCCAGATACGCCCATCCATAAGCTCGGCGAGGCGCCGGCAGATCGCCAGGCCCAGCCCCGTTCCCCCGAAGCGCCGCGTCGTGGACGCGTCCGCCTGGGTAAACACCTCAAAAATCTCGCCCTGGCTCTCGCGGCTGATCCCGATCCCCGTGTCACGCACGGCCAGATGGAGCTGGATGTTTGTATCATCCACGGCCGCGCTCGAGAGCTGGACACTCACCTCGCCTTTCTCGGTGAACTTGAGCGCATTCGAAAGCAGGTTGACGAGGATCTGGCTGATGCGCGTCTCATCCCCCACGATCGTTTCAGGAACGATGGCATCGACGCGGCTGCGCAGTTCGAGCCCTTTTTCCATGGCCCGGGGCGCCATCAGCTCGACGACCCCCTTCACGAGCGTCCGAACCTGGAACGGCCGGCGCTCGAGCTCCATGTGGCCCGACTCGATCTTCGAGAAATCAAGGATATCGTTGAGCAAATTCAACAGCCGCTTTCCGTTCGACTGGATCGTGTTCGCGAACTCGCGCTGGGTCTCATCGAGCTGGGTATCCAGCAGGATGTCCGCATAGCCAAGAATTCCGCTCATTGGCGTGCGAATCTCGTGGCTCATGTTGGCCAGGAAGTCGCTCTTGGCGCGTGTCGCTGCTTCGGCCTCTTCGCGGGCCTCGCGCAGCTTGTCCACCGTCTGCGTGAGCTGCTGCTTCTGTTTTTCGAGTTTCGTCTTGGCCACTTCGAGATCCCGGGCATATCGGACGAGCTTCTCCTGGGCCACTTTCAGCTTGGTGATGTCGCGGCCGACGGACTGGAACTCGATCACATTGCCCTCGTCGTCGAGGATGGGGTGATCCTGCCACAGCTGCCATTCGACGCTGCCGTCCGGCTTCTCGATCGAGCGTTCGGCCTGGACCGTTTTCGGATCGACGATGAGGCCGGCGATCTGTTCGCGGGCGTGGGTGCGGTAGTTTTCCGGCAGCAGGCTCAGGAAGCTTTTTCCGACCAGTTCGTCGTTCGTTTTGTTGAGATGCCGGCAATACGCCTCGTTGACGAAGGTGAGCGACGTATCCGGGCGGAAGTGGTAGACGAATTCAATCTGGTTCTCGACCACGGTGCGGTAGCGCTCCTCGCTGTGCCGCACCTCTTCCTCCATGTGTTTCTTTTCCGTGATATCGATGCACGACCCGATGTAGCCGGCGAATTCACCACTGGCCGTATACCTGGGCGAGCCCGAATCCAGAATCCACCGGTAGACATTGTCCGCACGGAGCAGCCGGTATTCGATGGTAAACGGCTTCTGGTTATCAAAAGCACTGTGGTAGCTTGCCTGGTAGTTGTGCAGATCGTCGCCGTGGAGCGACTGCGTCCAGCCAGCACCGAGTTCGTCGTTGAGACGCCGGCCGGTGAATTCGAGCCAGATCCGGTTGAAATAGGTATAATCTTTATCCGGTCCGGACATCCAGATGAGCGCGGGCACCGAATCGGCGATCTGGCGGAAGTGGGCTTCTTTTTCGAGCAGTTCCTGGTTCTGCTGATCCCGTTCCATCAGCTCCTGCTGGAGATCGCGGTTCTCGCGGCTGAGCTGGGCGCGTTCCGTGCGTGTACGCGCCTCGATGGTGGTGTCCATCCGTTTTTTCTGGGCGTCGATCTGCCCCATGAATCGCTTCACACGGAGCGAGGCCAGCGTGAGGCTCCAGATGGCGCCGAGCGAAATCGCCCGGACGATTGCGTCGAATACAAAGCTATCGTCGCCGAGGGTGATCAGAAAAGCAAAAACCGACAGGGCCGACGTGAGAATGGCGAGGAGGACGGTCTGGTGCCGGCTGAATATCCAGAGCGTTGAGACGGTAACCAGCAGGTACGGCGCACCGCCAGCGACACCGATCGAGGTGAGTATCTCCACAACGAAGAATACCACCGACGACACAATGCCCAGTAGCACCAAGCCAAATTCGCGCTTTGGGGAAGCATTCATACGCGGTTATGCACTAACTACTCGAGGATTCAGCAGCGGCTCCAGGGGCATAGAGCGGCTGTCGCGGGCGATGCGTATTACAGATACCGGGTGTCGTGGCTGTTACGACAAAGAGACCGAGGTCGTGTATTCGCCTTCAGGCCGTGCCGGCGTGTCGCCGACTACGCCGTCCTACGGTCACCTCGCGGGGGGGAATACGCGGGGACGCACGGGCCTGCCGGCACCACACCGGCACACAGGGGCAGAACACATACAAAGTATACGGATCGACTGTATCGGCTTTCCGACCAAGCTGTGCTCGATGTGTCACGAAATGATGGCGTTGCGGCCCGGTGACCGATCCGCTCACGCCTCTACGATCCTGGCAGCCGGCGTCTTCAACGGAATGCTACCTTAGATTTCTCTTAAGGTATGGGCGGCTAATCCGATACATCCTGTAAGCACATCAAAAAGAATGGACGGAGGTCACTACGGTGGGGTAGGACCTCCGTCCTGCACCTCTCAGAACAGACAGTGCGAAACAGTCGAGGTGGTGTAAAGCGGGTAACCGGTGGGGGTCGACTGCTTTCGCTCGGCTTCAATGTATATCGGCGCCGGCGCGGGCGTCATTAATTCAGAAGAGGAAGTTTTTTCCTATGGGGCACCGTTGCAGGGCCGGGCCGTCTTTATCGGCCGTTCAGCACAAACGGCGACCAGAAAAACGGATCGGCCAGGTGATCGGACGACGCCATAAGCTTACGTTTCGCGTCGCGCAGCGCTTGACCCTTCGGCAAACCGGCCAGAACCCCTCCATAGAAGTCCGTCATGAGCCTCGCCGTGGCCTGGTCCTGCACGTTCCACAGGGATACAAGCACATTGCGGGCACCGGCGAACAAGAACCCGCGCGTGAGTCCAAGGAGTCCTTCTCCCCGAATTTGTCGCCCGAGACCCGTCTGGCAGGCGCTCAGGGTAACGAGTTCAGCGTTCAGGTCCAGGTTGTAGATTTCAGCGAGTTCGAGCACGCCGTCGTGTCCACCGGTAGTGTCGTCGAGGAGTACGATACCCGAGAGAAGCGGGTCGTTTTCGTTGACGAACGCATGGGTAGCAAGATGGACAAACCGATAATCCCGCAGCGCCTCCCGAATACTGGCTTCCGTGGCCTGTTCCTCCAGGAACAGACGCGTTTTTCCGCCAAAAAGAGACGCGAACCAGCCCCGGCTCGCTGCGAACAATTTCTCGATGCTCTTCACTTCATCAAACGTCGCTGGAAGAAAACCGCGGTTGAGCGCTTCACCAGGGGGAAAACCGTTTTCAGCGACCAGTGCCGCGCCGCGTGTGCCGGCAGCAAGTCCGTCAACAAACACCGGCGCATACGCCACGAAATCACGCGCCGCCGCCGGACGATCGGAGCGTCTATCTGCGAATAACGTCGAGGAATAGGCATAGCTTATCGAGTGGGATTCGAGCAGGTACGGCCAGTCGACGTACGCCGGCGCCGCCGACGCGGCCGGCGCCGTCAACAGCGTCTCGAACGGAATCTGGCTCAAAAACGCATCGGGGACGATGGTAACGTGGGTGCCGCGAATAGACGAAGCAACAGGCGCGACGAGTTGTCGGTAGAGGCCATGCGCGGATTCCGCAAATCTCGCGGCATCGTGGCCCACAATCGCCGTGCGCAGGGCCTCGACCTCTCCGGCCATCGACGAATCGATGGCCGTCACGGCGATGTCGACCGAGGCTGCGGTCACAGCAAAAGCGTAGAGTGAATCCGCTCCGACGAAGTATTCGACCAGGGTGTCCTCCGTCCCGTGAAGCGTCGCCTGCACCTCGGTAAGCGACGTCGTGCTCGACTGGTGCTTGAGAATGTAATAAGCCGGGTAGGAGGATTCGAATCGGGCGATGAGCGCATCGTATTCACGTTTCAGAGCGAACACCTTGCCTTTCCAGAGAGCCACCCGGGCGCTATCGGCTGCGCTCGTTTGCTCCACTTCTTTCAGGCTGCGGGTGTAATACGTCAGTCTCAGCCGGATATTTTCTTCGCGTTCGAGAAGCGAGTCGGGCAAGCTCGCGTACTGGCGGGCGCGTGCCGCGGTGATGGAGGAGGCCAGCACTCGGCCTCGGCTTTGCTCGGCGAACGCGAAGGCGGCCTCTCGATAGGCCACGTCGCCGGTCGACCGGTAGAGTCGCAACGCGGTGGCGATGGCCGGTTCATAAAGCGAATGGGTACGCCCGACCCATGCCAGTTTGGATGCTTCGGTAGACAATTCATGAAGATAAACGTGGACGAGTTCGCCGGCCTGCCGGTATGTATCAAACGCGGCCAATAGATATCGCTCCTTTCGATCTCGATCATACAACGTGTTCAATGCGCCGGCCTTGAGGACGAGGGTGTCGAATAGTCGATCCTCGGAATACACATCGAGCATGCCAGGGTCGGGATTGATGAGCCAATTCTCCTCCGCAAATCCCTTCACGTTGCTGATCAGCGCCTGCTGGTATCGCTGAAGCGCTACTTCGACACCATCCCCATACAACTGAGCCAGTTCCCCGCTGTCGTTATAGGCCTGCGCGATCAATCGCCGCTCCCGGTCTTCAATTTTCAAGATGTCAATCCCCCTTTCAAACAGCCGCTCTGCCTCCGCGTACCTCCCTCTTTTTTTCTTGATCGACGCCTGGTTCAACAGAACCCCGGCCGTTTGAGTATGCCGCGGGCCGTAAATTTGATGGCTGAGGCCATATGTGTGTGCAAAAATCGAATCGGCCCGTACAAGTTGGCCCCGTTCTTCGTTCAAAATACCTTGCGCGATACCGACTGTGATCATGTGTCTATGATCGAGACCATACTGATCGCGCACGAGTTTCCCTGCTTCATGGAGCGAAGCCTCTGCCAGCTCAAATTGGCCCAGCTTCATCAATGCACTCGATTTTTGACTCAGAATCAATTGCAATAGAGGATGGCGCACATACTGCTCGTGATCCAGTGAAGCGTACGCCTGATCGAAGTACTCGACGGCAAGATCGTTTTCTTCGAGCGTGCGGTACACCCGGGCCATACTGTAATATCCCCCTGCGATATCGACATGCCGATTCCCGAATAACAGGACACGGATGTCAATGGCCTTCTGAAAATGCGTCAGCGCTTTCCGAAAATCGCGAAGGCTCACATACAGATTGCCAAGATTATGGAGCGTGGCGGCAATATCAGCATGAACCGGCGGCAGTACGTCCAATCGAATCGCGAGCGCGTGTTCATAATTGGACATGGACGCTTCCAGATTGCCCAGACCCGAGTAAACCGAGCCCAGGTTATTGTACGTTCTTGCAACCCCGAGGCTGTCTATTCGTGACAACTCATCCTCCAATGCTAACCGGATTTCGTAGTGTTTCTTCGCCACGTCGAGCTCTCCGCGGACATGGTAATACAGCCCGATGTTGTGGTGGCTTTCGGCGACACGAGGCGATTCCGGGCCATATAAGGCCTCGCGAATGCGCAATGCGGCAAAAAAATGGCGCTCCACGGCGTCCAGATCACCTCGTATCCGACTGCTGTTTCCCAGAATATCGTGGCCATCGGCGATAAGGCGGTGGTGTTCGCCCAGGATAGGAATAGCGATACTCAGCGCGCTATCGACCAGGGCATACGTGTCGTTGAAGCGCCCCTGATCCAGGTGGTAGCGCCCTTCGAGCAGGGCGGCTTGGAGCTCGCCGGCAGGATGAGGGCTCGCTGCGTACAACTGCTTCGCACGTACGATCCGCGGCCAGACTGAGTCATATTTCGCTTCCAGGAGCCAGTCGCCGGCCTCGGAAAGCAGGAATCGGGCTTGAAGGGTATCGGGCAGTACCGCCAGGGCGCTCGCCTGGAGCGGCTCCAACTCGCCTCCCGCCCGGTCCGCTATGCGGCAGCCGGCCAGCAGAACGATCACCAGGACATGTACCCAAAAAAAGGGACTACGGAGTAGAACCAGGGCGGGGGGCATGGCGCTCTTCCTTGATCAGGGACCGAACGGGGGGCTGAGGATCGCGCGCATCGGTCCATTGCCCACGATTGGGAGCAAAAATGTGATCGGCGACAGAATTAAGCCAGTGGTCCTGAAAATATCATCCCCCGCTCATCCTCGCTTCACGTTCGTCAGCGTGACAAACCCGGCCGCGACCCCAGACGCGACGTTGCACATGGCACGTTTTTCCGTCGAACGTTTTGTGTATGGGTACGCGCGACGAGTCAATCGCGTGATGTCAGCCCATAAAAGAAAGAGCCCGGCCTCGCGATGTGCGAAGCCGGGCTCGGATGCGCTTAGAAAGGTCGTGCGCTGTTTCGGGTCGAGAGAGGCGTATTCGTTCCAGAGAGGATGTCCGAGAGGAGCCGAGCGAGGATGTGACCATTGGAGAAGGGTCTATATAAGCTCGCGGAGAGCCTGGCTTCCCCCACCCGGAAGCCAGGCATCTCTGCGACGCTATCGCTCTATCACTGTCTGTTGAAGTGCGGAGACAGATTTGCCTGTGTCCAACGGCGGGGCGTGCAGGCCGTATGCGCAAGAGGCGCTTCCCCCACCCGGAAGCTTTTCTTGTGCGACCCGTCCACCCGGCGGTCGAACTGGAGACATGCTTGAGAAAGAAGTGAATCAGAACCGCTCCATCTAGCGGCGCTGATCTGGGAAGAAATCTACAACAACCCTCGAGGCGTGTATGCAGGCGTATCCTCGGAACCTCGTGACCTACAAAATACCTACAGCCGTAAGCCTGGGCTTACAAAAGCAACCACGTATCTGATAGGGTGCCAACGCCTATCACCTACACGCTGTAGGGGAAACACCTGAGCGGATGCGACACGTGGCACGGGACGAATCTGGGCTGTGTAACCCGGCGCGACGCGACACACGTCGCCCTCCGAGAAGATCAGAGAAGAGGGATAAATTGACGAATTTCACAGCCAGGACCCTTTCCCCCCACCTGGAAGGCGGGTCCTGGCTGCGACGCTATCGCTCTGTCACTGTCTTTGAGATGTGCTTTAGACAGACATGGACCGGCGCAGAAACGCCGGCATGCGGTTCAAAGATAGAACGGAAAACACCGACCGCGCTGTAGGCGTGTTTGCTGCAAACGCTGTAGTTGAATTGACCTACAGCCTATAGCCGGCTCTTACCTAAAAGCCTGCTTCAATTCGAAAGGGAGAACGATTTTTTGTGCGGGATTTTCCCGAGCGTCGGATTTTATCGCACGAAATGACCGGCAAACGCCAGCGCGCGCAGTTCCGACCAGTACAGATTATCGCCGGCCAGTCGCACAAATCCTACGTGCCCACCGTGCCGTGGGGTCTCGAACGTGACGGCTGGATTGGCCGCGGCTTCGCGGGCCGGGTAGCAAGCGCGAGGCAAAAAGGGATCGTCCAGGGCGTTGACGAGGAGCGTGGGCCGGCGGATGCCGGTGAGGAATTGACGGCTGCTGCAGGTTCTCCAGTAGGCCTCGGCGTTTTCGAAGCCATGCAAACGCGCGGTGAAGTGGCTGTCGAACTCCCGAAACGTACGCGCGGCGAGGCCATCGAGCCCCACCTCACCCGGAAAATGGGCTTCGAGCTGACGGATCTTACCCCGCAGCTGGTGCATAAACCGATACTGATAGACCGCGTTCGCCGGCCGGGTAAGCGTCTCGGCGCAGGCTCCCAGATCACACGGCACCGAAAACGCAATGCCGCCACGCACGGCGGCCGGCGCATCCCCACCCCGTTCGCCCAGGTATTTCAGCGTCAGATTACCCCCAAGGCTGAAGCCAATAAGGACGATATCGCGATAGTCACGCGCGATCGCATGGGAAACGACGGTCTCGAGGTCTTCGGTAGCGCCGGCATGGTACGACCGCGGCCGGCGATTCACTTCGCCGCTGCACCCCCGGTAGTTCCAGGCAAGCGCATCCCACCCCTGATCCACAAACGCACGCGCCATCCCACGGATATACCCGCTGCGCGAACTGCCCTCCAGACCGTGACTCAGCACCACCAGCCGCCTGGATACCCCGTCACCCGCCCAGTCGAGGTCCAGAAAATCGCCATCCGACGTACCTATGCGCTCCCGACGATAACTCACGGCGCGAAGCCGGCGCATGAACATGGGATAAACGGTCTGTAAATGACCACTCTGGAGCCAGCGCGGCGTATGGTACAGCTCGGTGTGCTTCACAGGCGACGTCAATCGATCGATCATGCACTGATTCCAATAAATCCCATCATCCGCCCCGTCACGCCGCCTTCGGCCCGATGCGAGAAAAACGTGGTGGTGTCTGTGTGGGTGCAGTGGGGAGACACCTCGATGGCCTCCGGCATCAGGCCGGCTCCGACCAACTGCGCCACAAGCGCCGCTTTCAGATCGACATACGGCCTGGTCCCACGCGTACGAACAACAAACCGGGCGTCGAAGCGATCCGCCACCTCCGGGCCCACCTCAAAACGGTCGACCGAAATACAGGGGCTGACAAAAGCCAGCAGGGAGCCGGGTTCGGCGCCCAGATCGGCCATGCAGGCAACAGTGCGCGCCGCAATACCGGCCGCGGCGCCCCG
>JBGSPJ010000682.1:0-15836 GCA_041738655.1 Rhodothermales bacterium | reverse complement strand
GGCGTCGTTGCTCGTGCCGGCGCCTTCGACCCAGCCGACGACTTCAAAGCGGCGGCCGACGCGCTGCTGGATTTCGAAGCCGGCGTTGTTCGTTTCGCTGGCGGTGGTCCAGGAGAGGGTTACCTGGTTGCCGTTGGAGACAGCCGAGAAGCTGGTGAGTTCGACGGGCAGGGGGTCAGCGTTTTCGTAGTAGTAATAGTCGCCCGTCGTGGTGCCGCTGACCATGTCGACGCCGGTGGCGTTGTCGAGGTCGGCGAACGCCGGCGCGCTCTTGGCGCCCGAATCAAAGCCATCAAACGGGTTGCTGGCGCCCACGACGGGGGAAAAGACCGGGGTGTTGACATCGCCCGTGTTTTCGAAGTAAAAGAAGACTCCAGTGTCTTCCCCGACAACCAGATCCAGGTCGCCATCGTTGTCGAGGTCGACCAGCGCGGGCTTGGAGTGATCACCAACGTCGATGCCGTCGAACGGGCTCGAAACGCCCGAAACCAGCGTGAACACCGCGGCGCCGGCCGTGCCGGTGTTGTCATAGAAAAACAGGGCGCCCGAGAGGTCGCCCACGACGAGGTCGATGTCACCATCGCCATCGACGTCGCCGGCGGCTGGTGCGCTGCGGCTGCCGTTGTCCTCGCCGTTGAGCGGGTTTGCACCGGCCACCGCGAAGATCGGTGTGTTGACATCGCCCGAGTTCTCGAGCAAGGTCAACGTCCCATCTTCCTGGCCAGCGATGACATCCAGATCGCCATCGTTGTCGATGTCAAGTAGAACGGGCGCGTTTTTGGCGCCGGTCGTGAGACCGTCGAACGGATTCGCGACGCCTGACTGCTGGGTGTACGCGGGTGTCGTGTTGTCGCCGGTGTTTTCCATATAGACGAAGCCCCCGAACTCCTCGCCGCTGACGAGGTCGAAATCGCCATCGCCGTCGATGTCACCCATCGAGGGAGTGCTGAACGTCTCCGAGTTGCCCGTCGGGAACGGATTCGCGAGATCGCCGGCGGCAATTTCAGTGAACGCCGGAGCCGAGAAGAGCAGTGCCGCACCCGAGCGAGGCATGGTCTGCAGGAGGCGGCCATGGCGCGTGAGGTCGATTGGTCCGTCAGGCGACGTGGCGCTGGCGGCGAAGGACAAAACCGGGCTGACGAGCAGTCCGAAAGCGATCAGGCTCGCGGCCAGTGTCTGCCGGCGAAGTATGATAGCGGTTTGATGCTGGAAACGATGGTTCATAGGGTGATCCATGGTGTTGTTGCGTGAGCGTCTACCGCCGCAGAACAAGGGGGCTGGAGTCGTACGCTCCCAGCGTTCTTCACGAAAACGGCGTACAATGAAACGGCTGTTGCCGAAAAAAACATGCCACGAAGGGGAGTCTTAGCAAAGTAGTTGCTTAATGGCCCGGTTTGCCGTCTAGGCGGGACAATGTTAGATTTGCAGGCCGCCGTGGTTCACCGTCTTGCCAGCGACTGACTCGGTCCCAGGGGCCGTTTTGCAGGGTATAAAAGGAGTGAACTATGGAAAAAATGTCCCCCTGGCACCGGCACATGTCGTATTTTGCGCCACTTCCCACTGGTCAGACACAGCGTCTGGAATTGTGACCCAATCTGTGACTATGGCAGCCTCCGCCCCGAAGGAGAGCGCCGCCGATGGCGCGCTCACCCCGCTCATGCGGCAATACTATAAAATCAAGGAGCGTCATGCGGACGCGATCCTGCTGTTTCGGATGGGTGACTTCTACGAGACCTTCGAAACGGACGCCGAGACGGTGAGTCAGGTGCTTGGCATCGCGCTCACTCGGCGGGCGAATGGAAAGGCTAGCACGGTGCCCCTCGCCGGCTTTCCCTATCATTCACTCGATAATTATCTTCCTAAACTGGTACAGGCCGGCTACCGCGTAGCCGTCTGCGAGCAGCTCGAAGATCCCAAGTTCGCGCGCAAGATCGTCAAGCGCGACGTCGTCGAAGTGGTCACGCCGGGTGTCTCCTTCCACGAACAGCTTCTCCATCCCAAGCAGTCGCACTACCTCGCCGCCGTACACTGGGGCGGACGAAAGGGCAAAAACGACATCGCCGGCGTGGCCTATCTCGATGCCTCGACGGGCGAGTTCGCGCTTTCAGAGGTCCCCGCCACCGGGTTGCTCGAGTTTATGCACATGATCTCGCCGGCGGAAGTGCTGGTCGACAAGCGCAAGCAGGAAGAGATTCGCTGGTTGCGCGCCCATGGCTACCTCGTCACCCCGCAGGAAGACTGGTGTTTTGGGTACGATTTCGGGCTCGAAACGCTGCTCCGGCATTTCAAAACCCACTCGCTCAAGGGCTTTGGTGTGGAGGGCTATGAGGTCGGCATCGTAGCCGCTGGTGCGGCGCTGTACTACCTCAACGAAACCCAGAAAGGCCGGCTGCCGCACATCGCGCGGTTGACGTACCACGCCAGCGACACCTATATGGCGCTGGATGTCCAGACGAAACGAAACCTCGAACTTGTTGCCTCGATGCAGAATGGCCGCCAGGAAGGCAGCCTGGTCGAGATCCTGGACTTCACCGTGACGCCCATCGGCGCCCGCCGGCTGCGGCGTTGGCTGCTCCAACCGCTACGCCAGGTCGCCGTCATCGAGGAACGCCTGGCTGCGGTCAGTGCATGCTACGACGCCTCGACCATGCGCGAACAGCTGCGTTTGACGCTGCGGCCCATCGGGGACCTGGAGCGACTCGCGGCGCGCCTCTCTACCGGCCGCGCGACCCCGCGCGATCTGATGGCCATCCGGTCGGCCCTCGAAGTTGTGCCCACCGTGCGTCAGCTGCTCGCCGGCATCGAGAATACCTCGATCGCTGCCCTGGCCGAACGCCTCGAGCCCTGCACCGAGGTCGTCACGATGATCCGCGAGGCCCTCGTCGACGAACCGCCGGCCACCCTGGCCGATGGCGGGGTCTTCCGGCCGGGATACAACGCCGAACTGGATGAACTTCGCGCGCTCACGCGCACCGGAAAGGACTGGGTCGCCCGGATGCAAAAGGACGAGGCGGCGCGGACGGGCATCCCATCCCTGAAGGTGGGCTTCAACCGCGTGTTCGGGTACTACATCGAGATCACGCACGTGCACCGGGACAAGGTGCCGGCGGACTACATCCGCAAGCAGACGCTGGTGAATGCCGAGCGCTACATTACGCCGGCCCTGAAGGAATACGAAGAGAAGATCCTCACCGCCGAGGAGCGGATGCTGACGATCGAAACGACGCTGTATCAGGAATTGCGGGCGCGTGTGGCGGACCAGGTGCCGGCCTTTCAGCGCAATGCCGATAGCCTGTCCCAGCTCGATTGCCTCGCGGCTTTTGCGGAGGCGGCGAAGAGGCACAGGTACGTGCGGCCGGAGCTGGACGCCTCGCGCCGGCTCGACATCGAGGACGGCCGGCACCCGGTGGTGGAGCAGATGCTGCCGCATGGCCAGCCCTTCATTGCGAACAGCGTCTCTCTCGACCCCGAGACGGACCAGATCGTCATCATCACCGGTCCGAACATGGCCGGCAAAAGCGTGATCCTGCGTCAGGTAGGCCTCATCGTGCTTATGGCGCAGGTGGGTTCGTATGTGCCGGCGGCGCGGGCGCGCATCGGGGTCGTGGATCGCATCTTCACCCGTGTCGGCGCATCGGACAACCTGGCGTCCGGAGAAAGCACCTTCCTCGTGGAGATGAACGAGGCGGCGAACATCCTCAACAACGCGACGCCGGATTCCCTGATCCTGCTCGACGAACTCGGCCGGGGCACCAGTACGTTTGACGGGTTGTCGATCGCCTGGTCGTTGGTCGAATACCTCCACGAACACCGAACGGTCGCGGCTCGAACACTGTTCGCGACCCATTACCACGAACTGAACGAACTCGCCGCACGGTACGATCGGATCGTGAACATGCGCGTGCAGGTCCAGGAGCACGACGGCAAAGTGATCTTCCTCCACAAGCTCATCCCCGGCGGGGCGGATCACTCCTACGGCATCGAGGTCGCACGGATGGCCGGCCTACCGGAAGCCGTTATTGTAAGGGCGCAGGAGATCCTGGGGCAGCTGGAGAGTCAGCGGCTGGAAGTGGGGGGAGATGGGGCCCGAAAACCCTCCACGCCGGCGCCGAAAGCCTCGGACGACCGGCTCCAGCTCTCGTTATTCGAGGTGCAGGACCCCAAGGCCCAGAAAGTAGCCGACGCCCTCCGCCGAATCGACCCGGAGCGGATGTCGCCGGTGGAGGCGCTGCTAAAGCTCGTGGAGCTAAAGCAGTGGCTTTGAATGGGTTTAAGGTTCGAGGTTCAAAGTTTAAAGTCAGATCCCTTGAACCTTGAACCTCGAAACTTAAGAAACTGTTGAGATTTCGTGTTCGAATGTCCGCCAACGCATCGCGGAGCGATGCCGCATGATAGCCCCCGTCCTTCAGGGCGGGGGCACCGCGACCCGGATACCGCCCCCGCATTAAAATACGGGGGCTAATTTGCGGCGTCGCGATGCGACGCCCGAGCCACGTTTGCCGCGGAAGCCAGGAAAGGTTCGAGGTTCGAGGTTCAAGGTTCAAGGTTCAAGGTCATATCCCTTAAACCTTGAACTTCGAACCTTAAACCTCTCATGGCTTGTCGAAGACGACGCGCTCGAAATCCTGCCAGTCGATGCGGGTTTCGTTGCCTTTTTCGTCGATCACGTAGATCCCGTCGTTGTCGCTGTCCACGTCGTTGGAGCCGCGGAGCTCGAAACGCCGGCCATCCAGCAGCACGACTTCGGCTTCGCGGGAGGAGAGGCGGTCGATCGAGCGGATCTTGCCGAACTCGATATCGAACTGAATGTCATTGGCCTCGCCGTCGAGGAATTCCCAGGTGTGGGTCTCGTCATCATCCCACCGAATGACTCCTTCGAACCGGTCGCCGCCGCGGGTGAACACGGTGCCGGCGATCGGGCCGATCCGGGCAAATGAAGCGTAATCCGGCGTATCATCGGGGGTCGTGAGGATCAACTCCTCGAAGGCGTCCCAATCCAACTCGATTTGCCCCAGTTCAGGGTCGAGCACGAGGATACCGCTGTTGCTGCTGTTGACGTCGTTGGTGCCCCGCAAGATCAGTTCTTCGCCGTCGATGAGGCGCACGAGCGAGCTGCTCGAGCTGTTGCGACGGATGGAGGCGATATCGCTAAACGGGATTTTGCGCCGCCGGCCTTCGTCGTCATTCCCATCGAGGATGTCCGCCGTAAGCACTTCATCGACATCCCAACACACAAAACCAGTAAATTCCATCCCATCGCGGGACACCACCGTACCGAAGAGCCGCTCCCCGAAGGCCGATTCGATCGCGGCCGGCGCCTGGAACAGCTCCACCCGCTCGATGTCCCGCCACTGGAGCTCGACACGGCCGCGCTCCGCGTCCTCGATGATCACATCCCGGACGTCGTTGCCGATGTCGGTCGATCCATTGATCAGCTCCACCTCATCACCCGACTGCAGGATCAGGATGGCCTTGTCGTTGCCGGCGCGCTCGAGCGACTGAATGGACCCGAACCGGATGCCCGATGTCCGCGAATACGTATCGTCCCCCGATTCTTCGTAGACCGTGTAGCCAAAAATCTCGATACGGCGGGTGCGCTCCTGCCGCGAGGGGTCCGAATGAATGACCTTGGACCCGTTGAGCACATCCACCCAGCTCGCCTCGTTGCGATCCCATCGGATGAGCCCCTCCAACACGTCGCCGTCCGTCGTGGTGATGCGTCCGTAAATGCGACCGGCAGTATCGTCGGCGCCGGCGGAGCGAATGAAAAAGAGGCCGCTCAGCGCGCAGAGAAGGCAAACGAAGTTTCGCATGGGAGTGTGGTAAGCGGGGAGCCGATCGAATGCGGGTATGAAAACAAAAAATCTGTACGCAGTTCGCGGGACTCAGGTTACAATCTCGTTTATTCTCGTTGCACTCAACACCGGCTATGGTCTGTGAATCCCATGCTCCATCCCTTCAAAGGAATTCTCCCTACCATCGACCCTTCCGTTTTTCTGGCTCCGTCCGCCGATGTCATTGGCGATGTCGTACTTGGCCCAAAGTGTAGCGTGTGGTTCAACGCCACCATTCGGGGCGATGTGAACCGCATCCGGATCGGCTCCGAAACGAACATCCAGGACAATGCGGTGGTGCACGTGACCGGGATCACGGGGCCGGCGACGATCGGCAACCGCGTGACGATCGGGCATGGCGCCATCGTACACGGGTGCACGGTGGAGGACAGCGTGTTGATCGGTATGGGGGCGATCATTCTGGACCAGGCTGTCATCGGGGCCGGCAGTATCGTGGGTGCCGGCGCGCTGGTGACCAGCCGGACCATCGTTCCGCCGGGTTCCATGGTCTATGGCAACCCCGCCAGGGTCGTTCGTCCCCTCACGGATGCCGAGCGCGCGTCGATCGAGGTCTTCGCAGACAAATACCTGCAAAACATCATCGCTTATCGCGGCGCGTGAAGCTACATCCCGTACGCTGTCACAAACGCCTCGGCGACATAAAATTCGGGTAATCCGAGGCGGTTCAGGGCTTCGGCCGTGGCGCGGTTACGGTCGCGTGCGCGCTCCCAGAACTCGCGGGTGTCGTAGGCACCGGGAAACATCGCCCGATCCTTCTGGCTCTCGTGTTTGAACACGGCCTCGATCTTCCGGTCGAGGTCGGCTTTGGACATCGGGATAAACACATCCACCTTGTGGATTTCCCACTCCTGCCAGGCGCCACGGTACAACCAAACGAGGGGGCACTGGTCGTCCGGAGGGGCCTGGGCGATGGCTTCGGGTGTCAGTTCGAGTTGTTCGGGATCGGCGATGCCGCGTTCGATGCGGTAGCGTCGGAGCGCCTCGCGAATGGCGACGTAACACATCCGGTGGGTGCCGTGTGGGTCCGACAAATCGCCGGCTACAAAGATGTGGTGCGGCTGGATCTCCCTGAGCAGATTCAGCACCACCGCGACGTCGGCCTCGCCCACAGGAGCTTTACGGACGGTGCCGGTTTTGTAGAACGGCATGTCCAGGAAGCGCGCATGATCCGATTTCAGCCCCAGCACCTCGATGCCGGCGATGGCCTCGGAGTAGCGGATGTAGGCTTTGATGCGTTGCACTTCCTCGAGATCGATTTCTCCAGAGCCCTTCCTTTGAAGAAAATCCAGGATCTGGGACGTTTTCTCGCTGAACAGCTTGCGGGTCCGGGCATCGAACTGGAAAACATCCAGGCTCATGTTCAGGAAGCGGAGGTACCGCCGCACGTCCGCGTCGAAAACGGCCACGGAGCCGTTGGTCATGTAGGCGACGGTCACGTCGTTTTCGTTCGCCACCACCTTATCCAACATCCCACCCATCGAGATCACGTCGTCGTCGGGGTGCGGACTGAAACAGATCACGCGTTTCTGGCGGAACAGATAGTCCTGGTACACGATACGCCGGCGCAGATCCTCGAAGACGCTGCGGCACAGGGTATCCACGTTTTTATGGGCGTAAACCAGGCTGTGCAGGTTATTCTGGAAAAAGTCTGCCGATTCCAGACGCAGGATCGCCTTCCCCACGCGTTCGGAGAGCCAGATCACGGCGCGCTTGGTGAGCAGGGGCGTCCATTCGACTTCGCGGACCAGCCAGGGCGTCTTGACACGCGTCAGCTCACCCGAAGCGGGTTCGTCCAGATAGATCGACACGCGATCGTGCTCCTGGAGGTAGGAGGCGGTGATCGTGGAATGGATGGACTCTTCGACGGCCTTCCGGATGATGCCGGCTTTGTGTTCGCCGGTGGCCATCAAAATGATCTCCCGCGCGGCGAGGATGGTGCCAACGCCCATCGTAAGCGCTTCGCGCGGCACAAATTCGTCGCCGAAGAAATCGCTCGCCGCGTCTTTTCGCGTGATCTCGTCGATCGTGATCAAACGGGTGCGGGTGGTGATGCCGGATCCCGGTTCGTTGAAGCCGATATGGCCGCTGCGGCCGATTCCGAGCAGGAGCAAATCGATCCCGCCGGCCTCTTCGATCGCGCGTTCGTACGAATAGCCAAACGCCTCGATCTCCGCGCGTGGGATGTCGCCCTTCGGGATGTGGATCTGCTTCTCGGGGATGTTGACGTGATCAAAAAAGTTCTCCGCCATGAACCGGTGATAGCTCTGCAGCTGATCCGGGGCCATGGGGTAATACTCGTCGAGGTTGAAGGTGACCACGTTGCTGAAATCGAGCTCCTCCTGCCGGTGGGCGCGGATCAGCGCCTGGTAAACACCGATGGGCGTGGAGCCCGTGGGAAGCCCGAGTACAAGGCGGTCGCCCGTCTCCTGGCGGGCGCGGATGAGGTGGCCGATGTAACGGGCCACTTCCTCGGCGAGTTCGTCCGGCCCCTCAAAGATGCGGACGGGGACGCGCTCGAGCTGCGCGCCGGCTTCACGGGTGCTGGGGAGATGAATAGTACGGGCAGGCCCCGCGGAAGCGGCTGCCCTGGATGGCATGGACATGAGCGGACGGCGAGAGCGTTGCGAAAGATACGAGCCGGCTATTCAGGGACACGAAGCCGGTAAATGGACCCATCGAAGGCGCAAAGATACAGGTTCAGGGCACTGTCGACACCAAATGCGGCGATATTGAGATTAGAATTCAGCAATTCTACCCGATCCGTCACCCGCTCCCCATCAACAGTCAGTGCCCAGATGCGCCCCGAGCTGAAGTCCCCGTAGATGTATTTGCCGTACAGATCGGGCGCGGCCGAACCCCGGTAGACATACCCGCCTGTGATGGAGCCGCCGTCGCCCCGGCCGTATTCGGATACCGGGTCGATGAATCCTTCTTCGGGGCATCCGGAGGACGGCGAGAAGCAGTGGGCGGCTTCACGGACGTTCCACCCGTAATTGCCCCCTGTCTTGATGATATCGACTTCCTCGAAGCTGTTCTGACCGACGTCGGCGGCCCAGAGTGTGCCGGTTTCGCTGTCGAAACTGAATCGCCACGGGTTACGGAGGCCATACGCGTAGATCTCCTCGCGAAAGCCCTGGCTGTTGCCGGCAAACGGATTGTCCGGCGGAATGCCATACGCTCGCTCCGAGGAGGGCGTATCCACGTCGATCCGGAGGATCGCGCCCAACAAGGTCCCGCGATTCTGCCCGTTCCCCATCGGATCGTTCGCCGATCCGCCGTCCCCGAGGCCGATGTAGAGGAAGCCGTCGGGTCCGAACACGATCTGCCCGCCATTGTGGTTACTGAAGGGTTGGTTGACTTCGAGGAGGACCGATTCGCTTTCCACGAGCGCGCGGTTCGGGTTGGACGGGTCCACCGCATAGGCCGCCACGACCGACCGGCGCGGATTGTCGGCCGTGTAATACACGAAAAAGCGGCCGTTCTGGCTGTACTCCGGGTGAAAGGCCAGGCCGAGGAGCCCCTCCTCGTTGCCGCGGTCATTCACGCGCGCCTCGATGTCCAGAAATAATGTCGACGACGAGACGGCAGGGTCGTTCTCGAAAACCCGGATGCTCCCGGGCTGCTCCACGATGAAGAGCCGGTCCGAGCCGTCGGGGGGCGACTGAAGGTCGACCGGCCGGCGAAACGAGAGGTTGGGGAATGCTGGCTCAAGTACGTCCTGCGCGGACACGCAGTGGAGCGAAGTGAGGAGAAGTAGCGGCAGGACAAAAAAACGAAGCGGATACGGCATCAGGTAACGTGAAAAGGATCGTGACATGAATCTTGAATCTGCGATCGGTAATTGAGAGGCCGCCTGGACGGAGGGGCTTGCGAACCAGCGGGCCGGTTGTTTACTTGGCGGCGCGAAACGGGTGTTTCTCGCCGGCCAACTCATTACCAACAACCGTATGAATTTGCTCCTGACCTCGCGTTTGAGTCTGATGATGTTTGTGCAGTACTTCATCTGGGGAGCCTGGGCGCCCACGTTGGGGAATTACATGGGCACGATCGGGATGGGGGAATCGGTCAACTGGGCGTATTCGCTCGGTCCGATCACTGCGATCATCGCGCCGTTTTTCCTGGGTATGGTGGCGGACCGGTTTTTTGACTCCGAGAAGGTCCTCGGCGTGCTCAGCCTGATCGCCGGCGTGGCTATGATGGCCATGCCTAGCTACTCCGGCACATCGCTCTTTCTGCCACTGCTGTTTGTGCATGCGATCTGTTACTTTCCTTCGCTGGGGCTCACCGCGACGCTGGCGTTCCACCACATGACCAACCCCGAGAAGGAATTTCCGGTCGTGCGTGTATTTGGTACCATCGGTTGGATTGTGGCTGGGCTTACGATCGGAAAATTGCTTCAGGCCGACGCCACGCCGTTGCCGCTGTACATCGGCGGGGCGGCCGCGTTGTTTCTGGGCGTTTACAGCTTCACCCTCCCGGTGACGCCGCCACCCTCCGCCGGGCAGAAAACGAGCTGGAAGCAGATCCTCGGGGTCGACGCCCTACGCGAGCTGAAAACGCGGTCTTTTGTCATCTTCCTGGTCGCCGCCACGCTCATTTTTATCGCGTTCGGCACCTATTTCCCGTATGCACCGGTCTATTTCAAGGCACTGCACGACAATCTGAACATTCCCCATTTCCAGAATCCGAGCTTCGAGATGTCGTTCGGGCAGATTTCTGAAATCTTCTTCATGTTGCTCATCCCATTTTTCTTCGCGCGGCTGGGCGTGAAGTGGATGTTGATGCTGGGGATGCTGGCCTGGGTGGCTCGTTTCACGGTGTTCGCCGGCGCGGCGATGAGTGGCGCCTTCTGGCTCGTGATGATCGGTATCCTGATTCACGGGATCTGCTACGACTTTTTCTTCGTGACCGGTCAGATCTACATCGACAAAAAGACATCGCCCGAGATCCGCGGCCAGGTGCAGGGGCTCCTGGTACTGCTGACGCAGGGGGTCGGCTTTTTCCTCGGCACGCAGATTTCCGGGGCTTTTGTAAATACGTACGGGCAAGGGGGGACGCTCGCGTTGCCGGACTGGCGCCTGTTCTGGGGCCTTTTTGCCGGCGCGACACTGCTCTTTGCCATCGCGTTTTTTATTCTCTTTAAGGAGGAGCCCGAGACAGAGACGGCGTGAAGAGGAGATACGTCACTCACACAGCCTTGCCTGCGAACGCCTCGTGCGCGTCAAAACTTACCGTAGTTTTTGGAACCAATGGGCGATGAATCCGATACATCGCCAGAAGGCCCGCGTACGCGCCGGCCGGCTCCACCAACCATCAAACTGCCACCTACATCGCAATGAAGCCACTGGCGCTTACGACTACCGCCGCCGCTGTTCTCCTGCTGGCCGCATTCAGCTTTTTTGATACCCCTTCGACCCAGGCGCAACCCGAGCCCACTCCGTCCGAACGTCGGGCGGGTTTTGTGGATGGGCAAGAAATCTACCTGACGCGCTGCACCTCCTGCCATCAGATGACGGGTGATGGCGTCCCGGGCGTATTCCCGCCGCTGAAAGAGTCCGAGTTCGTGGCCGGCGACAAGGGGCGGCTGATTCGGGTCATCCTCAACGGTCTGAGCGGCGAGGTGGTCGTCAATGGAGTCACCTACAGCGGCATGATGCCGCCCTGGGGATCGTTTCTGGACGACACACAGGTGGCGGATGTTCTCACCTACATTCGCTCGAATTTTGGCAATGCGGCCGATGCCGTCACGCCGGCTGAAGTCGCGGCCGTCCGCGACATGGTGAAGGATCGGAAGGAGACCTGGACGATCAAAGAACTGGAAGCTGAAGGCAATCACGGCGTGCCGGGTGGCGACTGATACGGAAGCGCTGCTGGACGCCATGGTTGAGCAGGCGGCTTGCTGGACGGATCCATCGTTTCCCGATCGGGCGGAGGCTGTCGAACGGACGCTGGCGTTGGACAACACGTTCACCGAAGAGGCGATGGCCTTTGCGATCAACCAGCAGGTCGCCCTGGCGACGCCCGAGGCCCTGCGGAGGTGGTTAAGGGGCCGGCGGCCGGCTCGGGCGGCGGACGTGGCCGTGTTGAACCCGGGGAACGTTCCGTTTGTGGAGTTTCAGGATTTCCTGGCTGTCGTGTTGACCGGGCACCGCTATCTCGGGGTGCTTTCCTCGCGATCGCCGTACCTGTTGCCGGCGTTCACGGCCGGCGTGGCCGCGCGGACGGGCGTCGTTCCCATCCAGTTTCTGCCCTTCGAAACGGCCATTCAAACATCTGAGTCCGTTATTGCAAGTGGGGATGATGCGACGTTGCCAATCGTCGATGCGGCCTGCGCCGCTGCCGGGATCGAGCCGTCGCGCCGGCTGCTGCGGGGGCACCGCTTCGGAGTTGCTGTCCTGGATGGCCGGGAGACGGAGGACGAACTCGAAGCGGCGGCCGAGGACGCGCTCTTGCACGAAGGGAGGGGGTGCCGCAACACCGCCGTGATCTGGGCGCCCGCGGGCTACGGACCAGACGCTGTGCTGGAGGCGTTTGCGGCATTCAGAGGGGTATTTCCCGCGCATCCCCGAACACCGAAATCGCTCAAGATGCGGCAGGCCATGTTGCAGGCGCTGGGGATACCCCACGCGTACGGCGAAGATCTGTCGTTTCTGCTGAGCAAGGGCGAACCTGAGCCGCAAGAACCGGGGCACGTTCGGTGGGCCGAATACACGCATCTGGAGGAAGTGGATGCCTGGCTGGAGGCACGGCTGGGCGGGGTGCAGATACTGGCGACGAGTGAGCGCATGGGTCCTCGGTTGCGCTCTTCGGTGCCGCGATGCCTGCCCGGGGACGCGCAACGCCCCCCGATCGACTGGTGTCCGGACCAGGTCGATACGGTCGATTTCCTGACCGAGGTTACGCGTTGACTCGTTGCGCGTTATGCGTGTACAAAAAAGTCGATCAGCACGGTCTCGACCTCCCCGTACAACGCATCCCAGGATCTGTGGGCCGTTTTTGTCACCGTGAGGAACAGCGGCATGGCGAAAACATTTGTTATGCCCTCCAGTGCAAACAGGCGTTCGGCCCACGGCGTGCCGGCGGCTTCATCGGCGGACCGGAAGGAGAGCATGCCGGCTTCAAGGAACTGCCCGTCCTCCAGCGTGAACTTCAGGCTGTTGGGGTTGGGGGTTGGTGAAGCGTTCAGGCCGGGCATAGGGAGAGGCGTGTGTTGCGAATCCGCCGTTTGCTCGTAGATTTAGAAGGTAACGTTTCGCTTTGTTACACCAATCAGTCGTCCCGAGGTTGCCGGCCTACCCCGTATGAAGACCAACGATCCGTCCACCGTCCCGACAGGAACCGATCGCGAGGCCGGCCCCGACCTCGAGGGCAAACTCATGCGCGTCTCGGGCCATGCCCGCGGGCTGATGGAGGAGTTGAGGGTGTGGGTGGATCTCAAGATCCAACGGGCCGTAACGGGGGTAAAGGAGGAAGCCGAGGCAAAGGGAAAACAGGTCGCCATGGATGTGTTGGCTGGCCTGGTAGGGCTGGCCGGCCTGCAGTTCGCTCTGGTGGCGCTTGCGCTGGGTGTGAGCGTCTGGCTGGGGCCCGTCTGGGGATTTTTGATTGTGAGCCTCCTCTTGTTTATTGGCGCGGCCCTGCTGTTCGCGCTGAATCATCGGAAACGTGGCGGGCGTTCGATACCGGTCGAGGGCAAACGCGGCGCGGAGGCCCTTGCTTCGACCACACTGCCTGAACTGGAACGCCATGAAGACTGACTTGCCTGAGTTAGAGGCGCAATTGAGGGCTTCCGAGGAGGCCATCGCCCGACATCTGGATGCGTTGCAAGACGAAGTGCAGCGCACCGGCCAGGACGTGCGGGATTACGTTAAGCGCAAGCCCTGGGTAGGTGTTACCGCCTGCCTGGTCGCCGGCGTCGCCGTGGGGTTGTTGCTGGGCAAACGAAGAGGGGGTGACGCGAGCCGCTCTCTGGTGGGCGGGTATGTGGACAGGCTGGTGGATATCGGGCGGGATGCCGGCGTTTCCGAGTCGGAGATGGCGTCCCTCCTGCGCGAAGCCTTGCGGGAGGTTACTCCCCCGGCCCCCGGCCCGATGCCGGCCGCTCGGGGTAGCGGGATCACGGGCAAGATATTTGGTATAGCGTCAGGACTCGCGATCGACTTCGCGAAACGGTCGATAATGGGCTTCCTGGAAGAAAGACTTTCCGCCAGAGGGGCGTCCGTGAACGACAGCACTACGGGTAAGGCGCGATCTTCGGACCGCGGATAACCCGTTCTGCTCTGCCATTCCGGGCTCCGGCGCGTACGGCTTGAAAGCCTCCTCGCTTTCTTGATGAAACCTTTTTAGTGCTCCAGGAAGTAAGTGACAGTCCGCATCCAACCGGATAGTAATAGATCATGCGCATCCTGATTTTTGGGCCGCCAGGCGCCGGCAAGGGCACACAAGCCGCCCGGCTTATCGAGCGGTTTACGCTGAAGCATATCTCCACTGGCAATATGCTTCGCGCGGCCATCGTGGAGAAATCGCCCGTGGGTGCGATCGCGAAAGATTATATCGATGAGGGACGGCTGGTCCCCGGCCCGGTGATGAAGAAGATCACCGAGGAGGCCATCGAGGAGCAGGGGTACGACCAGTTCATCCTGGATGGATACCCGCGCACCGTCGAACAGGCAGAATGGTTGACGCAGTTCCTGTCGCGCAATCGCGCACCGTTGGACGCGATTATCTCACTCGTCGTGCCCGACGATGTGATCGTCGAACGCCTGTCGGCCCGCCGTGTCAACAAAAAAACCGGGGAAAACTACCACCTCGAATTCAAGCCGCCGCCGGCGTCCCTGGATCCGTCGCTCATCATCCAGCGCCCGGATGACCGGCCCGAGGCCATTCGGAAACGGCTCAACATCTACCACGAAGAAACAAAACCCGTCGAAAGCCATTTTTCAGGGCACCCGAAATACGCCCGAATCGACGGTACGATGCCGCAAGAAGACGTCCACGATGCGATCGTGGATCTGATCATGGCCGATATCCCGGCCACGGAAGCGGACTGATCGCGCGGGCACACCTCCGATTTCCCCATGATGCAGGCGTCAGCCGCCGCCCGGTCTCCCGAAGAGCCCCGGTCTCCCGAAGCCATGGCGCTGGCCCTGCGCCAGCGGATCGACGCCGGCCTCGCCGGCCTCGAACCGGCACTTGAGCCCGCCTCGCTGTACGAGCCCGTACGATACGTCCTCCAGGCGAGCGGCAAACGCGTTCGGCCGGTCTTGTTAGTATTGACCGCCGAGGCGCTGGGGGCCGACCCGGTCCGCGCCATGCCCGCCGCGCTTGCTGTGGAGGTGTTCCACAACTTTACGCTCGTCCATGACGACATCATGGACCACGCCTCCACGAGGCGCGGCCGGCCTACGGTTCACGCCCGGTGGGACGAGTCCACCGCCATCCTCTGTGGCGATTACCTCGTCGCCCTGTCGTACGACCTCCTCGCGCGAGTCGACTCCCCGCATTTGCCGGCCCTCTTCGGGGCGTATTTTCGCATGGTGCGCCACCTCTGTGAAGGGCAGGCGCTGGACAAAGAGTTTGAGGCCCGGGCCGATGTGACGGTGGAGGAGTATTTCCAGATGATCTACCGTAAAACGGGCGCGTTGATCGAAACCTCGTTCGAGCTGGGGGGATGGATCGCCGGCGCGGATGCCGACACACGCGAGGCGTTGCGGAGCATCGGCCGGCATGTGGGGCGGGCGTTTCAGATCCAGGATGACCTGCTCGATCTGATCGCCGAAGACGAACGATGGGGAAAAAAAGTCGGAGGGGACCTCCAGGAGGCGAAAAAGACCTATCTTCTCCTCAGGGCGCTGGAAGTGGCGGAGGGCGCCGACCGCGAATGGTTTCGCCGCATCGTGGCCGAGCGCGGGCTACCCGAGGCCGAGATCGGCGAGGCACGGGCGCGGATGGAACGCCTCGGCGTGCTCGATGAGGCGCGCG
>JBGSPJ010000524.1:0-8299 GCA_041738655.1 Rhodothermales bacterium | reverse complement strand
GGCCTGGACGTCGGTGGGTTCGGGCCCGGTGAGGGAGGCGGCGTTGCAGCCGGCCAGGAGGGTGGCGCCGGCGAAGCAGGCGATGACGAGGAGGGAGCGGAGGGAGCGGTTGATCGTGTTCATGGAGTTTACCTTCTCAGGTCTGGTGTTGGACAGGGCCGACTGGCTTGAACCAGTCGGATTATTAGCGTAAAATGGACGGCAGTTCGTGGCTGCGATTACCGGGTATACACCGCCAAATGTTGTAAGCATGAGGCTGCGGCCTACGCATGGATGGCGTCGGTGAACCGTGCCGTGATGTAGGGTTCAGTGAGAAACAGGGAAGACGTGGCGACAAACAGGTCCGCGTCTGCATCGGTGGGGATGGGCCGAAATCATGCCTCGGCCGCGCGGATGGCACACGCCACGGAGGCGCGCGCCGGCGAGCGGCTCAACGCATGGTTTCGCAAGATCTCGAGGAGGCACGGCTGGGCCGTGTAACGCCAACCTCCCCGGCAGTGCAGAGCGGGTGCCCGGGCAAAATCGAGAGGATCTCTTTGCGACGGGTCTTGGATGGGACGACAGTAGCGCAATACGGGGCTCCGTCGGTCAGGGTGCGGCCGATACGTGTTTTCGGTCTGGATCGTACCATCCCGAGGAGTGTGCCGATCGTATCGGGCCGCGGCAGGCGTCATCCGGTATGAGAGGGATCACACACAGATGACGTGGGTCTGGATAACTGGATGCTTAAAATAAGATTCTGCGAAAGATAGAATCTCCACATATCTGTGAAGATCTCGAAACAGATTTCGCACCGTTCACGCCCTAGTTTGCATGATTTTCCTAACGTCGACGGATTTTTTTCACCCGCTGTGTCGGCCGACTCGGGGCCGGCGGGGGAGCTCTTCATTGCGTCTGGGAGCCGTCGGACGTAGTTTTCGCCTCAACCGGGCGAGGGGGAATCCCCCAGTTTGGATACGCCTTTTCACCGAAGCGTGTCGTCATCACGTGAATCTAGCTTCTCATCGCGCTCCTTGCCTCCTTACGCCTTTTCGATGAAGCCTGTTTACGCCAGTATGGTCTGGCTCTGTGCGTTGGTTCTGGTGCATTCGGCATCCGTTCGGACGGCGCGGGGCCAGTCCGAGCGCCCTCACGAACAGGTCGGGTACGCGTACGATCTGCAGCGTTTCACGCCGGCGGAGTACGCCGGCCATTCACAGAACCTGGCCACGGTGCAAGATCGGCGAGGGTTGGTGTACGTCGCCAACCGATCCGGCTTGCTCGAATACGACAGCGCCACCTGGCGGCATCTGCGCATGCCGAATGGAGAGGGGGCGTTTTCGCTTGTATTGTCCGATAGCGGCGTGGTGTACGTGGGCGGCAAGGGGGAGCTCGGGTATCTCGCGCCGGATTCAATCGGAGCCATGCGTGTCGTGTCGCTCATGGATCGGGTGCCGGCGGAGGTGCGCAATTTCCTGTATGTATGGAGCGCGCACAAGACGACTCGGGGCATCTACTTCCATACCAGCAACCGAATCCTGCGGTGGGACGGTCGGGCGTTCACGACCTGGGATTCGGAGCGCCGGCTGCACACGGCGTTCGCCGTTCACGACCGGTACTTCATCCGAACGGACAGCACGGGGATCCAGGAGATCATCGGGGACGAATTGCGGACGGTAGCTGGCACCGAGGTGTTCGCCACGAAGCGGGTGGTGGCGATGGTGCCCGAAGCTGCCGGCGGCGTGCTGATCGCCGCGCAACAGGGTATCGACGGGCTGCTTGAACTCTATCGTCTGGCGGAAGGCGAACTGGCCCGTATCGAGGTCGATCCCCACTTTCAGAACGCGGAAGCCACCTTCTACAATGGCGCGTTGCTCCCTGGTGGCTTTGTTGCGCTAACCACGACGAATGCCGGTGTGTACATCATCCGCGGGGACGGGTCGATCGTGCAGGTGCTCGATCACGACTACGGCGTTCCGCTGGATGGCAACGCGATGAGCCTCGACGCCAACGGCGGGCTGTGGATCGCCCACAACAGCAATGGGATCTCCCGGCTTAGTGCTCCGGTCGCGATGACGGCCTTCGGGCAGGCACACGGCCTGAAGACCATGCACGATATGGTGCGCTTTGGCGATCGGTTTTATGTGGCGACGGGCGCCGGCATTTTTCGTTTGAAGCAGCGCGAGCTCGATCGGAAGGCGATCTTTAATCCCAACGCCTTCGAGCCCATGAACCCCGATGCCCTGACGGCCTGGTCGCTGGCGATGTATCGCGGCGATCTGTTCGCTGGCACCGAATGGGGGGTGATGCGCCTGGCCAACGATCAATTTTCGCTCCTGCCGTTGGAGGAGCCGATCAAAAACGTGCGGCGCGTCGTGACCTCGGAGCGGTATCCGGATCGGCTGTATGTCGGCACCAACCAGGGTATCGGGCGGATCGAGAGGCAGGGGGCAAACTGGCTTTTCACGCCGGTCGCCGCCGCCATCACCGACCCCGTCCACTCCTTGGTCGAGGAGGCGGACGGGACGCTCTGGGCCGCCACGCGGGGTAACCAGGGGTGGGGCCTGTGGCGGATTGGGTTTGAGGGGGGCGAAGATCTGGAAGGTGACGCCCGCCGGATCGACCCGAACCACATTCCCTGGGAGGGCGAAGTCGTGCTCGCCGCGGTCGAGGGCGTCATGCGCTTCCTGCCGCGCAGCGGCCTGTACGTGCACGAGCCAGGCCCGGACGGCGCCGATCGGTTCGTGCTGGATGACCAGCTGTCGGATCCCACCATGGCGAACGACTCGCTCGTGACGCTGACTGAAATCGGCGACATGGTCTGGTTGGTCTATCGGGATCGCCTCGTCTATGCCCAGAAGACCGCCGGCGGCTCCTATGCCCGTCGGACGTTCGAACACATCACGATGCCGCGCTGGGAATCCACGGTGTCGATCTACCGGGACGAGCACCATACCCTGTGGATTTCGTGCGGGCAGAACCTGTATCGGTATGTCGATCTTCTGGATACCGGCGTCGATCGAACGGTCTATTTTAACCCCATGATTCGGGGTGTGACGGTGGCTGCCACGGATTCGCTCCTATCGGGATGGAACGACGGCGGGGCGGCCGGATTTCCGAATCTGACCGTGGACAGCCGGACCAACGACCTGACGTTCGACTACGTCCTGCCCGAATATTCGGCGCCGGATAATGTGCTCTACAAGGTAAAGCTGGAAAACTTCGACAGCCGGTGGTCCGACTGGACGCCGCAGACGCGGGCCACGTATCGGAACCTGCCGGCGGGGGACTACCGGTTTCTGGTGCAGGCACAGACGCGATCCCACCTGCACACCCGCGAGTCGGCGATTGCCCTGCGGATCCTCCCGCCATGGTCCTGGAATATCTGGGCCTGGCTTGTATACTCCGTCATCCTGGCCACGCCGGTCGTGCAATTCGTGCGACACCGTCGTGCGCGGCAGCAGTTGAAGGAGTTGGAACGCGAGCGCATCGTCAACCAGCGGCTCAATGAGGCGAATACGCAGCTTCGGGCCGCCAACGAGACGTTAAAACAGGCGAATGCGTTAAAGGACGAGTTCCTCGCCAACGCGTCGCACGAGTTGCGCACCCCGCTCACCGCCATTCTCGGCTTCACCGATGTTCTGAAAGAAGAGATTCCCGATGGTCCGCTCGAATTTCTCGAGTTGATCGATGAGAACGGGAAGCGGCTGCTGCGCACGATCAACTCGCTCCTCGATCTTACGAAACTGCGCGCGGGGATGCTTGAAGTCCACAGAGAACCGCTCGATGTCTGCGAGAAATCGGAGGAAATTGTGGATATGATGTCGCAGCTGGCAAAGAATAAAGGTCTGCGGATGTATGTTGATCGCCCGGATACGCCGATATATGCGTTGCTGGACACCCATTGTTTTGAACGTATTTTGTACAACCTGGTAGGAAACGCGATCAAGTTTACCGAGGCCGGCGAGGTGGAAATCGCGCTGGAACAGGGCGCAGACGGCGAAGCCATCCTCCAGGTGCGCGACACCGGGGTAGGGATATCCGAGTCCTTCATGCCCCATCTATTCAGCGAGTTCAAACAGGAACCGCGAGACGATGGTCAGCCCGAAGGCAGCGGCCTGGGCCTGGCGATAACGGCTCAGCTCGTTGAATTGATGAACGGCGAGATCCAGGTGCAGAGTGTTCGGGGCGTGGGCAGTACCTTCAGGATCGTTTTCCCCGCGGCCGGCGAGGCGTCACCTCCGCATCCATCTTCCTAACTACGAACGGCATCCATGCGTCCACTCTGGCGGCTCTTTCGGGCTATCGTAACCACAACGGCGCATTGCCTGCATCTGATTGCCACCCTGCCCGGAAAACCCCCCGAGGAGCGCGCGCGCTACCGGGCGTATAAACAACAGGTGGGCTGTCGCGCCATCTGCCGGGCCCTGCAGACGGAGGTGCGGCTGATCGGAGAGCCGCCTACCCGGAACGGCATGCTCGCCGTGTGTAACCATGTGGGGCTGCTCGATACCGTGGCCATCGCTTCGGTGCTGCACGTTACGTTTGTTTCGAAAGCGGAAGTCGAACACTGGCCGTATGTTGGCTGGGTGACCCGGCTGGTTGGCGTCATCTTTGTAGAACGCGAGCGAAAGATGCAGACGGGGCTTCTCGTGGAGCGGGTGCAACAACGACTGGCCGACCATGTCGATGTCCTGGTGTTTCCCGAGGGCACGACCGGTTTTGGCGAGGGCGTTCGCCCTTTTAAGACAGGCTCGTTTGCCGCCGTCGCCGAATTACCGGACGCGGCCGTGCTCCCGCTCTGCCTGAAGGGCGTATCCGTCAATGGCCGTTCGGAGCCGGCATTCCTGCGCGAGGTATTGACTTGGACGGGGGAGACCACGATGTTCAAGCATGCGTGGCAACTTCTGACGGCCCGGCGCATAGTTATCGAACTCCACATCGGCACGCCAATCGAAACCCGCGACCGCGACCGGAAAGAGCTGGCGCAGCTGGCGCAGGAAGCCGTCGAGACGCTGGGAGGATGGCGCATCGAGGCCGGCCCTCATGGTTGATCGGGCCGGCGCGAGTCGGATCTCATCGCAAGGTACATTCTTATCCGGAACACGCATGGGCGACGAAAAAAAACGTGATGGCATGCGCCTGCTCACCGGCATCGGGTTGGTGCTGGTAGGCCTGCTCGCCGGCATTCTGATCATGCTGTTCGCCATCCAGGCGCGGACGCGGGAGGCCGAGTCGCCCCGGGTCGTTGAACGCGTAGACCTCGGGCCGGCCACGCCCGAAGCCCCACGCCCCGTGCCCGATTCGATCGCAATGAGGGCTCTCGCCAACCCGATGGCGCTCAGCGAGACGTTCCGCAATGTGGCGACGCTCGTCAAGCCGGCCGTGGTGTTTATCCGGGTGGATATGGCGGTGGACGAGTCGCAGCGCCGCTGGCTCCCGAGCTTCCGGTCGCCACGCCAGAGCGTGGGCAGCGGCGTCATCATCACCGAAGACGGCTATATCGTTACCAACAACCATGTCGTCGACAATGCCGAGGAGATCTGGGTGACCCTCGACGACAAACGTCATTTTCCGGCGGAAGTAGTGGGTACCGACGCCTCGACGGACCTCGCGGTCATCCGGGTCATCACCGACGAGCGCCTGCCCAGCACGCGGCTCGGGGATTCGGACGAGGTGGCCGTCGGGGACTGGGTGATCGCGATCGGCAACCCGTTTCGGCTGACGTCTACCGTCACCGCCGGCATCGTGAGCGCGCTCGGCCGGCAGGTCAATATCATCGAAGGGGACTTCAGTATCGAGGATTTTATCCAGACGGACGCGGCCATCAACCCGGGCAACTCGGGGGGCGCGCTGGTCAATATGCGGGGCGAACTCATCGGCATCAATACGGCCATTGCCACGGAAAGTGGGTCGTACGAAGGCTACGGGTTTGCCGTCCCGACGAATTTGATGGACCGTGTTGCAAAGGATCTGATCGCCTACGGGGAGGTCCGGCGCGGCTTCCTGGGGGTGGAAATCCTGGATGTCAACGCCGAAATGGCACGTGAGCTGGGGCTCGCACGGATCGGTGGCGTGCTCCTTACGGTCGTCCACCCCGGGACGTTCGCGCACGAGGCCGGCCTGAAGCAGGGCGATGTGGTGCTTTCAATCAACGGCCGGCGCGTCGACGCTACGAACGAATTGCAACGTACCGTCGCACGCTTCAGCCCGGGCGATCTGCTCGAGGTCGATGTCTGGCGCGATCAAGCGGTCCGACGCTTCCAGGTCCGTCTCCTCGGGCGCGACGACCCGGGATACCAGAACTGGATCACGGAACTTCAGAACCGGCCCCAGCGCTCGGCGCCGTCGTTCGAGCCGCCTTCCTCCGGGGATGAGACCGAAACGACCTTCGAGGTGAAATCGTGGGGCCTCGGGCTGCAGGCGCTGGGAGACCGGACTCGTACGCGCTTTGGCGTGGACCAGGGGGTCTACATCGCCTATGTGACCAATGGCAGCGCCCCCTCGCTCGCCGGACTGCCGCGGGATGTCGTGCTCACGGCCCTGAACGACCACAAGGTGGAGTCTCTTGAGGTGGCCGTCGGGTTGCTCGAGCAGCTGTCGCGAGCCGGCCAACCCGTTGTGTTCCAGGTGCGCCGGCAAGACGGCCGCATCGCTTTTTACGAAGCCGATGTACCGGTTTCCACCGAGGAGTTAGTCCCCTGATGATCCGATATCTTACCGCCGGCGAATCCCATGGCGAGGCGCTCGTAGGCATTGTCGAAGGCGTACCCGCCGGCGTGCCCCTCCTGGCCGATGACATCAATACCCACCTCGCACGACGCTGGCTTGGCTTCGGGCGCGGCGGACGCGCCAAGTTCGAAAAAGACCTCGTCCACATCTATGCGGGCATCCGGTTCTCGAAGACCATGGGCGGCCCGATCGCCCTCCGGCTCGACAACGAAGCCTACCAGAAGGACAAATCCGGTTGGCCCGAGGTCATGGCCATCGAAGGCGCCGGCGACGGGGTTGAACGCATCACGCTCCCCCGCCCGGGTCATGCGGATCTCGTGGGCGTGCAGAAGTATCGGTTCGACGACATCCGCCCGGTGATCGACCGGTCGAGCGCCCGCGAGACGGCCATGCGCGTCGCCTGCTGCACCATCGCGCGACAGTTCCTCAAACAGGTGGGAATCGAGATCGGCAGCCATGTGCTCCGGATCGGGGAAGTGGGTTACGACGACGCCTCCGAATGGCGCGCGCACGTGGATGGCGCCGTCGCCGGCGGCGCCGAGGGCCTCAATCGGATCGCGGACGCAAGCGAGGTCCGGATGCTGGACCCCGACCAGGCGGCGCGCTGCATCGAACATATCAAAGACATCAAACAACAGGGCGATTCGCTGGGTGGCCAGTATGAGGTGATCGTCACCGGCGTACCACCCGGACTGGGCTCGTATGTCCAGTGGGATCGGAAGCTCGACGGACTCCTCGCGCAGGCCATCCTGTCGATTCAGGCCCAGAAGGCCGTGGAGATCGGCGACGGCGTGGCGGCGGCCCGGACGCCGGGGTCGCGGTTTCACGACCCGATCGACAAAAACGGAGCCGGCTACCCGAGACGGTCGAACCACGCCGGCGGGATCGAAGGCGGCATGTCGAACGGCATGCCCATCGTCATCCGCGGCTTCATGAAGCCCATCCCCACCCTCATCAAACCCCTCGGGACGGTCGACATCGCCTCGGGCGAGTCCATGCCGACCCGCTACGAACGCAGCGACGTCACGAGCGTGCCGGCGGCCTCCACCGTCGCCGAAGCCGTCGTGGCCGTCACCATCGCCAACGCCTTCCTGGAAAAATTCGGTGGGGATAGTTTGGCGGAGATTCTGGAACGCTCGAACGTGTAAAGTTCGAGCGTTCAAGGTTCGAGGTTTAGATACTGTCGAGATGTTGTAGATTCACCTCGCTTTTATGTCATCCCGCACTTGATGCGGGATCCAGAAGAATTGCAATTCGACTGGGCCCCGGATCAAGTCCGGGGTGACAATGTGTTTTGTGCGTAGAAGCTGGCATTTGGGGGCGCCAGCAAACCGTCAAACCAGAAATAGCAACGTTTTTTAAGGATTAAGGAATGTTTGAAGAGATGGAAACTGGGTGCTAGTTGCCAGTCAGCCCCGGCGTGTACCTTTCGGGCTTACCACCACCTTTGAACCTCGAACCCTAGGTACACGACAAAATTTGGATGTACTTGGCGAGTTGTTTCTGTTGAGTGCGCGTGATGAGGGCCTCCCGGAGGCGATCGAGTCCATAGCGAAAGAGGCTCTGGGCTCGTCGGCCATGCGATTTT
>JBGSPJ010000621.1:0-2517 GCA_041738655.1 Rhodothermales bacterium | reverse complement strand
GCAACACCCTCGCCAACACCCGCCGGTCCCTTTGCGTCTTTCATGTGGAGTCCGGCAGGCCGGACCGCGCGCTGCCCTTCTGCCTCGCGGCGCTGGATCTGCTGCGAGCCACCGTCGTCGCCGACCCGGGCAACGCCATCGCCCGAGAAAGTCTGGCGCTTACGTATGTCGAAACAGCCCGGACGTATTTCGCATTGAGCCGGCAATTGCTGGAGGGAGAACAACCCGAGCGGCACCTCGCGGAGGCCATCCAATTGTACGACCTGGCGCTGGGGGAAATAGACCGTTTGGCCGGCGTAGATTTTAGCTGGTCGATCCCACCCGAGGTCGTGAAGGCCGAACGTGCGGCACTGCTTCGCTGAAGTTCGCGTCCGAGGGGGTCGCTTGCACTTCTCATACATCCACGGGATATTCACGTTCAGGTTACCTTCTCCCGCGTTTTCAGGCGGGAGGTCGCTCTGTCCCACATAATCGGATCGAACCATGAACAAGCTCGTGAAGTGGGTAGGTATTCCTCTGGGCGTACTTCTCGTACTCGCCCTCATCGGAGGCAGTGTACTCGTCATGTCCGCGAAATCGAAATTCGCGGCCACCTATTCGGTCTCCGGTCTCCTCGATACCGTTCCTTCGGACTCCGCCGCGCTGGCGCGTGGGGAGCATATCTCGCATACCCATGTCTGCCGGGACTGTCACGGCGAGTCCCTCCAGGGGAAAGTGTTCGCGGACGAGCCCCCATTTAGATTAGTAGCCCCGAACCTGACCTCGGGCAAAGGTGGGGTTGCCCGCCAGTATCAGAGCGTGGCCGACTGGGACCGTTCGATACGACACGGGATCAGGCCAAATGGAACGGCCTTGATCGTCATGCCTTCTAGAGTATTCCATCGACTGGGCAACGACGACGCCGCTTCGTTGATCGCCTATTTACGGTCCATGCCTCCGGTGGACAACGAGCTCCCGACCCGTGAGATAAAAACGCTCGGGATGGTGCTTGTTGGAGCCGGCGCCTTCGATCCGGCGACGGAAGTGAACACGGAGCCGGCGAATACGATCGCGCCCCGGGCTGGCGCAACGGCCGAGTACGGGAAGTACATCGTTGCTACCCTTTGCGCGTATTGCCACGGCGACGACCTCCAGGGTGGTCCGGCGCTGGATCCGAGCACGCCACCACCACCGACCCTCGCCGCCGCCAGCGTGTGGCCGGTGGATCAGTTCGCCACAGCCCTACGGACCGGTATAGCGCCCGACGGACGCCAGCTCAACGCCCAGATGATGCCCATTATTTCATTCTCACACTTCACGGACGATGAGGTAGCCGCGATCCATCTGTACCTCCAGGAGCATTTTGCGAGTTCGCTCTGAGACATGGCCAGGCCGGCGCGAGTCACCGACACACTGAACGCTCTTGATTCCTTTTCACGGCTGCCAGACAGAAGCGCCTAGCCGGTGCCTGAACCGATGAAACGCATCCTGACAGCCCTCGGCCCGTTCGCCGGCCTGGCCTTCGTCTGTATCCTGTTCGCCCTCCTCAGTCCGTCGGCGTTTACCTCATTTTATAATCTCAAGACAATCCTCACGCAGAGCGTCATCATCGGCATTGCCGCGCTGGGGATGACGTTTGTGATTGTCTCGCGGGGCATCGACCTGAGTGTCGGTTCGCAGATCGCGCTGTCGACGGTGGTGGTGGCGCTGTTGGTGAAGGCCGGCGGCGAGACCCCGGGGGCGGGCTCGATCGGCGTGGCCGTGGGGGGTGGACTGCTGGCATGTGGGGCGGTGGGCCTGTTGAACGGGTTCTTTATCACGCGCTATCGCATCGTGCCGTTTATCGTCACCCTGGGGTCGATGCAGATCGCGCGGGGTGTGGCCAAATGGGTGGCGCAGGAGCAGACCGTAACCACGCCGGCGAACGCGCTCAGCGGGCTGATGGTGATCGACCCCGATCCTGCCTGGCTGGTTTTCGCGCCCGGCATCTGGATCGGCGTGGTGGCGCTGATCGCATCCTCGCTCGTACTCGATCGAACCCTGCTGGGCCGGTACGTCTTCGCCATTGGCTCGAACGAACAGACGGCCCGGTTATGCGGGATCGCGGTGGATCGGTACAAGATGGCTGTCTACACCCTCTGCGGCCTGTTCACGGGCATCGCCGGCGTGCTACAATACAGCTATCTCACCGTCGGCGACCCCACCTCGGCCGTCGGGCTCGAGCTGGACATCATCGCGGCGGTCGTCATCGGCGGGGGATCATTAAACGGCGGCGAGGGCAGCGCCGTCGGATCCGTCATCGGCGCGCTCATCATGGCCGTGCTGCGCAAAGTCTGCAACATTCTCGGCGTACAGAACTTCGTACAGGAAATCATAATCGGCGCCATCATCGTAGGGGCGGTGACGATGGATCAGAGGGAAGTGAAAAGTGCAAAATGAAAAATGCAAAGTGGGTGGCTCAGGCCGTCACTTTTCACTTTGCACTTTGCACTTTTCACTTTTCACTTTGCACTTTTCACTTTGCACTTTGCACTGTCC
>JBGSPJ010000584.1:0-21598 GCA_041738655.1 Rhodothermales bacterium | reverse complement strand
GAACAGACGCTCGCGCTGGGCACGCTTCCGGGCCTCCGGTTCGACGAGGCGCAGTTTGAGGTGAAGGCCGGCGCGCGCGTCGCCTTCACGTTCAACAACAACGACGACATGCTCCACAACCTCGTCATCACGGCGCCCGGCAGCGCCGACCAGGTGGCGGCGACGGCGCTCACCCTCGGGCTGCGTGGGCAGGAGATGGGGTATGTGCCCGAGGCCGGCGAGGTCCTGTTCTTTACAAGCCTTTTACAACCCGCCACCTCGGAAACCATTTACTTCGAGGCGCCGTCGACCCCGGGCGACTACCCCTTTGTCTGCACCTTCCCCAGTCATGCCGCAACCATGCGGGGTATACTCCGCGTAAGCGCCTGACGGACATCGCTACCCACCCGCTCCGCGGGATGGCTCGCGCCTCTTTATTCCCACCGACTCCCTTCACCATGATGAAAACCTATCTCGGCCGGCTCCTGGCTCTCCTGACGCGTAAGCCGAACCTCCGGCCCTCCGTCCTCCCCGTGCCTACGTCCCGGAACCGCTTCTGGACCGTGGCCGCCCTGGCCCTGCTGGCGACGAGCTTCCTGAACGCTCCAGCCCTCGCCCAGTCCTCCAACAACGAGATTGCCATGCACCTGAAGGCGATCGATCAACTCACCAACGACGCGCTTGCCGCCAGCCAAAAAGCCGAAACGGCCGCCTCGGCCGCCGACGTGAAGCGCCAGGCGGACATCGTGTTTTCTTCGATCTGGGGGATCACCTCCGGCCTCGCCGACGGCGCCATTGGCGCGGAGAAGGTGCACGACTGGAAGAGCCGCTGGCAATCCGACACCGACGATTTCGAACTCGAAACGCCGGAGAAATTCGGCGTCCTCCCGGCGGCCGTAACGGACCCCGCCCTGATGGGCATCGTGGGGCGCGGACGCTACGTGCGCGATCTCATCAAGGTCCAGGCCGAGGCCGGCAACGCCCACTTCCAGCATACCTTTGCCGCCCTGAACAACGTCATCGGCTGGCAGCGGATGGATTATGCCGATGCACGCGGCGGGATGCCGCGCGTCGACCTCACCTCGCAGTGGGATGCCCCGTCCGGGTTCTGGCTCTCCTCGGCCGATACCGGATGGATTTTCGACGCCTACACGCAGGCGCTGAATATCCTCAAAACGTCCTACGGCGATGACGTCGCCTCCGCGCGCCAGCACGCCGCCGGCATGACGCAGCTGCTCGAGCGCGTACGCGCCGGCCTCGATGCCAACGGCAACAACACCGTCGAACCCGCCATGATGGAAGGCGGCCTCGACACGGCGCTCCAACATGCGCGCCTGGCCGGCGTCCGCCTGCCCTGATCGCCCCACCCATACGCCTTCCTCTTCTCAGGCCCAGCCTTTTGTATTGCCATGAAATCATTCCAGCGGATTGTATTCGCCCTCCTGATGCCGGCCATCCTCTTCGGATGCTCCGGCGCCAAAACCACCGCCGTCGAGACGATGGCCGCCCAGAAACCCGGCGCCATCCGGGTGCTCATGATCACGGCCACCAACGGCTTCCGGCATGAGTCCATCGAAGCCGCCCGCCGTGTCATGCAGGCCGCCAGCGACACGACGGAGTTCATCGTCGATATGACCGAAAACATCGAGGACTTCAACGACGCCAATCTGGCGAAGTACGATGTCCTCTTCTTCGCCAACTCCACCCTCCGCGCGGCCAACGACCTCACCGATGCCGAGCGCGTGACGGCGCGCGATCCGATGGTGGGGGATTGGGGCAACTACGACCTCACCTACGAGACGCCGGAAGGCAAAGCCACTGGGAAACTGGCGATTTCCGGTATGCCCGGCGCGTTTTCCGGGTTCATCAAGGTGGGTGACGCGCCGGCGCCGCTGACGGCGGTGACGCTGGCCGGCAACGCGCTCTCGTTCTCCTGGATCGAGAACGACCTCGGCTCGGGTGCGGCAACCCTCACCGCCACGACCCAGATCGACGAGGACGCAATGAAAGGCTCCGTCACCGTCGAAGGGACCGACATCGTTCTCACGGGCGTCCGCACCGGGCCCGCGCGCGACAATTACACAGGACCACTCGTCACCCACGCGCAGCGCGCCGCCATCATGCGGTTCGTGCGTTCGGGTAAAGGCGTCGCCGTGGCGCACGCCGGCCTCGACGCGTTTTACGGCTGGAGCGAATACGAAGAGATGGTCGGCGGCGGCCTGTTTAAGTCCCACCCCTGGACCCAGGAAGTCCGCGTGACCATCGAAGAGCCGGCCAACCCGACCGTGGCTCACTTCGGCGAGTCGTTCACGATCAACGACGAGATCTACGTCCTCAACAACAATCCGCGGTGGAATTCCCGCGTCCTGGCCTCGCTGGACATGGCGAGCGTCGGGGTGACGGAGGAGCCGTCGGACCAGGAGCGCAACGACTACCCGATCTCCTGGATTCGGAAATACGACGGCGGGCGCGTGTTCGTCACCAAGCTGGGCCACTTTGCGGAGGTCTGGCAGAACCCCGCGTTTGTCACCCACGTCCTCCAGGGGATGCGTGTGGCGGCCGGCCGTGTCGAGACCGACTTTGGCGGCCACCGCGTCAAAGAAGTGATCGCGGCCGACGTCTGGCCGGATGACATCGCGGTCGACGACCGCGGCAACGTCTGGATCGCCGAACTACGCGGCAAGATCCACCGCTACGACGCCGCGACGAAGCAGACGCGCCTCCTTGCGGAAATCAAAACGACCGACCCGACGGGGATCGAGCACGGCATCTACGGGATCGAGGTGGACCCGAACTTCTACACCGGCGAACCCTACGTCTACATCTTTTACGCCGAGCCCGAGACGTTTGTCAACACGCTCCTGCGTTACGAGTACCGGAACGACGCGATCGACTTCTCGACCGAAAAGGTCATCCTCCGCGTCCCCACCGAGCCGCAGTGCTGTCACCAGGCCGGCGACCTCGAATGGGGCGCTGATGGCACCCTCTTCATCTCCACCGGCGATACCGGCTACTCGGGCACCAAACCCGAATGGGAGATCAGCGAGGAACGCGTAAAAGCGTTTGCCGCCGACCACGACCTCAAGGACACCCATTGGTCGCGTATCGTGGACTCCGAGCACACCTCGCAAAACCTGACCGACCTCCGCGGCAAGGTGCTCCGCATCAACAAGGACGGCTCGATCCCGAAGGATAACCCGTTCTATGGCCAGCCCGGCGTCCGCTGGGAGATCTTCGCCTACGGTCTGCGCAACCCGTACCGCATCAAGTGGGATGACGAGACGGAATCCCTCTTTATCGGCGTCGTCGGCCCGGATGCGGTGTACGATTACGACGAGTACAACGTGGCGGAGGGCGGCGAGAACTTTGGCTGGCCGCGCTCGATCGGCCGGCTGTTCTACAATGAGTGGACGCCGGACATGATTCCGAACTTCAAGCCCCCGATCTGGGAGTACCGTTACGACCAGGGCGGCGCCCGTTCGGCTACGTTCGGGCCGGTCTACCGGTTCAAGGGCGCCGGCGCGTTCCCCGAAGCGTTCCAGAACAAAGCCTTCGTCTACGACTGGTCCCGCCGCTGGATCAAATGGGCCACGATCGAGGAAGGCACCTACACGTCCGATGACGAGCGGATGGTGAAGAACACGCCCCTCCAGTATTCCACCCGCACCACCCGCCTGACCGACATCAAAACGTTCGATCAGCTCACCATGAGCACGCCGATTTCGATGGAGCTCGGCCCCGACGGCTGCATCTACGTGGCGGAGTACGACGGATTCTGGGATCCGGGCCCGAACGCCCAGGTCACCCGCTATTGCTGGGTGAACGACTGAGCAACTGGTTAGAATTGCACACGAACTTAAAAGCGTGCCGGCTGCTGATGACATCTTTCGCAGAGAAGCCCCGGCGGGGCGTCTCTACAGAATGGGCGACGATGTTCTTTTGGATTACGCCATGTAATCGTTTAAGAGAGACCTCAGGGGTTTTTGAAACCCTTGAGGTCTGCTCATTGTGTTGAGTCTAGGTTACGAGTCCTCCGCCGGCGCAGCGGCCGGATTGGGCGGTGGTGGGAAACTCGCGGGTTTTTGGGCCCGATTTCTGCCGAAAAGATTGATGATGGCCACGGCGCTGACGAGCAGTACAAGGGCGACGCCCATCCGCCAGGTGACCGTCTCGCCGCCGAGCGCCCAGCCGAGCAGGATGGCCACGCCCGGGTTGACATACGCGTAGGTCGTCGCCACGGTCGGCGTCGTGTTCGTTAGCAGCCAGACATAGGCGCTGAACCCGATAAACGACCCGAATACAAGCAAATACGCCCAGCTCAACATCGATCGCATCGTGAACGAGGCCAGGTGGACATCCCCGGCTTCGCCGGCGAGGAGGCCGGCCAGCGTCAGCATGAGGCCGCCGCCGAGCATCTGCATGGCGGTGGACAGGAACGGATCGGCGGGCAGGCCGGCGTTGCGGCCATGCAGCGATCCCACCGCCCAGCAGATCCCTCCGAACAACGTCGCCGACGCCGCGACGACATCGAGGCCTTCGCCGGCGAGGATCGATCCCGTATCAAACAGCAACGCCACCCCCACCGCCCCCACGATGAACCCGATGATCGTCAGCCGATTGGGCGGAGCGCCTTTTTTCCAGAGCCAGTCGAGCAACGCCATCCACATCGGCACCGTCGTGATGAGCAGGGCCGCCAGGCCGGAAGGGATGAACTTCGTCGCCCACGCAAGGGTGCCTGTGCCAAACCCGAGCATCAGGGTACCGACGAGGGTCGCCCGCCGCCACTGGACGAAGGTCGGCCGCACGCCGCCTCGGAGGCGCAGCCACAGGTACATGACGCCGCCGGCGATGCCAAAACGGCTACCCAGCAAGAGGAGCGGGGGGAGTGTCTCGACCGCATAGCGGATGGCCAGGTAGGTGGATCCCCAGATGATGTAGACACTTCCGAGCGCCGTGATGAGCGCCCAACGGGCCGGTGGTGTCGAAGCAGCCTGCATGGGGCGCGTACCAATAGATAAATGACGCGAATCAGAGCGTTTTTGACAGAATGCAATCCCTGATTCGCCTGAATGGGAAGACGGAAGCGGACTTCGGTGGGATGAAACCCGGATAGACGTAATCGGGGCCATAGATCAGGTGATCTTTTTGAGAAGCTTACGGAGGGCCTGCCGTATCTTAGCGGCCGGACAAACCGGATTCCCATGCGCGCTTCGCTCTATTTCCTTCTCCTCATCCTCACCGGCCTGGCCGCCTGCCGGCCCGCCGCCCCCTCTGATTCCTCCACCGATCCCGTGATCGATGCCCTGGATGCCTACATCCGCTACGAGATGGCCGACAAGGGCCTCCCGTCCCTGTCCATCGCCCTCGTGGATGGGACGGACATCGTCTGGGCCGGCGGGTACGGCGTCGCGCAGCCGGCCACAGGGGCGCCGGCGACGGGGCAAACGGTCTACCGCGTGGCCTCCCTCTCCAAGCTGTTTACCGCGATGGCCGTCATGCAGCTGGTCGAGCAGGGGAAGCTTGACCTCGATGCGCCTGTCCAGACCTATTTGCCGGACTTCGCTCCCGCCAATCCTTTCGGCACGCCGGTCACCCTCCGCCAGCTCCACAGCCACCGCTCGGGCATCGTCCGCGAACCGCCGGTCGGGCACTATTTCGACCCGGACGAGCCCTCCATCGAGGCTACCATCGCGAGCCTCAACCAGACCGCGCTCGTCTATGCACCGGAGACACAGACCAAGTATTCCAATGCGGCCGTCACCGTGGCCGGCCGCATCGTGGAGGTGGTTACCGGCGAACCGTTTGCGGACTACGTGGACCGCGCGCTCCTGCGGCCCATGGGGATGATGACGAGCAGCTTCGCCCCGCGCCCCACGCTCCGCAACGGCCTCGCTGAAGGCACGATGTGGACGTACGACGGCCGCACCTTTCCCGCGCCGGTCTTTGAGCTGGGGATGGCGCCGGCGGCCAACCTGTACACCACTATGGAAGACCTCGGCCGGTTCATGACGGTGCTCTTCGCCGGCGGGACAGGACCGGACGGCGCCTCGGTGCTCAGCGCGGCCTCGCTCGATACCATGTGGACGGTCCAGTTTGCCGGCGAGGGTCCAAAAGCACCCGGTTTCGGGCTCGGCTTTTTCGTCAACACCTTCGAGGGCACCCGCCGCGTCCAGCACAGCGGGGTGATGTACGGGTACGCCACCCGCGTCGCCGCACTGCCGGACGAGCGGTTGGGTGTCGCCGTCGTGGGGACGATGGACGCGGCGAATGACGTGGTGGATCGGATCGGCGAATACGCGCTGCGCTTGCTCAGGGCGCGGAAAGCCGGCCTGCCGCTACCCGAATTCGAGCGGTTCGCGCGGGTCGACTCGCTGCTTGCCCGCCGGCTCGACGGTCGGTATGAAGCCAACGGCGTGGTTCGCGAACTCATCGAACGCAACGGAGAGCTCTACCTGTTTAACGGCGTCGAGCGCCATCTCCTCCGGATGCGCGGCGACTCGCTGATCACGGACGATCGGCTTGCCCACGGCTATACGCTCTTACCGGCCGGAGACACGCTGATCGACGCCGCCGGCTTGCGCTTCACGCGGGTGGCACGGACCGCTCCCGCCGCGCCCCTCGCACGGCATGCCGGCCTCATCGGCGAATACGGGTGGGATCACAACACGCTGTACATCTTCGAACGCGACGGGCAGTTGTGGTCGCTCATCGAGTGGTTCTTTTATTATCCCCTCACCGAAGTCAGCCCCGATGTCTACCGCATGCCGGCGTACGGGCTGTATCCCGACGAAACCCTCAGCTTTACCCGCGACGCGCGGGGCAGGGGGATGAACGCCTCCCTCGTCGGAGTGGATTTTGAACGGCGGTGGGTCGAGCCCGACGGAGACGCCACGTTCAAGATCGATCCCGTGCGCCCCATCGAGACCCTCCGGGCCGAAGCGATGGCGGCAACTCCGCCAGCGCAACCGGATACCCTGCTCGCGCCCGACCTTGCCGAACTGATCACCCTCGATCCCACCTTCAAGCTCGACATCCGCTACGCGTCCACCAACAACTTCATGGGCGCCGTCTTCTACGAGCAGCCCCGCGCATTCTTGCAGCGGCCGGCCGCCGAGGCGCTCGTCCGCGCCCACGCGGCGCTGAAAAAACGCGGTCTGGGGATCATCATCTACGACGGCTATCGCCCCTGGGCGGTGACGAAGATGTTCTGGGATGCGACGCCCGAACACCAGCACGATTTTGTCGCCGATCCCGCGAAAGGCTCCCGCCACAACCGCGGTTGCGCCATCGACCTCGGCCTGTACGACCTCGCCACCGGCGCCGTCGTCCCGATGCCCAGTGGCTACGACGAATTCTCCCCCCGCGCCTTCCCGGATTACCCGGGCGGCAGCGCCCTCGAACACTGGCACCGCGAGGTGCTGCGCGACGCGATGGAGGAGGCCGGCTTTACGGTGTACGAGTGGGAATGGTGGCATTTTGACTTCGACGCCTGGAGGCAATATCCCGTCCTAAATGTGCCGTTTCAGTCGTTATAAACCGTTTTCACGTTGAATGTTGAACGTTTGTTTATCGCGTGTGTATAGCGCCGAAAGCTTTGCCGAGACCGTTACGAACTGGCTCTTGTTCACCCCTCCCCCGATCCAGTATCATGCGAGCAGCCGTCCCCTTCACCACAAGCCGGAGGTCGCCCATGAACTGGATCAAGTACCGTACACTGCAACCCACCCGCGAAGGCTGGTACCTCGTCCACTACAGCCGCGAGGCCGACCGACCCGGTACGTACTGGCAGTTCTGGGCCTACAAAGCCCTGTACTGGAACCCGAACATGGGCAGATGGACCGAAGACGCCCGCCCACCCGACCAGGGCGGCCACGTGGTGGATGTGGCGATCGAGCTCTGGACGGAAATCTTCTGCATGAACTGAATGGTTTCTGGTTCGAGGTTTAAGGTTCAAGGGCATCTTTCCTTGATCCTTGAACCTCGAACCTTGAACCTTAAACCCCTTCCCTTGAACCTCGAACCTTAAACCTTAAACCCCTTTCTCTTAACACTATTTAACATCGTTTTCCGGAAGCCATGGAATGCGATGCGGCGTTGCACCGTCAGTAGCTCAGCGTTCGCCGGCCGGCGGACTGTCCGTGCTACATCATCCTCCTGGAGCGTGCGCCTCGCATGAAATACTGGTACTCGATTCTCGTCATTGCCTTCATCTTTCCGGTCTTTGCGTTCGGGCAGGCCGGCAACCCTGAAGTCGCCGGCTTCACCCGCGACGCCAAGACCAACGAGAGGCTGCCCGCGGTCAACGTGGTCCTTACGAGCCTCGCGGACACAACCAAGACCTTCGGCACGTCTACCAACGCCCGCGGCTTCTTTTCGATGACCGTGCCCGCCACCGGACTCTACCGCCTCCAGCTGTCGTTTGTGGGATACAAGCTCACCACGATGCAGATCGATGTGCCGGCCGAGGGCTACAACCTGGGCTTCGTGCTGCTCGATGAAGACACCGTGGCCCTCGACGAAGTGGTAGTGGAGGAGGTGCAGGAGCGCGTCACCATCAAGGGCGACACGACCGAGTATAACGCCGGCGCTTTCAAGACCAACCCCGACGCCAGCGCGGAAGACCTGGTCGGCAAGATGCCGGGCGTGGTCGTTCAAGACGGCCAGGTGCAAGTACAGGGGGAAAACGTGCGCCGCGTATTGGTCGATGGACGCGAATACTTTGGCGACGACCCGACGGCCGCGCTGCGCAACCTGCCGGCCGATGTCATCGCCCGCGTCCAGGTCTTTGACCGGCTCAGCGATCAGGCCCAGTTCTCGGGCTTCGACGATGGGAATTCGGAACGGACCATCAATATCATCACCACCACCGGCACCGAAAACGGGCAGTTCGGCAAGATCTACGGTGGCTACGGCTCCGAAACACGGTACATCGCCGGCGGGAGCATGAACATCTTCGACGGTAACCGCAGGATCTCGCTGATCGGCCTGAGCAACAACGTCAACCAGCAGAACTTCGCCAACGAGGATCTCCTCGGCGTGCTCGGCAATACGGGTCGGGGCGGCTTCGGTGGTGGCGGGGGCGGCTTCGGCGGCCCGGGTGGCGGTGGACCTCCCGGCGGCGGTGGGGGCGGTGGCCGTGGTGGCCCTGGCGGTGGTGGCGGTGGTGGATTTCAGGGCGGCGGTGGGGGATTCGGCGGCCCGGACACTGGGAGCTTCCTCGTGGGCAACCAGGGCGGCGTCAATGCCACCAACGCTTTCGGGCTCAACTACTCGGATCGCTGGGGCGATAAGGTCCGCCTCACCGGCAGCTACTTCTTTAACCGTTCGGACAACACGAGCAATGTGCTCCTGGATCGGGAGTACTTCCTCACTGAAGCCACCACCCAGCTCTACAACGAGACCAACTCGTCCGACACCGACAACACGAACCACCGGCTGAATCTTCGCCTGCAGTACGATATCAACGCGACGAACTCGCTGATCTTCACCCCGCGGCTGAGCTACCAGATCAACTCCGCCGCAAGCCTGCTCCAGGGCCTCAACACCCTGGCCGGCGACGCGCTCAGCGCCACGACGAACGACTACCTCTCCCACAACCGGGGGCTATCGTCCAACAGCAATCTGCTCTTCCGTCACCGCTTCCCGAAAGCCGGGCGGACCGCCTCCGTCAATGTCAGCCTGGGCCTCAACGACCGCAATGGCGACGCCGAGCAGCTGGCATCGAGTGAGTTCTATGACGCTGTCGATCGGCTCATCGTGCTGGACCAACGATCCAGGAATACCGAGGTGAGCACGACGGTTTCCGGCAGCCTCGAGTACACCGAGCCCATCGGCAAACGAGGCCAGCTACAGCTCAACTACAGCCCGTCCGTCTCGAACAGCGACGCGGACCGGACGACCAACTCCCTCGATGAGCTCACCGGAGCGTACACGATCCTCGATCCGACGCTGTCTACGGTGTTCGACAGCCGATCGGTGCGCCAGCGCGCCGGCCTGCGCTACATGCTCCGCGGCGAAAAATCCATGCTCACCTTCGGCGTCGACGGGCAGGACGTCCAGCTCACCGGCAACCAGACGTTCCCGACAACCTACGGCGTGAACCGCTCCTTCCAGGACGTGCTTCCGCAGGCGATGTACAACTACCGGTTCAGCCAGACCGACAACCTGCGGGTGTTTTACCGGACGTCCACCAACACGCCGTCCATCTCGCAGCTCCAGAGCGTGTTCAACAACTCGAACCCGCTCCGCATCAGCAGCGGTAACCCGGATCTCCGGCAGAGCTACACCCACTTCCTGGTCGCGCGGTTCAACAAGACCCAGCCGGCCACGGGGCGTGTGTTCATGACGTTTGCCAGCTTTAACCAGGGGACGAACAACATCAGCACGGAGTCGATCATCGCACTCCAGGACACCACCATCGCTCCGGGTGTCGTCCTCGCGCAGGGCTCGCAGTATACCCGGCCGGTCAACCTGGACGGCTACTGGGGGGCGCGGTCGTTCATCACCGCCGGCCTGCCGACCGGCTGGCTGAAGAGTAACGTCAACGTCAACGCCGGCTACTCGCTTACCCACGCACCGGGCCTCATCAACAATCGGCGGAATATCTCTGACACACACGCCATCAACGGCGGTGCCGTGATCGGGAGCAACATCAGCGAGAAAATCGACTTCACGCTGACGTACAACCTCACCTACAGCATCGCCCGCAATTCCGTCTATCCGGAGCTGGATGCGAACTACATGTACCACCGGACCGGCGCCCGCATCAACCTGATCCTCGGGCAGTCGTGGGTGCTGAATACCGACCTCAACGCCATCCAGTACACCGGCCTCGGCGAGGACTACGACCAGGACAACCTGGTCTGGAACGCCGCTCTGGGCTACAAATTCCTGAAGGGCAATGGGGGAGAGGTGAGACTGATGGTGTCGGACATCCTCAACCAGAATACGAGCATCGTGCGGACCGTCAACGAGTTCTACGTAGAGGATAACCAGTCCAACGTACTCGGCCGCTACCTGCTCATCAACTTCACTTACCGTATCCGCAACTTCGGCGCGCCGGCGCCCTCCGTGGCGCCGCGGGGATGACGGGAAAATCGGGATCGGCGGCGGCAAGCCACCGATCCCGACGTCATTTTTAGAGATACAGGATGGCAATCATCGTGATCGCGGCGATTTCAACAATGATATTGACCGCCGCGCCCACCCGGAAGAAGTCGCCGAATTTGTAGCCGCCGGCGGCCATGACCATCATATTGGTCTGATATCCGATCGGTGAGAGAAAGCTGCACGAGGCCGACACCGCCACCGCCAGCGCAAACGCCTCGGGCGGCACACCCAGCTTACTGGCCGACTCCAGGCCAACGCCGATCATGAGCGCCGCCGCCGCGTTGTTGGTGATCACCTCCGTCAGCAGGCTGGTAGCGGTAAAAACGGCCACGAGGATCCCGATGGGGCCCAGCGAACTGGCGTACTCAGTAAGCAAACCGGCAATGTTCGCCGCCAGTCCGGACGACTCGATCGCCTTGCCCAACCCCAGCGCGGCCGCGATCACGAGCAGTACCGGCACATCCACAGCGCTTCTCGCGTCACGACCCCGGACACACCGTGTCGCGATCATCGCCAGCGCTCCGAGGAAGGCGGAAACCTCGATGGGCGCCAGGCCGGCGGCATTCGACACAATGACGCCGACCAGGATCAACAAGGCCAGGGGAGCCTTGCCCGATTGCGGACGGACACGCTCCGCCCGACGCGGCGCCACCAGGTAGAACTCATCCCGATTCTGATTCCAACGCTTGTCAAATCCTTTTCGGGCTTCGACCATGAGGAGGTCGCCGGCTTTCAACACCACCCGGCCGATCGCATTGTCGATGCTGCCGTCCTCTCGATAGATGCCGAGCACGACGCCCTGAAACTCCTCGCGGAAATTGATATCCACCAGGGTTTTTCCCACAAGGCGTGAGGTGGGCGCAATCACGGCCTCGAAGATCGGCAGCGTCATGTGGCTCCCCGAATCCACGCTCTCCACGACAGGGCGAAGTCCGTGTTGCTCCCGAACCCGTTCCATTACCGCGGCGCTCCCACGGAAAGCCAGGATATCACCGGCGCGAAGCACCATTTCCGGCGAGGCCGGCACTACCTCGTTGGTACGGATGACATGGGCGAGAAACGCATCGCCAAGGGAGCGCAGTCCGGCCTCTTCCACCGTCTTGCCGACCAGCGGCGTACCGGCCGGCACTTCCGTCTCGAACAAGAAATGCAGCATGGCTTCTTCGTCGCTTCCGCCCGGTGCCGTTCGTTCGGGCAGTTGCCTGTAGCCGATGATACCGAAATAGAGGATCGTCGCTACGGCCGCTGGGCCGCCCACCCACAACAGGTCGAACATCCCCAGACCTTCATACCCGGCTGCTTCCATCAAACCGGCGACGACGAGGTTCGTCGAGGTACCAATCAGGGTAACCATGCCGCCGACGATCGTGGCAAACGACAGGGGGATCATCAGCTTGGAAGGGGATACTTTATTCCGCTCACACCAGGCCCTTACCCGCGGAATGAGCATCGCCACGATCGGCGTGTTGTTCAAAAACGCAGACATGGTCGCCGTCGTTGTCATCATCCGCAACATGACGTAAGTGAGACTCTTCGAGTTCGGAAAAATCAACTTGTCGAAGAAACTCAGAGCGCCTGTATTTTGGACGCCGGCCGCGACGATGAACAGCGATCCAACGGCCAGAATAGCGCTATTGGAAAGGCCTGCAAAGGCCTGCTGCGGCGTCAAGATACCTGTCAATAGGAGCGGACCCATGGCCCCGAACAGAATGATTTCAGGCCGGCCGATCCCTCGAACCAGGGCCACAAGCATGGTCAGAATTACGGCAAGCGTCACCCACGCTTGCCATGTAAGGGGTTCCATAGGTGCATGAATCAGACAGGAGAAGTGAATTCAGGGGAATTACTAGCCTACAACCAGAGAAAAGAAATCATCGTCAGCGTTGTCACTCCGACCACAATGTTGACGATGAGCCCCACGCGGAAGAAGTCGGAAAACTTGTACCCGCCGGCGGCCATCGCCATCATGTTCGTCTGATATCCAATGGGCGACAGGAAGCTGGCCGAAGCCGCAACCGCCACGGCCAGGGCAAACGCCTCCGGAGGCGCCCCGAGGGTGGTGGATGCTTCGAGTCCGATACCGATCATCAGCGCCGCGGCCGCATTGTTGGTGATGACTTCCGTCAACAAGCTGGTGGCGATGTAGACGGCCGAGACGATCCCGATTACGCCGAACGCACGTCCATTTTCCGTCAAAAACATGGCTACGGCGCTGGCAAGCCCCGTGCTCTCGATGGCCTTGCCAAGCCCCAGAGCCGCCGCAATGACCAGCAACACGGGCACATCCACCGCCGCCTTGGCATCCCGCCCTCGGAGGCACCGGGTGCCGATCATGGCGAGGGCACCGATGAACGACGTCGTCACGATGGACGCATACCCCAACGCCGCGACGGCGATGACCGCCACGAGGATGAACAACGCCAGCGGGGCCTTTCCGGGTTGCGGCTTCACCTTTTCCGCCCGGCGTGGCGCCACGAGGTAGAATTCCTCGCGATTCTGATTCCAGCGTTTATCAAAGCCTTTGCGGGCTTCGATCAACAGGAGGTCGCCGGCCTGAAGCACAACCCGTCCGATCGCCTTGTCGATGCTTTCATCCTCCCGATAGATACCGAGCACGACGCCCTGGTACTCCTCCCGGAAGTTCACATCGACCAGCGTCTTACCCACCATGCGCGAGGACGGCGCGATCACCGCTTCGAAAATGGGAAGCGTCATGTGGCCGGCGGAATCCACGCTCTCGATCACAGACCGCAACCCGTGGCGCTCTTGCAGATGCTCGAGGATGGCCGGGCTCCCGCGGAATGCCAGGGTATCGCCCTCGCGAAGCACCATCTCTGGAGAGGCCGGGATCACTTCCTTCTTGCGAATGACGTGGGCCAGGAAGGCGTCTCCCAGCGAGCGAAGCCCCGCCTCTTCCACTGTCTTGCTGACCAGGGCGGACCCGGTCGGCATCTCCATCTCAAACAAAAAGTGGAGCATCCCTTCGTCATCACTGCCTCCAGGCTCGCGACGATCGGGCAGGAAACGATACCCGATCAGGCCAAAATAAATGATCGTGGCGACGGCCGCCGGCCCGCCCACCCAGAAGAGATCGAACATGCCCAGTCCCTCGAAGCCAGATGCTTCCATCAGACCCGCCACAAGCAGGTTTGTAGAGGTGCCGATGAGTGTTGTCATCCCCCCGATGATCGCCGCGTAAGACAGCGGAATCATCAGTTTCGAGGGCGCTACCTTATTGCGTTCGCACCACGACCGGACCCTGGGAATCAGCATCGCCACGATCGGGGTATTGTTGAGAAAGGCAGACATCGTCGCCGTGGTCGTCATCAGGCGAAGCGTCGTCACGGTCATATTCCTGGAATTCGGGAAGATGAGCCGGTCGAAAAAGCTCAACGCCCCGGTGTTCTCCACCCCCGCCGCCACGATGAACAGGGCGCCGACAGCCAGGAGGGCACTGTTCGAAAGGCCGGCAAAAGCCTCCTCGGGCGTTAGAATGCCCAGCGCGAGCAATGGGCCCAGGCTGCCAAACAGGATGATTTCCGGCCGCCCGATGCCACGAACGAGCGCAACCAACATCAACAGAATAACCCCGAGCGTGACCCACGCCTCCCAACCAAGCGATGCAAACATACGATTCGAGAGATGCTGTATCTGAAAATGCCGAAACTCTACATCGGTATGTGTAGGATCGTTCCAGCCGGCACTGTCATCAGATTTGCGAACGGGGGCGCCGGCGCAAGATAAAGCCCACTCGACGAGAGAAACTACGATATATGACGGGCATACCCATCATATACGATGGTCATGGCGATTCATGTTGCCACAGAGACAACCAGTCATCTTATTGTAAATAATATACTTAATGGCTACAATCTATTTGTCTGGCACGCTCTTTACATGACGTGCCTCCAACACAGCGTACCCACAACCTTAACGATGTGATCAAACTCGCACTCGCAACCCGTTTCTTCATGAATGCTTCACACACATGGCTCATATCGGCACTCCTTCTGACCCTGCTATGCATCCCACTCACTGTCCGGGCGCAGACTGCGCAAGAAGCTGATTCGATTGGATCCGGGGCTGGTTCACGGGCTACCGACGTCTCGCTCGCCATTCGAGGAGACCTCCAGGCGGACGGCCGTTTCTTTATTGGCGACGATGTGGCTCCGGGCAGCGAGAGCTTCTACCTCCGCCGAGTCCGCCTGACGGTTCAGGGAACGATATACGAGCGGTTCGACTTCCGCATCATGCCCAACTTCGGGCTCGGCCGTGCGGAATTGCAGGACGCCTACCTGGATGCCCGCATTGTGCCGCTGGCAACCGTCAGGTTCGGGAAGTTCAAGACCTCGGCCGGCCTTGAATTCCTACAGTCACCCAATACGGGCATTATGATCGAGCGAGGCTTCCCGACAGGGATGGTGCCCAACCGGGATGTCGGAATCGAACTTAGAGGGGAACTGGCCGGGAAACGACTGAGCTATGCCATGGGTGTGTTCAACGGGAGCCAGGATGGCGTGAGTATCGACGCCGATCTCGACAACCGCAAAGACCTGATGCTCCGCCTCTTCTCCCATCCGTTTGCCAACGCCGGGTCGGTCTTGAACGGGTTGGGACTCGGTGTGGCTTTCACAACCGGCGTCCGCGATGGTACCGCGGCTGTACCGATCCTGCCCGCCTATAGAACGTCGGGCCGGCAGACGTTTTTCCGGTATCGCACAGCCGCCAACGAAGCCGCTTTCTCGAACGGCCACAACAGCCGCGTCATTCCTCAGGGCTATCTGTACGCCGGCCCTTTCGGCCTCCTTGCAGAGTATGCCCTGTCTGAGCAAGCCGTTGCCACGGATAGCCTGTCGGCCACCCTGCGGAACCGCTCCTGGCAAGTGGCCACGAGCATAGTCCTCACAGGAGAAGACGCCAGTTACGGCACGCTTAAGCCGGCGACACCCTTTGGCGAGCCTGGGCACTGGGGCGCCCTTGAGTTCACGGCCCGTGTGCAGGGGATTGTGGCAGACGAAGCCTCCTTCCCGGTGTTCGCTAGCCCGGATGCATCCGCAAGCGGGGCGTTCGCGTGGGCCATCGGGATCAACTGGTACCTGAACGCCGGCGTTCGCTTCATGCTGAACTATGAGCAAACCACCTTTGAAGCCGCCGGCGAGGCCGAACGCCGGCCAACCGAGCGCATCCTGCTCACGCGCTTCCAGATCGTTTTCTAGGTACGGTCGGTCGTAGGGTTCGGCTACACCACAACGCTGCGCGATGCCGATAGCTCCCGCGTTTCCTGCCGTCCGCCTGTGCCGTTGCATGTGATGACCTATCCGTCATATACGACGGCTCGTCGTTCTACCTGCTGGTTCGAGCCATTGGAGATCCTTGCCCGACACGTGTATGCCGTCTTCCGCCACCGGCGAACGATTCCAGCTTCAAATCTGGCGCGAAGCCTGCCGGCACATCGAACTCAGTGAATCGATGGCCCGTCTGGCAGCGCTGGTCAAACAGCGCATGCCCGCTGATCTGCTGCTCGTGCGCCGGCTCGATGCGCAGGAATCCGTTTTGGAAACCGAAGCCATCGGACAGCAGGGCGGGGTGCCCGTGCCGCGCCACGCCCGGACCTCCCTCACGCCGGCTCAGCTGGACCAGTTTCAGGCCTGGTGCCTCGAACGACAGGTACTTCGTACCCGCCGGGGATCGCATGCACCGTTGTGCCGGCTCATGCTGCCAAAGGATCTTCAGGGCGAAGTACTGGCCGGCCCGCTGCTGAATGAACAGGGAGTGATCGGCGTGTTGCTGTTGGCGTGTCAGTCCGCGGAGATTGTGACCGAATCACACGAAACCACGTTCGCCACATTGCTGGACCCGTTCTCCGTAGCCCTGGAGAATCACCGGCGAATGCGCGAGCTGTACAGCCTCCGGGAGGCGCTCGAAGCCGAAAAACGCGCGTTGCTCTCGCGCCTGGGCCGGCAGGAGATCCTGGATGAAATCGTGGGCTCGGAAGGCACGCTGTCACCGGTCATGGCCCGGGTCGATCAGGTGGCCGCTACGAGCGTACCTGTCCTCATCTTCGGCGAAACGGGTACCGGAAAAGAGGTGATTGCCCGTGCGATCCACATGCGGTCCAGCCGGCGCAACGGCCCGGTCGTGCGTGTAAACTGCGGCGCCATTCCACCCGAGTTGATCGACTCCGAGCTATTTGGCCATGAAAAAGGCAGCTTCACCGGCGCCGTGGCCCAGCGCAGCGGCTGGTTCGAACGCGCCGACGGGGGCACCCTCTTCCTCGATGAAATAGGAGAGCTCCCCATGCCGGCCCAGGTTCGCCTCCTGCGCGTTCTGCAAGACGGCTCCTACGAACGGGTCGGCGGCGGCGAGACACGGACGGCGGATGTCCGCGTCGTTGCGGCAACCCACCGCAACCTGGAGCAACTGATCGCCGGCGGGCAATTCCGCGAGGACCTGTGGTACCGCATCAGTGTCTTCCCGATCTACCTCCCCCCGCTGCGCTCCCGCCTGCAGGATCTGCCCGACCTCGTCGCCCACTTCGCCCGCAACGCCGGCCTGCGCTTTGGCGGCGCGCCCCTGAGCGCCACCAACGAAGACCTGGTGCTGCTCGAACACTACCCGTGGCCCGGCAACGTGCGCGAGTTATCCGCCGTCATCGAACGAGCCGCCATCCTCGGCGGAGGCCACCGGCTCGAAATCGCCAGCGCCATGGGTACGAAGCTCCAGAGCATGTCCGGGGTTGCCCATGCCCTTCAAGAGACGACCGGCACCCATTTTCCATCGATCGACGAAGCCATGGCGCACCATATCTCCCGCGCCCTGACCCACACCCACGGACGAATCGAAGGGCCGAACGGTGCCGCTCATCTGCTTGGCATCAATCCGAACACACTCCGAGGCCGAATGCGCCGGCTCGGAATCCGCTGGAATCAATACCGTGGCGACTGATCAATACGGCCGCCGGGAACCCCGCGGCGCTCGTATTGGAACAAGTCGCGACGGACCGATCAGACCCATCCCTTTTGGTCCGCGCTTTTGCATTTTCTTTTCCAGCCGAAAGGTAGTGTTAGGATAGTTAATCGTATGACGTTGGTCGGCACACATAGCGCCTTTGCCCCATATCGGATGCGGATGGAAGCCGAAGGGCTTCCAGAGGTAGTTATCCGCACGTTCGCCCATTACTTCGAGCACCTGCTCCGTGGCGAAACCGGCTTGATCCCCGAACACGCGATCCGCCCCGTGGAATCCCTGCCGGACAGCGACCGGCTGTCGGATGCGGAGCGCCGCGCCGGCGCCGAAGCGCGGCCGCACACGGTGATGCTCAAGCTGAACGGAGGCCTGGGCACCAGCATGGGCCTCGAACGCGCCAAATCCCTCCTTCGCGTCAAGGAAGACCTCACGTTTCTCGATGTGATCGCACGCCAGGCGTTGAAACGGGAGATGCCGCTTGTGCTCATGAACAGCTTCTCGACGGCCGACGACTCGCGCTCCCTACTGGCGGCCTACGAGGGGGTGAGCCGCTCCTTGCCGCTGGATTTCCTTCAGCATAAGGTGCCCAAAATCTCACGGCACGACATGGCGCCGGTCGACTGGCCGCACAACCCACACCTCGAATGGTGCCCTCCGGGTCACGGCGATATCTACACGGCGCTGGTCACCAGCGGCATGCTCGATGCCCTGCTCGCCGCCGGTTACCGCTATCTCTTTGTCTCCAACAGCGACAATCTGGGCGCGGCCGTCGATGAGGCCATCCTCGGTTACTTCGCCTCGCGCCGGCTGCCGTTTATGATGGAAGTAGCGGACCGGACGCCGGCCGACCGGAAGGGCGGCCACCTGGCCATGCATCCTGACGGGGGCCTGCTCCTCCGCGAATCCGCCCAGTGCCCGGACGAAGATGCCGACCACTTCCAGAATATCGAGCGCCACCGGTTCTTCAACACGAACAACCTGTGGATCGACATCGAGGCGCTCGAACGGATGATCGTCGCCCACGACGGCGTCCTCCGCCTCCCGATGATCCGCAACAGCAAAACCGTCGATCCCCGAGACGCCGGCTCAACCCCCGTTTTCCAGCTCGAAACCGCCATGGGCGCCGCCATCGCCCTCTTCGAAGGCGCCGGCGCCATCCGCGTCCCCCGCGACCGGTTCGCGCCGGTGAAGACGACCAACGAACTGCTCGTCGTCCAGTCGGATGCCTACCTGCTCCAGCCCGACTACACCCTCGCCATGCACCCCGATCGCGCCGGGCACGTGCCAGTCGTCCATCTGGACCCCCGCCACTATCGGACGGTGGACCAACTCGCCGCCCGGGTACCCCACGGCGCCCCCTCGCTCCAGGAGTGCACCTCGCTCCGCATCGACGGCAGCATCCGCTTCGGACGCGACGTGCGCCTCAAGGGCGATGTGCACCTCGTCAACGAACTGTCCGAAACCGTCGCCCTGCCCGATGGCGCGACGCTCGAAGGGATGGTGCGTGTTGGTTAAATGATTAATGATTAATGATCAATCATTAATGTTCAGCGCGCCAACGCGCAACGCTCTACGCATTCCCGACCTTAAGTTTGGCCGTTTTCCGACGATGTTGGATGCAGTGAACCGCTGCACGATCATCCTTCGGAAAACCATGAGATTTCGAGAACGCAAGGTAGGGGAGATACTCGTTGTAGAGATCCTCGAACGACGCCTGGACGCCAAAAATGCGGTCGCCATCAAGACCGTCTTCCAGAAGAAATTTGATGCCGGCGTGTTCCACATCGCCATCGACATGGGCTCGGTCAACTTCATCGACAGCAGCGGCCTCGGGGCGTTTGTGACCTCGATGAAGCTTCTGGGCGATCGCGGCTCGCTTGTGTTCTTCGGGGTGCGGCCGGCCGTGGCGGATGTGTTTCGCCTGACACGGATGGACCGCATCTTCAAAATGCACCAATCCGAGCCGGAAGCGCTCGAAGCCTTTGCCGGGTGAGCGAACGCATGAACTTCGATGCTCCGCGTACGGTGGCACTCGAAATTCCGAGCCGGCTGGACTGTATTGAGTTCATCGGTGAGTCGCTGCGCGTGCTCTGCCCGCTCGCCGGATTTTCGGAGGCCGAAAGTTATCGCATAGAACTCGGCGTGATCGAGGCGCTCAACAATGTCGTCGAACACGCCTATGAGTTCCAGCCGGACTCGACCGTCCGCATCCAGTTGGCCTTCAGTCCGGACCAGCTCCAGATCGTCATACGCGACGCCGGCAAGCCCCGCCCGGGCAATCTATCCCACAACCTGATGTTCGACAACGATGTCATGGACTCGTGGCCAGAAGGGGGGATGGGATTGTTCATCATGCACGAGGTGATGGATAACGTCTCGTACGAACGCGTCGATGGCGAGAACTTTCTCACGCTGATCAAAACAATACCCTGGTGAACAGCGACTCCCCATATCGCCGGCGTTCACGTCGCAGCGGCCGCCGTCGTCGCGAACGCTTGTTGCGCAACGTTTCGTATGCGCTCGGCCTCTGCGCGGTCGTCGCACTGGGGATGCTGGGGTGGATCGTATTTCAGCGCGTCGAACAGGACCGGGCGACGGCGTGGCGGCGGTTCATCTCGTCCGACACCGATATCCCCATCCGGCACCCGCAACCGCTGACCGCCGAAGAAGTCCGCTGGGCCGGCGCGGCATGGCAATATTTCGAACGTAACACCTCGCCGCGTACGGGGCTTCCGGCCTCCGTGGCCGGCGGTCGAACGGTCCACGTGGAGGATATCGGGACCTACCTGCTCGCGTCGATCGCTGCCCACCGACTCGGCGTCATCGAAATTGGCGCGTTCAACGATCGGATGAGCCGGGTATTCGACTCTCTCGCCCGGCTCCCGCTGTTTGATGGCGCGTTGCCCAACCACGCCTACGACATCCAGAAGCTGGGTATGATCGGGCGGGATGGGGAAATGGACGTCGTCGGCACCGGGTGGTCCGCTGTTGACATCAGCCGGCTCCTGCTCGCCTTCAAGATTATCTGCTGGGAATATCCGTACTTCACCCCGCAGGTGCGCGACATCGTGGGTCGCTGGCAACTCCCGTTATTGGTGAATGGCGGCCAGATGCAGGGCGCGCACCTCAGCCGGACGGGGCGGGTCGTGTTGCACCGCGAGGGCCGGCTCGGGTATGAAGAATACGCGGCCCGCGTGATGGCACTGTACAACATGGAGACGCACCGCGCCGGCGATGGACGCTCGCACATCCAGCTCACCCATATCGACGGCGTAGAGCTCGCCATCGATACGCGCCCGTCGTTTCCGATTGAAGGCCTCAGCCTCGTCACCAGCGATCCCTACATCGCCCACGGCCTCGAACTGGGCTGGAACCGCGAGACGCTGCCGATGGCCTTCCAGGTGTTCCGCGTCCAGCGCCAGCGCTTCGCGACCATTGGCGAGCCGACAGCCGTCGGCGCCGGCTACCTCGAAGCGCCCTCCGGGCGCGTACATTGCGCCCTCATCGTGGACAACCGGAGCTGGCGCTGCGTCGACGACGACGG
>JBGSPJ010000552.1:0-1779 GCA_041738655.1 Rhodothermales bacterium | reverse complement strand
TCGCGCATGCTCTTTACGCCGTCTCGCCGTCGATCGCCTCCCAGAAAATGCACGACCTCCTCGTGTCCGACGGTTCGCTCCCGGAGGTCTACCCTCTGGGCCGGCAGTGCTTCGGCGCTGCCCAGGCCGCGAGGCTCCTCTCCGCCCGGCCCTCCGGCCCCGACCCCTACGCCAGCCTCCTCCGGGCCAGCTATACCGTCAGCATGGGCGCGACGTTGATTTCGCGGATCTCCTACGCCGAGGCCCGGACGTACATGCACGATGTCCTCCTCCGAGACACCGATCAGATGAGCATGGCCAGCGCCCTCGAAGTCCGCGTGCCGTTCCTCGATCACGAACTCGTCGAATACGCCCTCGGTCTCCCCGACGCCATCAAGCGCCCCGACGGCGTCCCGAAACGCCTGCTTGTCGAGGCGTTTTCGGACCTCCTGCCGGCCACGGTCATAAATCGCCCCAAGCAGGGATTTATCATGCCCTTCGACACCTGGATGAAAGGCCCGCTGAAGGCCCTCTGCCTCGAAAACCTCGACGTGCTCGCCCACTCCTCCGCCTTCCAGGCCCCGGTGGTTCACCAGTACTGGAACGACTTCCGCGCCGGCAACAAGGCCCTGTCCTGGAGCCGGCTCTGGCTGCTGGTGAGCCTGGGGGCGTGGTGCAAAGCCAACGGCGCGGCGTAGTGAAAAATGCAAAATGAAAAGTGACCAGTGTCATGCTGCGGACACTTTTTGTAGCTGGACCCTTCCCTGACGACCAGGCCCCTCCTCGCCCCGAGGAGGGGCAAATCCCGTCGGCGCGAAGCGGTGACGGGATGGGGAGGAGCGAAGAGATGCCGGGCGGATGGGTCAAAAGGGCATCCCCAGTCTCTGAGTGTATGTTCTCAAACTCGGCCGTCAGGTCGAGTTGCAAAAAAATGCTCCGCGTTGACGTCGGGCAGTACTCCTCCCCGTTCCGACATCGATAAATCGACGTCGGAACTCGCCCCTCCTCGGGTCGAGAGCCTGCCCCGTACTTGATACGGGGAGGGGCCTGATATGTCAAGCGGCAGCGCCTTGATCTGTAAACTGTCCAAAGTATTACAGTGAACACCTTGAACATTAAACCCCAAACCTTAAACCTATTGCACGTCATGCCCTCCGTGGCGCGGTCGTTTGGCGGGCCGACGCAGTCGTTGATCGGCTACGTGGCGGCGGCGCGGGCGGTGGGGATGACGGTGACAGTCGCGGCGCCGGCGTGCGCCGAGGCGGATCAACGGTGGCTGAAAGACCAACTGGGGGATGCGGACCTGCGGTTTTTCCCGGGGATCAGTCGGGGGACGTTTATGGCGTCGCCGGCGCTGGTGGACTGGCTGAAGCGCCACGCCCAAGCCTACGATGTCGTGCACGTCCACGGCCTGCTCAACCTCGTCAGCAGCCTCTCGGCCCGGGCGGCGGAAGCGCGCGGGATCCCCGTGGTCGTCCGCCCCTTCGGCACCCTGTCCCGTTACACGTTCGCGCACCGGCGCGGCTGGCTGAAACGAGGGTATTTCCAGGCGATCGATCGCCCGAACCTGCGCCGCGCCCGCGGACTGCATTTCACTACGGATGAAGAGCGCGACGAAGCCGGCTGGCACGGGCTCGACCTCGCGTCGCGCAGCTTCGTCGTCCCTCCCCCGCTGCTGTTGGATGAATTACCGCGCCGCGAACCTTCGACCGATGTCCTTTTCCTCTCTCGGCTGCACCCCAAGAAGAATGTGGAGGGCCTGCTGACCGCCTGGGCACGGGTCGTCCGCGAGCGCCCGGG
>JBGSPJ010000469.1:0-1596 GCA_041738655.1 Rhodothermales bacterium | reverse complement strand
CGTCGAGCTGGGCGTGGGGCTGATCCCCGCCGGCACGGGCACCACGCACCTCGCCGCGCTGGCGTCCGAGCGGGCCGCCGGCGGCTTTTCGAGCCAGATCCTCGCCCATCTCCAGCGATTTTTTGAGAACGTGGCGATGGCAAAGGTGTCCACCAGCGCGCGCAACGCGCAGGAGCTGGGCTACCTGCCGGCGCATGCGCTCGTCACGATGAACGACGCCCGGCGCTTCCACGCGGCGAAGCAGACCGTCATCCAGCTCTCCGAAGCCGGCTACCTGCCGCCACCTGTCCGCGCGCAGATTCAGGTGCTCGGTCGGCCCGGAAAAGCCGCTCTGGAGGTGGCCGCGCGTCAGTTCGAGGCGGGGCGATTTATCACCGAATACGACCGGCGCCTGGCGGTGGACCTGGCGCACGTGCTGACGGGGGGCGACCTCAGCGGGCCGGCCGTCGTCCACGAAAACTACCTCGTCGAACTCGAGCGCGAGGTCTTCCTCCGCCTCCTCGGCGAGTCGAAAACCCAGGCCCGCATCGAAGCCATTTTAAAAACCGGGAAGCCATTACGAAATTGATCCCTCCCCTTTATGTCACCCCCGACTTGATCCGGGGCCATGTCACCCCGGACTTGATCCGGGGACCAGCAGAATGAGCCATCCGACGGGACCCCGGCTCGGAGGCCGGGGTGACAGCTTCGATTCGGGTCGGAGCCATGTCACCCCGGACTTGATCCGGGGACCAGCAGGATTGCAACACGTCGGGACCCCGGCTCGGAGGCCGGGGTGACAATGCCGGGTGGTTGCGAAAAGCGAAACGTTCAACGCACAACGTTCATGCAAACACACGAAGCCTACATCCTCAGCAGCATCCGGACGGCCGTCGGTAAGGCCAACAAGGGCGCGCTGGTCAACATACGCCCCGAGGCGCTTGGCGGCTTTGCCGTCGCCGAGGCCATCAAACGCGTGAAAGGCCTCGAAAAAGAGCGGGTCGATGATGTGCTGATGGGCTGCGCCATGCCCGAGGGGCCGCAGGGCCTAAACATGGGGCGGATCATCGCGCAGATCGCCGGCTTGCCGGATGCCGTGCCCGGCGCCACCGTCAACCGGTTCTGCTCGTCCGGCCTGCAGACGATCGTTATGGCGACCCAGGCCATCCTCGCCGGCCACAACGAGGTCGTCGTCGCCGGCGGGGCCGAGTCCATGAGCCAGGTGCCCATGAGCGGCTTCTACTTCTCCCCCGACCCCGCGACGGTCGATGCCGACCCGGACGTCTACATCTCGATGGGGCAGACGGCCGAAAATGTGGCCGAGCGCTACAAGGTGAGCCGGGAGGATCAGGACCGGTTCGCGCTCCAATCCCACCAGAAGGCCCTCGCCGCCATCGCCGCCGGCCGGTTCGAAGCCGAGATCGCGCCGTATCCTGTGCGCGACGTCGTCTATGCCGACGGGGCGACCAAAACCCTTGCGTTCGACTTCAAGATCGACGAAGGCCCCCGCCAGGAGACCTCCGCCGAGGCGCTGGCGAAGCTGAAACCCGTCTTCCGCGCCGGCGGCACCGTCACGGCCGGCAATGCCTCGCAGATGAGCGACGGCGCCGCGGCGAC
>JBGSPJ010000436.1:0-6974 GCA_041738655.1 Rhodothermales bacterium | reverse complement strand
GCACCTCGTCGGCGTCGTTGTTGAGGGACGGCCAGTTGGCCACGGGGATCGACGCGCGGCCGGGAAACGCCGCGTTGAATGCGGCGGTGTCGCGCACGAGAACGGCCAGGTCGCCGGCGGCTAGGAGCGTCGGCTCGGTTGCCACTGGCACCGGCTCGTCGCGATTATCAGCCAGAGCGAGGCCACGGAGGTCGATCGGGGCGTCCAGGCGGTTGAGGATCTCGACGAATTCGTTCTCGGCCGGCGTGGGGGCGAAGTGGATCTCGTTGATCACCAGGGCGCCGGGTGGAATGGGCGGCGGGGCGGACGTTGTGTCTGTGTCCGCTTCGTCGTCGGGTTCGACGTACACATCGTCGAACCGAAAATCGTAGGCGCGGGTACGGGTGTGCTTGACCCAGAGGCCAAACCGGGCGGGTGGGTCGGGTAGCGGGGCGGCATCTGCCGCGGTGAAGAGCAGGCTGTCGTCCAGCGAGACCGCCCACCCCGATCCGGGACGCCGGGTGGCCCGCAGGGTAGGGGTTGCCTCGTCGGTGTCGAGCAGGCCGGCCGTGCTTTGTCCCATCAACGTCCGACTGGTGGCGGTCTGCCGGTACAGCCGGACATCCCGCTCGTTGCTCCCGATCTGGAGATAAAACCCCGCCGTCTCGTGGAGCGCGCCGCCGGCCTGCGACGCCAGGTAGATGCGGATCAGATTGAAGTTACTCAGCGGCCCTCCCGTATAGCCCACGGTGAAGGTCCATGACCCGTAGGCGACGGAGGAAGGGGTTTCGAGCGTCAGGGTGTCTGAAGCCTCCGGGCCGGCGGATTCCAATATCCAGTCCGATCCCGCCGGCTTGAGCTGCCAGAACGCAGTGTCGCCGGACCAGGCCGGGTTGGCGGACAAGTCGCCATCGGCAAACGTTTCACTCCAGGATTGGGCCAGCGCCCAACGAGCCGGAGATAGCAGCAGGAGGAGAGTGAACCAGTAACGCATCGCCGCGGGGATTTCGTGGGAGGGTATATCCTCCTAGACGTAATCCGTGTGGGCCACAAACCCTGGTGGGGGGATTATCGATTAAAAATGACTGATTACTGGCTCCAGGTGCGATTTACGTTCAAACGTTCAACGCACAACCGTTCAACGCCTCAACGGCTCGTCCTTTAGGTGGTCAATCAGCACCTGCGAGAGCACATCGATCGCAAACGGCATGGCGGACTCGTCGATGTCAAAGTGGGCGTCGTGGAGGGGGTAGGAGGTGGCGGCGCTGTTCGAGGTGCCGAGGCGGACCATCGCGCCGGGTATATGGCGCTGGTAGTTGGCGAAATCCTCGGCCCCCATGCTGGGCCGTGGGATATGGAAGAGAGTCTGCGCGCCGAGTGCGAGGGTGATCGACCGTTCGAGGTGATCGATGAGCCGGCTGTCGTTGATGACGGGCGGTACGCCTTCGTCGAAGGTGACGGCGGCGGTGGCGCCGTAGCGGGCGCAGATCTCCTCGGCCGTGGTGCGCATCTGAAGTTGGATGCGTTCGCTGGTGGGGATGCTGGTGGAGCGCAGGGTGCCGCCGAATTCCACCAAGTTCGGGATGACGTTGTACGCGTCGCCGGCGTGGATTCGGCAGGCCGTGAGGATGGTCGCATCGCGAGAGTCCGTGACGCGGCCCGTGAGCTGGTAAAAAACGTTGAGGATCTGGGTAGCGATCCAGATCGTGTCGCTTGTTTCGTGGGGGCGGGCGGAGTGGCCCGTGCTGGGGCTGGTGATCTCGACCTGGAAGCGGACGGACGAAGCCGTCATCGCGCCTTTGATCAACCCGATCTTGCCCGACGCCAGCGTGGGATCTACATGGAGCGCGTAAGCGGCTTCGAGGCCGTCGAGCACGCCGTCGCGGATCATGACAGGGGCGCCGGAGGGGACGCCCTCCTCATTGGGCTGAAAGAAGACCCGGACGCCGCCGCGCAGCTCGTCCCGCCGTTCGTGCAGTCGGATAGCGATGCCGAGGGCGATCGTGGTATGCACGTCATGGCCGCAGAGGTGGGCGACACCCGGTGTGCGGGAGGCGTAGGGGCGTGTTTTGGCGTCCTGGATGGGGAGGGCATCGATATCCGCGCGGAAGCCGATGCGCGGCCCCGGGAGCGGGCCGTCGATATCGACATACTGCCCCGTCGTGGCGAGCGGGCCCGAGGGAGTCATGCCATGGGCGACGAGGGTCTCGCGGATGAAACGCTGAGTCTGATGCTCGTTGAAGCCGATTTCGGGATTCTGGTGGAGATGCCGGCGTGTGGCGACCAGGAATTCGTCGAAATGGGTGGGGGTATCGAGTAGCAAAGGATGAAGAGCCATGTGGAATGTGATGCGTACGGAGGGCCTCAGCCCGGGAACAGGTCGTGGTATCGTTTTACCATCTCGCGGGCCTCGGTTTTGAGGCGTTTGCGTTCGGCCGGCGTGCGCGCGAACTGGTCCAGCAGCCCATCGAGCACGGTCGGCTGTTCCTCGGCGCTGAGCCGCGCGAGGTCCCAGTAGGCGCTGGCGAGCTGGGTGATTCGCTCGAGGGCGTCCGGGTCGGCGAGGTGGTCGGGGTTTTCGTAGAGGGGGTGTGCAAACAGCGCGAACGACTCGGGCTGATCCGGGCCATCATCCTCATAAAAAAGATTTTCCTCGAAGAAGTCCGCCGGCGAGGGCTCCGAAAGCCCCGGTGGCGGCTGCCAGGCCAGGACATTGGCTGTGTGGCCCCCCAGGGTGCCTCCCAATTCAACGAATGCGTGCTGCATCGCGTCGAAGAGGAGGTTGAAGCGGAGGTCTTCTGTCAGCTCGGGTTCGGGCCCGAGCATGCTCGTCTTGAGATGTTCGAAGGAGGTAGTTTCGCCGGCAGCTTCCGTCGAGAAGAACGACCAGAAGATCATGGCGGATTCGAGCACGTCGATCAAGACCGCCATGTCGCCGGCGTTGGCCGCGTTCACCGGGGCATTCTGGCAATGGTCGAGTTCGAGCCCGTAATGATCCAGCACGGGGCGCGCGAACGCGACGAGCGTGTCGTACGGGATGCCGGTCCGGCCTCCCCGAAACACCGAGATGGCTTCACGAATCATGGCTACATGCGCGGTGTTTCCGCGCAGGGAGGCGCTTGATTCCAGCGAAGAGTCCGAGTCCGTCATACCAGCCCGCTACGTTTGCGTATCAGCCATTCAGCCGTGAGGAGGGTCACCACGATCGCGAAAAACACGTACATCCGCCGCAGTTCTTCTTCCTGCCGTTCTTCCGTAAAGGTCGACACAAATCGGCCGGACTGAAGCAGGAGGTCGGGCAGGCCATTCAGGTTTACAGGGTCTAAAAAGTTCCCACCCGAGCGTGCGGCGATCTGCCGGAGAAGGGGGGCGTTTGCACTGGTTTCCTTGAATTCGAGGGTCAGGGCGCCGACGGCGAACGAACCCTGGTCCTCGCCGAGGGCTGTTCCATTGCGATTCGCGACGGCTCGATAGCGGTAGCCGCCTTCGGGCAGCGCGCCGACCTCGAGCCGGTAGCGCCCATTCCCGATGCCGTCCATCGCGTAGGGGTACCGGGTGCCATCGGCGGCGGTGACGTCCAGTTCCACCTCCGCGCCGTCGATCGGGTTGAGGCTTTCGTCGTACACCTGTCCGTTGAAGGTGACGGATTCGCCGCCGGAAAAGAGCTGTTGGATGGGGGCGACACGGACGGGGCGGTCGTCCTCCTTGGTGGTGATCCACTGGAAGACATTGGAAAAGAGGACTGTCCAGGCCTCGCCGGCTTCGACGAGGTCTTCGGGCACATTGCTCCAGCGCCAGATGCCCGAGGCGAGGAGGGCGGCGGAGCGATGGCCGTCGCGGTGACGGATAGCCAGGAGCGGATCGTCGAGGCGGACCCCCCGCACTTCGTTGACGGCCAGGACGCGGGTGTCGGGCCAGGGCTGCCAGCGCGAGTCGTTCATGACCAGCGGGGGGAGTTGCTTCCAGGCGTCCGGGGTGGCGGCGAAGGTTTCGAGGACCGGATGTTGGAGGCCGGCGGCCGTGGGGACGAAGGCGGCCTCGACGGTGTTGGGGCGGATGAGCTGGACCTGCACCGGGAGGGTTTCGTTGAACGTCTGCTGGAGCCGGCGGAGGTCGGTTTGCCGGCCGAGGATGAAGAACACCGGGAGGCCATCGGTAGCGGCGGTGGCCAGGCGTTGCAGGAAGGCCGGATCGGCCTGGCGCCCCGGATATCCCACCAGGATCATCGCGTCGAACGCCGCGAGGGAGTCGAGGTCCGGCTCGCCATAAAAGCCGCCGGCGCCTTTCTGGACGGCGGCGATGACTTCCGTGTTGGCGTTGGTTTCGAGCAGCTGGCGGATCGCGGCGACGTCGGGATCCGGAGCCGAGGCGACGAGGAGGATCTGCCGCTTGTTCTGGAGCACGCGGACGGTCACCGTTTCGCTGTTATTGCGATAGGTCGCTTCGCCGTCGAGGCGGGTCACGGTCACCGTGAGCCGGCGGTAGCCCTCTTCGGCGGGGGTGTGGCTGAGGTCGATGGGAATCTCGGCGGTGCCGGGGGGGAGGTCCACGGTTTCGCTCGCGAGGAGGGTGCCATTCTCGAGGAGGGCTACCTGGACGCGTTCGCCGGCGAAGTCTTCCGTCCGCAGCCCCACACGCACGGGCAACTCATCGCCGACGAAGGCGATTTCGTTGGTGGTGACGCTGCGGATCTGGAGGTCGCGCCGCCGGGTGGTGTCGCCGATGACGACGGTATGGATGGGCACGGGAAACCGCTCCGCGAGGTAGATGGGGTTGCGGCCGGTGTTGTACTGGCCGTCGGACAGCAGCAGGACGCCCTGCAGGTTGCGGTTACCCAGGGCGTCGCGCACCTGTTCGAGGGCGGCGGAGACGTTGGTGCGTTCACCCGAGAAGGCAATAGAATCGGCCTCGGCCGGCGACCCCGACGGGCGAGCCTGCAGGTTGGCATCGAACTGGAAGAGAGCCACCTCGCCGGGATAATCGGCCCCGAGCACGGTGCGGAGGGCGGAACGCACATCCTCGCCGGCGGCGGCCGAGAGCGAATCCCCGTTCATATCCGTCAGGAGGAGGCTCTGGCTATTATCGACGAGGACGGCGAGGACGGGTGGACGCTCGATTTCCTGCCGCCGCTCGAGGATGGGTTCGAATAGGAGAAAGAGGATTATGAGGAGAGCGCCGGCTCGCAGCGCCGTAAGCAGGAGGCGTTTGGCGGGTGGAAGCTCCGGCACGGTGTTGCGGTACACCCAGACGGCCAGTGCGATCGCCGCGAGCAAGGCGGGAATAAGCAGGAGCGGAGATAGGCCGAAGGACAGGGACATGAGGACGATCCGGAACGGGGTTCGTTGCGCGTGTTCGCATCGCGCTGTTGGTACTGCGGGTACATACAGCGTTCAACGTTCCAACGCTACAACGTTTCAGCGCACATATGGCAGCACGAGGTAGACGATGTAGCCGGCAAAACCAACGAGTAACAGGAGTCCTTCGAATCGGGAAATCTGAAAGCGCGTCCAGGCCAGGGGGAGCAGCAGAAGGCTGAAGCCGAGCATGACGGGGAAATGCACCCGGATGGATTCGGCATCGACCTTCAGCGGCTGGATGAGGGCTACGAGTCCGATAACGAACAGGATGTTGAGTAGATTGCTCCCAAGCACGTTGCCGATCGACATATCGGCGTCTTTCTTGAGTGCGCTGGCAACCGAGGCCGCCAACTCTGGCAGGCTGGTGCCGATGGCCACGACCGTGAGGCCGATGACGATGGGGGAGATGTGGAAGAATTCCGCGATGGTGACGGCAGCGCTGACCATCAGCTGTGCGCCGCCGGCGAGCGCGACCACGCCGGCCGCGATGAAGAGGGATTGTTTGAGGATGGAGTCGCCGGCGAGGTTTGCCTCCAGGGGGATGTCCTGCCCGGCGACGGCGGCGGCGTTTTTTCGTGTATCCCGGATCACATAAAAAAAGAATGCCCCCAGGCACCCCATCAGCAAGACCCCGTCGAGGCGCCCGATGACCCCATCGAGTGCGAGCACGTAAAACAGAACGGCCACGCCGAGCATCATCGGGTATTCGTTCCGCAGGGTGTTGGACGAAACCGTGAGCGGCAACACGACCGCGCTGATCCCCAGGATGAGGCCGATATTCGCAATATTGGAGCCGACCACGTTGCCGAGCGCGATGCTATCGTCGCCGCCGATGGCCGCGAGGACGTTCACGACAAACTCGGGCATCGATGTCGCCAGGGCCACCACGGTGATGCCAACAACCATGGGTCGCATGCCGTAGCGGATCGCCAGGCCGGCGGCTCCCCTGACCAACCACTCCGCCCCGAAATACAGCACGACGAGTCCGATCGTGAACCACAGTAACTGAATAGTGATCATACGGCGTCAGGCGGCGTCGCGGGTGTTGGCGGTTCGATAGAGGGCCGTGCCGGAGAAAAAAGCCGGAAGAAGGTCGGCCGTGCGGGCGGAGCGTCCCTCTGGCATGGGGGCGTCCATCCAAAGCACAGCCTCAGGCGTTAGTTCCGCCAGCAATTGCCGGCAGGCGCCGCACGGCGTACATCCGGGTTCGCGGGTGCAGGTGAGGTACATCCGCACCGGGTCGTCGATGCCATAGGAGCGTAGAGTGCCGAGCGCGTTCCGCTCGGCGCAGAGGATGCGGGACCAGGTTGGATGCTCCACGTTGACGCCGGGGATCAGTCTTCCAGATGTCGTCTCGACGATGCAGGCGACGGGAAAGTCGGATTCGGGCACGTGGGCGCGTTCCGCGATCCGGCGCGCGAGGGCGAAGCCCTGTTCAGGTGAGGCTGGAGCCGGCTCGTCGAGGAACGGGGAGAGCGGGAGATCCGTGGGATCGGGCAGGGCGCCGCGCGCCGCGAGCACGTCATCGCCCCGCGCGAAGAGGCGCAGTTCGGGAAAGGCCTCGAGGTAGGCGACATCGTCGGCCCGAAAGGGACGGCTGAGGGCCAGGGCCACGGCGCCGCGCCGGCCAGCGGCGAC
>JBGSPJ010000419.1:0-5880 GCA_041738655.1 Rhodothermales bacterium | reverse complement strand
GCCGGGCTGGCCGATGGTTTCGCGCCGATGCAGGCCCGCGCCGAGGCGGCGCTCGCGGCGGGAAAACGGCTACGGCACGTCGCCAGCATCGAAGGCGGTCGGTTACGCGTGAGTATCCAGACTGTAGGACCGGAATCGCCGCTGTACGCCCTCGCCGGCACCGACAATCTGGTCGCCTTCACCACGGAGCGCTACCTGCACAATCCGCTTGTGATTCGCGGACCTGGCGCCGGACCCGAAGTGACGGCGGGCGGCATCCTGGCGGACGTCATCAAGGCCGCCGAACTGGTCACGTGAACCGAGCACAAATATGAACCTCGCGATCGTAGGCACCGGACAGACCGGAAGTGTCGTGGAAGCCATGGCCCGTGAGCGCGGCCACACCATCCACGCCCGATTCAACAGCGCACGGCCCATCACCGGCGAAGGCGCCCACGAGGCGCTGGTGGGTGCGAACGCGGTAATCGACTTCTCGCTGCCTTCCCTCGCGCTCGCGCACATCGAGCGGTATTGCGCCTGGGGCGTGCCGGCGGTGATCGGGACGACGGGCTGGCACAGTCAGCTGCCGGCGGTCGAAGCCATGGTGCGCGACCGCGACGCCGCCCTGCTCTACGCCCCGAACTTTTCGGTGGGCGTGGCGCTTCTCCTGCGCGCCGTGAACAGTATTGCGCCACTGATCGACAAATTGCCCGAATACGACGCATATATTCACGAGGTGCACCACCGCCGGAAGGTCGACAGCCCCAGCGGCACCGCGTTGCTGCTCGCCGAGGCGCTGCTCCGGCATCTTTCGGCCAAGACGACGATCGGCGCCGAGGCCCAGCACGAGCGGATCGCGCCCGAGACACTACACGTGAGTTCGACCCGCGCCGGCCATGTCGTGGGCCACCATACCGTCTGCTTCGACAGCCCCTTCGATCGCATCGAGCTCGTTCACGATGCCCGCAATCGGCAGGGTTTTGCACACGGCGCCTTGCTGGCTGCCGAGTGGCTGCCGGGAAAAAAAGGACTCTTCACCCTGGATCACCTCCTCGATTTCGTCTGACCATTTCCACAGCTCCGATGACAATGCACGTACGACACCTCTTCCACGGCACCGCGCCGGCTCTCGTAACACCGTTTATGGCCGATGGCGCACTGGACGAGCCGGCTTTCCGGCTATTGATCGACGACCAGATCGGCGGCGGCGTCGAGGCGCTGGTCGTGCTGGGCACTACCGGCGAAAACCCGACCGTCACGCACGACGAGCGCCGGCGATTGGTGGAACTGAGCATCGCCCACACCGACAGCCGGGTACCGGTCATCATCGGCGCCGGGACCAACAACACGGCCGAGAGCGTCCGCTTTGCCCGCGAGGCCGCATACGCGGGTGCGGATGGATTGTTGGTGGTGGGGCCGTATTATAATAAGCCGACACCTGCCGGCCTGATCGCCCACATTTCCGCCATCGCCGACGCCGTGGACACGCCGATCATTGTCTACAACGTCCCGGGGCGCACCGGGAGTAATATCACGGCCGAGACCATGCTGGCCATCGCCGACCGGATCCCGTCGGTCGTGGGCGTCAAGGAAGCGTCGGGCAACCTGGCGCAGATCTCGGACATCCTCCACCACCGTCCGCCCCACCTGGCCGTGTACGCCGGCGACGACGAGATGGCGCTGCCGTGCATCGCCCTCGGGGCAGAAGGCGTGATTTCGGTGATCAGCAACGCCGTTCCGGCGCCGTTCAGCGACATGATCCGCGCCGGCCTCGCCGGCGACTACCCGCGCGCGCGAGCCCTCCACTTCCGTCTGCTCGACGCCATGCGGGCCTGTTTCATCGAAAGCAACCCCGTGCCCGTGAAGACTGCCCTGGCAAACGCCGGCAAGATGACTGCGCACGTCCGCCTCCCGCTGGTGGGGCTACAGGAACCGAACCGGGCGCACGTGCTGAAGGCCTTTGCGCCGTTTATGGGGTAGCGCGGGGCGTCACCGTGTGACAAACCGCGCCGCGATATTGGCCACGACCGCCGTGTAAAACGCCGCGCCAATCCAGTGGGAGACTACGATGCTGATATCGCGGGCGCCGGACTGAAGCACCAGTAGTGCGACAAGCAGGCCGTTATGGAGCAGCGCGATCACCAGCCCCATCAAAAAGGCCTGCGGAGGGCGGACGATGGGCATGTCGCGCTGATCCGGGTTCTGGAAGAAGCCCACCATGAACCCCACGCCGGTCTTAACGAACATCTGAATGCCCCACGTCCCGTAGATCACATCCATCAAAAACCCCAGTGCGAAACCCGAAACGGCGCCGACGCGCCGGCCATAGGCAAAACCAAGCCAGGCGACAAAGATCAGGACGCCATCCGGATACGCGCCCCACAACCGAAGCCGGCCGAGCACGATCCATTGAAACAGGACGGCAATCAGACCGGTTAGGGCAACTCGAAGGAGGACGGGCATGGAGGGCGGGAACGCGTGAAGCCAGGATAGGACGTTATAATCATCCCTTTAACGCGCGAGTGGCAAGGAGTGCCCCTCACGCATCCTCCGACCGCGTAATCGCCAGAACCACCCGATCCATCGTCTGCATGATGCGATAGCTGGGGACCGTGTAGTTGTTCGCGATGAGCGAAAACGCCATCATCCGGCCATCGGGGGTCCGCGCGTAGCCGCTGAGGGCGCGGACGAACTCAAGTGAGCCGGTCTTGGCCCAGACGGCCTCGCCTCGAAGTCGGTAGTCGAGCGTCGTCTCCGCCTCCCCGCCCCGGGCGAGGGAGTTAAAAAACGCCTCGCGCTGGGGATGCCGATTCATGTACGCCAGCAGGCCTCCAAGCGTCTCGGGCGTCACCATATCCTTCCTGGAAAGCCCCGAACCATCGCGTGCCGAGAGCCCATTCAGGGGGATGCCGGCCTTCTTGAGGAAGTCCTTCACGCGCCGCTCGGCGCCGTCCGTCGAGCCTCCCCAGCCAAAGGTGCGAAAGACCTGCTCCGCGTAGAAGTTATTGCTCTCCTTGTTGACGATCTGGAGGATATCGCGGAGCGGCGGCGACTGGTGGGTAAAAAGCACCCGGGCGCGCCGGTAGTCGAGCGGCCGGGAGAGGTCGTCGATATCCACCAGTTGGACCTCAACGGCAATCCCCACGGCTTCCAGTTCCTGTTTGAACGCATGCAGGGCGAGCAGGGTCGGATTGGATACCGGGATGGTGACGCTGCGCCGGTAGGTACGCGGCACCGACCCCTGAAGGAGCACCCGCTCGGTTCCAAGCGCGCGCTCGACATCGATGGCGTGGCCGCGGCTGCGGGCGCTGGTGGTGGCCTGGTTGCGGATGTCGAGAAAGCCGGCCGGCGAATCCTTGATCAACGGCGCCTCGCCGACGCGGTTGGACTGGATCTGCACGATGACCGTGTTGTCGACGGCCGAAATGCCACTGGTGGCCGGCGCGAACGACTCGCTCGCGATGAAACCGACATCCCAGCCCTCGGGGTAGGGCGACTCGTCAAATACGTTATCATCCCCGATGATGCGCCCTTGGATGCGGGTGACGCCCTGCGCCGACAGGCTGCGCGCCCAGCTCTGGAGCGGGTTCACGCCCCGCCATTCCGTGCTGGCGAAGGTGGGATCTCCGGATCCCTCGAGGATCAGGTCTCCGGTGAGTACGCCGGCCACGATTTCCCCCTGGTGGTGGAGCTTCGTTTCGTAGACGAAGTCCGGCCCGAGCACATCCAGCGCCGTCGCCGTGGTCAGCAGCTTCTGATTGGAGGCCGGCGTCAGCGTTTTGTCGCTGTTTTGATGGTAGACCACCCGGCCGGTGCTCAGGTCCTGCACATACACTCCCCAGATCGCAGCGCTCACGGACGGGTCGTTGATCAACCCTTCGATCTGGTCTGACAGCGATGCCGGCGGAACCGCGCCGCCACTAAAAAAACCTGCCAGCAGGGCGACCGCCGCGAGGCGAGACGCCGACAAAAAACGAAACTTCATGTGCCGTATACCTGAATCGTACGCGTGTGGGTCGAGGCGCGCGGGCTGTATACGCTGCCACGTGCCGCCCGCATCAGAATAGGAAATTCCTGCCGGCGGCGGATCATCCTGCAGCAACGGTGCGATGCGCCTTTGACCATACAAAAGGGCTCAAGGTGCGCGCTTCGCCCGCTCCTGCTCTCTCGTTGTAACGCAGGCAATTCGTGCCGTTCCTGAGCCTTGATAAGAAAGCTTGTTGTACCAATCAAGAGCCATACCGGGAATCGTACGGGGATTGGGATTTCTGCAGCCAGTGACCGACCAGGCAAACGGCCCATCTCGCATATCCGGAACCCTGCCCATAGGCCGGGGTTTGTCCCTGCACCCATCCGACCGCTACACACAGGCCCACCGGATTTCCCATGAAGTCATCGAACGCTTCCCAACGCGGCCGCGCCGGACGCCGGCAGAGCGGCTCCACCGCCGAATCCCGTGCCACCCAGAAACCGGGCCAGCGCAAGTCGGCGGCCATGGTGTTCGTCACGGGAAACTACCTCTTGATGCTCCTCGGTGTCGCGCTCGTCACCATCGGCTATGTCATCATGCGGATGGAAAATGAGGTGGATGGCTTCATCTCGCTGTACATCGCCCCGCTCTTGATCCTCGGCGGCTACCTCGAAATCATCTACGCCATTCTCTGGCGGCCCAAAACGCCGGTCCCATCACCCGAAGCGACAACCGAAACGCCGGCGGCATGATCGCCCCATCCGGCTATTCGTACATCAGATAGGGCGCGCGACGTGCCTCAAAGGCGGCCACCTCGGGCCCCCACGCCGCCACGATCGAATCGACGGGGGTGTCAGCCTCCAGCATCTCGACCAACCGATCCGTGCCGGCCAGTTTGGCCAGCCACGCGCGTTGGAGGAAATCCGAGCGCTCACGCGCCGGCGCCGCCCGGTAGAACGCGGCCAACACGTGGATCCCCGTAGCGACCGGACGAAACAGCGCGGCATCCAGTACCTCGACCCGCACCCCGCTCAACGCCACGCCGGCAAATCGGGGCGAAGTGGCCATCCCGGGAATGCTTTCGGGGGTGAAGCCGGCAGCGACGAAGCGAACGCCTGGCAACCCCGCTGTGTTGAGCGACGCGGCCACGCCCGCGCCATCCGCCCACGACGCGCCCACCTGCTTAAACGGCTCGTACGTCCCACGTCCTTCGCTCGCCTGCACACCTTCAACAAAGCAGGTACCTGGATAAACAATAGCCGTCGCAACGTCGGGGATGTTCGGGCTCGGAGGCGTCCAGGGCAGACCCGTCGCACCCCAGTCCATCACCCGTCGCCAGCCCTTCATGGGCACAATGCGCAGATCCACACCCCCGGCCCCCGCCATCCAGCCTTCGCCCTGGATCATACGCGCCAGTTCGCCCACCGTCAAACCATGGACAATGGGGATCGGGTAGGCGCCGACGAACGATGCGTGCTCGGGCTCGAGGACAAATCCCTCCACGAGGACGCCGCCGAGCGGGTTGGGGCGGTCGAGGACGTAAAACGGGATGCCGGCCTCGGCCGCCGCCTCCATCGCGAGCCCCATGGTCGAGATGTACGTATAGAAGCGCGCGCCGACATCCTGGATATCGAACACCAGGGCATCCAGGCCGGCCAACTGCTCGGACGTGGGCTTATGGTGCCGGCCGTAGAGGCTGTACACAGGCACGCCCGTCGTGGCGTCGCGTCCGCTTTCCACCAGTTCGCCGGCGACGGCATCGCCGCGGATGCCGTGTTCGGGTCCGAAGAGCGCGACCAGCTCAATGCCTTCGGCGGCAGCTAGCCGATCGGCCAGATGAACGGAATCGACGCGCGACGTATGGTTCGCGATCAGGCCGACGCGCAGACCGGCCAGCCGCGCGAAGCCTTCGTCGGCCAGCACCTCGGCGC
>JBGSPJ010000418.1:0-4234 GCA_041738655.1 Rhodothermales bacterium | reverse complement strand
CACCTGGACGGCGCCCGGCTCTGGAACGCCGCCGCCGCCTCGGGCAGGTCTATCGCCGACCTTGCGGCGCCATTTGATACCGTGAGTGTATGCCTTTCCAAAGGTCTCGGGGCCCCTGTGGGTTCGCTCCTCGCTGGGCCGGCGGACTTGATCAAAAAAGCCGTTCGTTTTCGCAACAGCATCGGCGGTGGGATGCGGCAATCGGGCATTCTGGCGGCCGCGGGGCTCTACGCCCTGGCCCACCACTGCGGGCGGCTGATCGACGACCACCGGCGCGCGCGCCGGCTGGCGGAGACGATTGCCACACTGCCAGGGTTTGCGATCGACCCGGCGCTGGTTGAAACCAATATCGTCCTGTTCCAGGTCGAATCCCGGCCCGTGGCCGACGTCGTGGCCGCGCTGCGCGCGGAGGGCATCTGGATGGCCCCGTTCGGCCCCGGGCAGGTGCGCGCGGTCGTCCACCTGGACATCTCTCCATCCGATATCGACGTCACCCTCGAGACGCTCCGGCGTCTGTTTTTATCTTCCTGATCCATGGCCATCTCGATTTCAAGCAAGACCCCCGACGATCCCCGCCGACTGCTGGAGGCGGCGGAGTCGTTCGGCACCCCGGTCTATGTCTACGACGAGCGCACCATCCGTCGGCAGTGTCAGGCCCTGCGCACCCATCTGGCGGGGCTGCCGCTCCGGTTGCTGTATGCGATGAAGGCCAACGCGCATCCCGCGGTGCTGGCGGTGATCAAGGATGAAGGATTCGGCATCGACGCCGTCTCGCCGGCCGAGCTGGCGCTCGCGCGGCGTGTCGGCTTTGCACCGGCGGACATCCTCTATTCCGCCAACAACATGAACGACGCCGAGATGACCGAGGTCGCGGCGCAGGGCATCTTGATGAACATCGGGGAGCTGGATCGGCTGGAGGCGCTGGGCCGGGCGTTCCCCGGGACGGAAGTGTGCGTCCGCCTGAACCCGTCGATCGGATCCGGGCACCACGAGCACGTGGTGACGGCCGGCAAACACACCAAATTCGGCATCCCCATAGAATCCATCGATGCCATACTGGCTATCGCGCGCCGACACCGGCTCCGCGTGACGGGCATCCACCAGCACATTGGCAGCGGAATCGCCTCGATGAGTGTCCTCCGCGACACCATGCAACTGCTGCTGGAGGCCACCTCCCGTTTCTCCGATCTGACGTTTATCAATTTCGGCGGCGGTTTTAATGTCCCCTATCGGGCGGAGGACGAAGCGCTCGACCTTGAGAATTTCCAGGCCGGCATCGTGGCGCCCCTGCTCGCCCGGTTGCCGGCGGGCATCGGCTGCTGGTTCGAGCCCGGCCGTTTCCTGGTGGCGGAGTGTGGGACGCTGGTCGTGCGAGCGACGACCTTGAAGCAGGCCTATGGGGTGACCTACGCCGGCACGGACTCCGGCATGGCGCACCTCATCCGGCCGGCGATGTACGGAGCCTACCACGAAATCGTAAACCTATCGCATCCCGAGGGGCCCATCGATGCCTACACGGTCGTGGGCAACATCTGTGAATCGGGCGATATTCTGGCGCGTGACCGGCAGTTGCCCGCGATCCGACCGGGTGATGTGCTGGCGATCCTGGACGCCGGCGCATACGGGATGGCGATGGCGTCGTTGTACAACCTGCGGCCGCTGCCGGCGGAGGTCATGATCCGGCGCGACGGCCGGCTGGAGCTCATCCAGCCGCGTTGGACACCCGAGGCCCTACTCGATTTCCTCTACGGACCCTATTTCAGCGGCCGGCTGAAATAACCCCCTTAGCGCCGAACCGTTACGGAGAGGGGTGGTAGTCCGGCCACCGTCGCTTCCAGCACGTCTCCCGGCTGAACCGGTCCGACGCCCTCCGGCGTTCCCGTGAAGATCAGATCCCCGGGCAACAACGTGAAGACGCTTGAGCAATAGGCGATCAGGCGGGGAATCGAGAAGATCATATCCGATGTGGCGCCTTGCTGGCGCAGCGCGCCGTTGATCGTGAGCTGGATGGCGCAGGCATGCGGGTCCGCGAGCCGGGCGGCCGGCGCGATGGGCCCGAGCGGGGCGAACGTGTCGAACCCCTTCGCGACGGTCCATGGCTGGCCGTTTTTCTTCGCCGCCGCCTGAAGGTCGCGCGCCGTCATGTCCAGCCCAACGGCGTAGCCGGCCACGTAGTCCATTGCCCGGACTTCGGGGATATCCTTTCCGCGCCGGCCGATGACCACCACCAGTTCCACCTCATGGTGGACCTCTTTCGAGGCCGGGGGTAGCACGACCTCCCCACCGGTGCCCACCAGCGTCGTCGAGGGCTTGATGAACACCATCGGCGTCGTGGGCACCTCGCTGTTCATCTCGCGGGCATGGGAGGCATAGTTACGCCCGATGCAAAATAGGCGGGGCGACGCCACACGCTCGCCCGAATCAGGTAAAATAATCTCCATGGGTCGTCGTTCAGGAAACACCGGGCCCTATCGCGGCTATAAGCCAGCCTTAAACCCCGTCGATATTACAAACTCTCGCGGCGGTAACCAATCCGGCGCCACCAAGTAGAGGTAGCATGTACGCAATCATCGAAGTAGCTGACAAGCAGTATAAGGTCAGCCAGAACGACAAACTGTACGTTCCCCGTCTGGAAGCCGAAGAAAACGCCACGATCACGATCGACAACGTGCTTCTCGTGTCGGGCGATGGCGATATCCGCGTGGGCACGCCCACCGTTGAAGGCGCCACCGTCACGGCCAAAGTGCTGGCCCACGTAAAGGCGGACAAGATTATCGTGTTCAGGAAGATTCGCCGCAAGCGTTTCAAGGTCAAGAACGGCCACCGTCAGCAGTATACGCAGATTCAGATCAGCGACCTGACGCTCGGTGGAGCCAAGAAGGCTACGCGGAAGAAAGCGGAAGAAGCGCCCGTCGCGGAGTAACCGCTGCGATTGCCCTCCTCGACTGAACACTCGAAACGTAACGACCCATTAGACGCAACAGTAAGCCATGGCTCATAAAAAAGGTGTAGGCTCAACCAAAAACGGACGTGACTCGGCCTCTCAGCGGCTGGGCGTCAAGGCCTTCGGCGGCGAATTCGTGACGGCCGGCAGCATCATCGTCCGCCAGCGCGGTACCCAGTTCCATCCCGGGGAGAATGTGCTTCGCGGCAGCGACGACACGTTGTTCGCCACCAGCAACGGCACCGTGCGGTTTTCGCGCGGCCGCGGGAATCGGCGTTTTGTCAATATCGACGGCGTCGCCGCCTGAGCGTAAACGATTACTCGTCTTACAAAAAGGCTTCCGCGCGATCGGAAGCCTTTTTCTGTTTATGGCGCCCCACCCTCTCCGTTCGATCCGCGATGCGTATGCCCTGCCGGCGGACGGCAGCGCCGAGTTGCGCGCGTTCACCCACGGCTTGATGCCGCGCACCGTGCCGCAGCTCCTCCAGCGTTTTGCCGAGGACTGGCAGGCGCGCGGTGTCGATGCCTGGAACGAAGTGCCCAATCACTGGCGGCCGGGCCGTGGGGAGCGGGTGGGCTGGTGGACGTTGCCGGCGTATCTGGGCGACGCCTTTATCGCGCCGCTGCTTCGAGCCGAAGCCGGCACCTGTATTCTGCAGCCCAACGCCCACTGGACGGTCCAGTGCCTGCTTACCGCCGAGGAACTCTTCACGACCCGGCGCCGGGTCATTCTGCCGGCCGGCGCCTTCCCCTCGGTTGGCCACAGCCTGGCGCGCTGGCGTGGATTGCTTGGACTCGACATCCAAGAAATCCCCCCTACCCGCGCGGGCTTCGTGGATCGCCGCGCTCTCCTCGAAGCGATCGACGACCGGACCCAGCTCATCTTTCTGAGTCATGTGGGGTTTCTGACCGGCGAGAAGCTGACGGATGACTTCATCCTGACCGTCGCCCGCAAGGCGCATCGACACGGGGCGCTGCTGGTGGTGGACGGGTATCACGGCATCGGTTCGGTGACCGACGGCGTGCGGGCCCTGGAAGTGGATGTGTACATCGGCGGTCTGCTGAAGGAGGGCAGCGGCTCCTCGGGCAACGGATTCGTCTACCTGAGGCCTGGGCTGGAGTTGACGCCGCGTGTAACAGGCTGGTTCGGGGGCGCCGACCCCTTCGCTTTTCGGTCCGAGCCGGCGGTGCATCCCGAGGTCCGCCAGCGATTCCTGGGCGGCACGACCGCCATCGCCCCGTTGTACCACGCCGTCGAGGGCGTGCGGGTGCTGCTCGATGCCGGCATCC
>JBGSPJ010000402.1:0-3049 GCA_041738655.1 Rhodothermales bacterium | reverse complement strand
ACAACAGTGCTGATGGGACGAGAACGCACCAAGAGAGATCCTGTAGGGCAAGGGAGAAAGAAAAGGAAAGATCAGCTTCTCGAGTTGTGGTGGGGGAATCGAGAAGATCGATTTCAAGGGTCGAGCCCCCATCGGGGCGTTCGAGGATGACAGCCGGCGCGCCGCCGCTGCCGTCGGTCAACGTGGCCGTCGCGAGTCCGTTATCGAGCGTAAACGTGAACCGGTTGACGCCGGTGGTATTGTCCGACAGGGCGACGGCTTCGACCGTCACGTCGGACAGCGAAAGCAGGTTGACACTGGGGGGGACGAGCACCGTGCCGATCGGGTACGAAGGGATGCCGGAGTTGACCGGGGCAGAGCCGAGGTCAATCTCGGGCGTTACGAACAGGCCGATTTCTGTGCCGAAGGGGGCCGCGCTAAACGTCTGGCTCTCCAACGTGCCGATGCCGACATCAACCCGGATCGGGTCGAGTTCGATGGCGCCGACGAGGTCGTTCATGTCGCCGATCTCGAAGTCGTCCAACCGCTGTTCGATGAGCAGCCGGTTGGTGGACGGCTCGACGGAAAACAGGGTGTCGAACGAGGCGGCGGTGGTGTCGATCAGCGCCTGGACGCCTTCTTCGCCCGGGCCGAGCAGCACGTACGTTTTTTCGAGGAGCAGGGGGGCCCGCACGCTGGTCGTGAGTTCAAAGTCGGGCCCTTCGGTGGGGATGTCGCACTGGGTGAACAGCAGGGCGGACAGGAGAAAAAACGTTGCAGGTCCAGCTGCGCGTGTTCTGGATGAAGATACCATGCCTGGTTTGCGTTTTAGTGCGCCGGCGATCAGAACCGGGCGCGGACGGTGAAAAGCGCGGAGTGGGGGTGGTGGGCTTTCTCCGGGGTTATCGGAGTAAAGGAGGCCGGCTAAAACGCGAGCGCGAAGGCGGGCATAAATCGTCCAGGAAAACTTACAGTGCCCGCCGGCGGTTGAAGTGTGAAATGGTCATTCTTGCCGTCCATTCGGCGATTCTGGAGTAGGAGTCTTTTTTGCAGGACGGGTCCGTCATGAATTGGTTCGCTTTATTATCCGTAGCACCACACCTCGTAGACATGCCTCATCGCGCGCCCAACACACTCACCATCGCCGGCTCACCCCGGGAGCGGGAGGGTGTATGAAACGAGTGCCGAACGTCATTCGCCGCCTGCGGCTCGTACTCCTGTTCGTCATCGGTCTGGCGTCCGCGCTCGTCGGGACCGTCTCCGTCCGCGCCCAGGATCCCTCGGACGAGGTCCTGCGTCAGGTGCAAAAAGCCATCTCGGGCGGCGATGCGGAGGGGCTTGCGCGTCATCTCGAAGCCCGCGTGGATGTGTCGATCTTCGGCGTCCAGACGTTGTACAGCCGCGCGCAGACCGAATATGTCATACGCGCCTTTTTTCGGGACCATCCACCCGAACAGTTTGTGATGCAGCGCGCGGAGGAGGATCAGGGGACCTGGCTGGCCACCGGCCGGTACTGGAACCGGGGCGATGCCCATCCCTACCGCGTTACGCTGCTGCTCCGTCAGCGCTCGGGCGAGGTGCTCATCCGCAGCATCAGGATCGAACATGAACGTTCCTGAACCCGCCGGCTTGCCGGCCTGGCGCTCCCCATCCGCATGATCGATCCACCCGACTCCGATCCCCGGTCCGCTTCCTGGTTCGGCCGGCCGCCGGCGTACGTGCTGGCGGCTGTCGTCGGGGCGTTTGTCCTGCTGCTCGTGGGGACGCTGGCGCTGCGGTCCTGGGGGCTGGCCGGCGTCGCACAGGATCTCGAAGCGGCCCAGCAGGACGTGGTCGAGCGCGCGTTTGAACAGATCGAGAGCGATTGGGCGAGCCTCCAACTGGAGCTCATCGAAGAGGCGCGGCGGCTGGCCTCCGAACCCGATGTGTGGGGCGGACTCGCCGGCTACGACGAACGCTCCGACGAAACGAGTGTCGCCCGTCTGCTGCGCTTTTTCGCCATGTACGGCGAGGCGGAAAACGGCGCCATCGAGCTTTACGGCACCGATGGCGCACTCCTCGCCTGGAAGGGACATAGCCTCCAACTCGACCGGCTGCCGGCGAGGGCGGTGGAGCTGGAGGGGTTCGACCTGACGATGGTCGACGAAGCCGGCCAACGCCGAGCGCTGGTCCTCTGGTGGCCGGTGCACGATGCGGGCCGGCCGATCGGGGTGCTCCGCGTCTCCCGCCTCGTGGCCGCGCGGATGCCGGTCGAGAACCAGTACCTGCGCAGCTTCGACCAGTCGGATACCTGGCGCCGGCTCACACGCCTTCCCGTCGAGGTGCGCTACGATGCCGTCTGGCCGGATGTCGCGAATCAACCGCACTGGCACATGCGGCCATTGCTGGACGCCCGGGGGCAGGAGATGGGCCGCATCTATCTGGAGGCGCCCGGTCCCGAGGCGCTCGTCGAAGCCACCCGGCAGCGGTACGCCGATCTTCTCGCGATCTGGGTATCCGCTCTGTTGATCCTGGTGCTGACGGTGTGCTGGCGGTGGGCGCGGGGGGTGGGAATGGGTCGACTTGTGGTTTTCCTTGCGACACTCTGGGGCGCGCGCATGGCACTTCTGGCACTGGAAGTGCCCGGCCGCTGGCAACGCGGCAAGGCGCCTTTTGCTGCGTTGTTCGATCCGTCCCATTTTGCGTCGGACTACGGCTTTGGCCTGATGCAGTCCATGGGGGATCTGTTTACGACGGCGCTGTTTGTGGCCCTGACCGGTGCGGCGCTCTGGTTCGCGGCTGACCGTCCCACCGTACCGCCGGCCCGGGGCGGCACGCTGGCCATGCTCGCATCGTTCGGAGGACTCCTCGTCGCTCTGATGCTGATCACGCACGTGCAGGGGCAGGTCATTCGCCATGCCGTGCTGGACAGCACGCTCGATTATTTGGCGCGGACGGGATTGTTGCCGGACCGTCTGGTGCTGTTTGTCTTCTGCGCGCTGGTGGTGCTTTCGCTCGGGATCGCCGCCATCGGGGTGGCGCTCGCCCGGCTGGCTTTCGGCCGGCTGTCGGCCTCCAGGCCCCTGTCGCC
>JBGSPJ010000381.1:0-32656 GCA_041738655.1 Rhodothermales bacterium | reverse complement strand
CAACAGCGGCGCATCGTGCGCCGGCACCGTGCTCGATGGCTTTTATCGTGAGCCGGTCGACTCTCGGCTCGTGACCGCTCCGGCGCTGGTGCTCGGGCCGGCGTCGATCCGGTTCAGCCACTGGTTCTCGTTCTCGGATGGCGACTTCGGCGCGCTCCAGTACCGCCTCCTTGATGCTGCCGGCGCGCCGGCGGGGGACTGGGTCACGCTTGCCGGCCCCTACATCAATACGAGTAGCAACGTCTGGTCGTCGCCTCCGCCCGTCGTTCTGCCCGTCGACGAAGGGAGCATCGTCCAGATCGGTTTTTATTTCACGGCAGCTGAAGTCGTGTCCGCGGCCGGAAGCGATGTCTCCGCGGGGTGGTACATCGACGACATCAGCTTCAACGGCATCGGCGACGCCATCCTCCCCGTGACGCTCACCGGCTTCGAGGCCGTCGCCGACGGCGACGATGTAGTGCTCACCTGGCGGACGGCGAGCGAGCGTAACAACGCCGGCTTTTACGTGCAGCAGCGGTCCGGGTCGACGTTCAGGGACCTCGACTTCGTCGCGGGCGCCGGCACGAGCGATCGGCCGCGTACCTACACCTACCGGGTGCCGAACCCGGGCCCCGGGCCGCGCCAGTATCGGCTGAAGCAGGTGGATTTTGATGGTGCCTTCGCCCAATCGGCCGCCGTCGAAGCGTCCGTTCGGTTGCAGAACGCCTTCACGCTGGAGCCGGCCTATCCGAACCCCTTTAACCCGGCATCGACCATCCGCTTTGCGGTCCGTCAGGCCGAACCCGTCTCCGTCGAACTGTACAACGCTGTCGGCCAGCGCGTCCGGACGCTGTACAGCGCCACCCCGCCCGCCGATGTGCAGGTAGAGGTGCAGATCGATGGCGCCGGCCTGCCGAGCGGGGTGTACTTCGTCCACCTCCGTGGCGAAGGCTTCCTCGGGACGCGCATGGTGACACTGATGAAGTGACGTTGCGCGTTGACTCGTTGTGCGTTACGCGTTGCATCCTGTAATCACGTTGAAAAGCCCCGGGGCGCGTTCCTAAACATCAGGCCTTCAACGAGAAAACGTGCAACGCGTAACGTCCACCCTGCAGCCGCCTGTCAGGATCTAGCGTACACACGCTCGTGGGTTCCGCCGGTCGTACCGCCGACCTGGTTGCTCGTTGATTGGGGGGAAATCGACTCCCTTCCATCCATCGAGGACCACCATGGATACTACGTCGCTTGTCGAACCTCTGGAGGTGGATGTCCAATCCGCACTGGCCGCCATCCTCCCCAGCCACAGTCCGTCTGCCCCCGAGTCGCTGGGTCGTACGATCGGCGCGGCGTTCGGGGCCCTGTTCGCCTTCGTCGAGGGTAATCACCTCACGCCTGTGGGGCCTCCCCGCGCCATTTATAAGTCGTTTGATTCCCGGGAGACCCAGTTCGTCGTCGCCGTCCCCGTGGCGACGCCTTCTGGTTTCCTCGAAGGGGAAGCCGACATCACCGTGCGCGACTTGCCCGGAGGCAAGTGGCTGCGGTTCACCCACCGGGGACCCTATACGAACCTGCAGGCCACCTACGAGAGCATCTCGTCGTGGATGGCCGGCGCTGGCCTGCTCGAGTCCGAAGGCGCATGGGTTCGCTACATGCCCATGTGGGAGGAATACCTCAACGATCCGGACACGACGGCCCCCGAGGATCTGGTCACCCAGATCTACATCCCCCTGGACCACGTGAAGGTCTGAACACGCGGGCCCGTCATGGGCGTGAAGGAATAATGGAGACGCCCCGGAACCGGCCCTGACCAGCGTCGTAGGCGAGCCGTACCTTTGCGGGTACTCCCTCGCGGCGTCGGTTGCATAACGGGGCGGTAACGGACGCGTTTCACGGTGCCCTGCACAAAAGAGGTGATCCTATGTCTGACATGCAGAAGGGAGCCTCGGGTATGGCCTGCTAGCGACAGCTAACCGGGCTCCCGGACAGCTACTTTAAGCCCGACCTCGCTGCGAGGCCGGGCTTTTTTTATGGCCGGTCCTGTGGGGCGCTCCATGAAGTTCGTGTAACAAGTCGGACAAAAAGCGACCCGGCATCTTTACACGATCTTAACAAAAGGATATACTGATACCGTCCACGCAGGAGCCCCTTCCGAGCATGTTAATGCACACTGGCTTCGCACCGCGAGCCATACCCTGATAAAGGAAGCGCTGAGACCTTCGTGAACAAAAGCCCGGGCGGTAACCCGGGCTTTTTCTTTTGGTGACGCGGGCCGGCGGGAGGCGTGTCGGTTGGAGATGAGGCGTCCATGTTGTACTCTGAAGCCTGGAAACTGCCCCATTTTCCTATCTCCCGTTTCACGCGCGTGATGAATCGACTTCTCCTTACGGTTTCACTGGTACTGCTTGCCCTCGGGTGTGACTCGAGGCCGCCGGCCGAGCCCGCCGCCTCGCTCGACCTCGGGTTTCGGCCGAATATCCTCTGGCTGGTCGCCGAAGACCTGAGCCCGATTATTCCGCCGTTTGGTGATAACACCGTCGCGACCCCTACCCTCAGCCGGCTTGCGGCGGAGGGCGTCCGATATACCCACGTTTTTTCTCCCTCGGGCGTCTGCGCTCCAAGCCGCGCGGCGATCGCGACGGGTCTTTATCCGGCCCACATGGGGGCGATGCACATGCGCACGGGCGGCGATCCCCGTTGGCTTCCGCCGGGGCTCACACCGTACGAGGCGATGCCTCCGGCCGGCGTCAAACTCCACAGCGAATACGTTCGCGAAGCCGGCTATTATGCCACCAACAATGCGAAGGAGGATTACCAGTTTAGGGCGCCTGTGACGGCCTGGGATGAAAGCAGCGGCCGGGCGCACTGGCGCAATCGTAAACCGGGCCAGCCATTTTTTGCCATCATCAACTTCATGGTGACGCACGAATCCCAGGTGTGGAGCCGCGCGAGCGACTCGCTCTGGGTGCCCGCGGATCTGGACGTGCCCATCCCCCCGTATCTGCCGGATACCGAAGTGGGCCAGCGCGACGTGCGGCAGGTGTATTCGAATATCAAGACGATGGACTACCAGGTGGGCCAGGCGCTCGCCGAGTTGGAATCCGCCGGCCTGCTCGATAGCACCATCGTCGTCTGGTATGCCGACAACGGCGGACCGCTGCCCCGGCAAAAAAGGCTGGTGTACGACTCCGGCCTGCGCGTCCCGATGATCATTCGTTACCCCGGCCAGTGGCGCGCCGGCGAGGTGGACGACCGGCTGATCAGCTTCGTCGATTTTAAACCAACGCTGCTGTCGATGGTGGGCATCGAACCGCCCGACGACCTGGATGGGCAGGCCTTCGAAGGCGAATTTGCCGCCGCCGAACCGCGTAGCTACATCCATGGCGCCGCGGATCGGTTTGATGAGCAGTACGACATGATCCGCGCCGTTCGCGACCATCAGTACAAATACATCCGCAATTTCCAGCCCGAGAAACCGTACTACTTGCCTGTCGCCTACCGCGAGCAGATGCCCATCATGCAGGAACTGCTTCGCATGCGCGACGCCGGCGAGCTCAACGAGTACCAGGCCCAGTGGTTCAGACCGACCAAAGATCCGGAAGAGTTGTTCGACACCGTGGCTGACCCCCACGAACTGCACAACCTCGCCGGCGACCCGGCCTATGCCGCGAAACTGGCCGAACTCCGCGCCGAATGCGACCGCTGGATGGCCGAGATTGGCGATGGAGGCCTCCTTCCGGAGATGGAGTTTCTCGCAACGATCTGGCCCGAAGGCGCTCAGCCCGTGACGGCCCCCCCCGTGAGCCAGGCCGTGGACGGGCGTGTCGCGTTGACTACCGCGACCGCCGGCGCGTCGATCGGGTACCAGCGTCTGGCCGGGGATGAACCGATCGGCCGGCACTGGGAGGTCTACACGGACCCCCTCACGGTGTCCGCCGATGAGCGCGTCCTGGCTGTGGCGCACCGGATCGGATTTGTCGCGAGCGACACGGTGGAGGTACACCTGCCCTAATCGATGCTGCACCTATGACACGTTTGCGGCTCGCCGCCCTCGTTATACTCGCACAGCTCGCCGCTCCGGCGCTGGCGCAGCCGGCGGATACCCTGTATCTCGCCGTGGGCACGCCTGTCCCGCGGGTGGCGTCGGCGGCGGACACGAGTCAGACCTACGCGTTGTATCTGCCCTCGGGCTACGACGCGACGCGGTCGTATCCCGTCCTCTTTTTGATGGACCCCCGCGGCCGCGCCATGCTCCCGATCGAGCGGTTTCGCGCCGGCGCCGACCGGTTGGGCTTCATCCTCCTCAGCTCGCATCACACCCTGAGCGACGCGGACTCGGCCTTTGCCGTCAATGGACGGGCGCTGAACGCGATGAGCCAGGATGCGCAGCTACGGTATACGGTGGATACCCGGCGTTTTTATCTGGCCGGCTTTTCGGGGACCGCTCATTTTGCGTGGTTCGCGGCGCCGTTTCTGGATGGGCACCTTGCCGGCATCATCAACGCCGGCGACGGACTCCCCCCCGATGCCTCGTCGGTCCAGTCGACCCTCGCCATGACGCGCCCGCCGGCCTACTTCGGGTCCGCCGGCTTTGGCGATTTCAACTATGACGCTGCCCGCTTGCGCGACGCCGCGCTGGACTCTACCCGGGTGCCGCATCGGTTTGTCGGATTCGAGGGGGATCATGCGTGGATGCCCGAATCCATCGCCAACCAGGCGATGGATTGGATGCAGCTTCAGGCCATGCGCACCGGTATGGCGCGGTACGATGCCCCCTGGATCGACTCCCTGCGGCTCGCCCATCTGGCCGAGGCCCAGGCGCTCGAAACCGCCGGCCGCTGGGCCGATGCCACCCGTCGGTACCGGGAGGTTGTTGCCGACTTCGAGGGGAGAGGAGATATATCTGCCGCACGCGAGCGGCTGGCCTTTTTGCTGGCGGATCCGGTCGCGACCGAGGCCGTCGAGCGGCGCGAGGCACTGGCCCGACGCGTCGAAACGTATGGCGAGGGTGTCATGGCATTTGTTGATGAGTATCGGAAGGCCGAGCGCGTGCCGCGTACGGGCGACATGTTGCGCCGGCTCGAAATCGGCCGCCTGCGTGCGGAATCGGCGGACACCGTCGATGTCGAACGCGCCGGTGCGGCGCAGAGGATGCTGGCAGCCGTTTTTGCATCCGTCTCGTTTTACGAGGCGCGCGACTACCTGGCGGCGGACGACTTTGCGCGTGCGGCCGGCCTGTTGCGCGTGGCCCGCGCCATCCGAGACGGGGGAGCGGTGTGTTATCAGCTGGCGCAGGCCGAGGCGCAACTCGGCCGGACCGACGCCGCGTTTTCGGCGCTCGAGTGCGCGATCGATACGGCCGGCCTTTCCACCCAGTACTTAGAAGGGGACACACGCCTCGCGCCGCTGCGGGGCGATCCGAGGTACAGGGCTCTGCTGGTCCGTGCGACGATGTAACGGTATACACTCTACAACCAATCCCACATGCAAGATTACATTGCTTCCCTCGGCACATTCGCGCTGATCCTGCTCGTATTTGGCGTCCTCGCGCTCGGGTATCTCTATTACCTCGTTCCCGTGCGGCTCTGGATCACGGCCATTTTCTCTGGCGTGCCGATCAAGCTCGTGCAGGACCTCGTGGGCATGCGCCTCCGACGCGTGCCGCCCGAGGCGATCATCATGCCCCTGATCGCGGCGCATCAGGCTGGCATACACATCGATACCTCGCTTCTCGAGGCCCATTACATGGCCGGCGGCCATGTTCAACAGGTTGTCCGCGCACTTATCTCGGCACAGAAAGCCGGGATCGACCTGACGTTTGAAAAGGCCACGGCCATCGACCTCGCGGGTCGCGATGTATTCGAAGCCGTGCAGGTCTCCGTGCAACCGCGTGTGATCGAAACGCCGCCGATCTCGGCCGTGGCACGGGATGGCGTGCAGCTGCGAGTCGTGAGCCGGGTGACCGTGCGCGTGAACATCGCTCGGTTGGTCGGCGGCGCCGGCGAGGCCACCATCATGGCGCGTGTCGGCGAGGGGATCGTGTCGACGATCGGTTCGTCCGAGACCTACGCCCAGGTGCTCGAAAACCCGGCCGCGATCTCGAAAAAAGTGCTCGACGCCGGCCTGGACAGCGGCACGGCGTTCGAGATCCTTTCCATCGACATCGCGGATGTGGACGTGATTGAGAACATCGGGGCGAAGCTCCAGATCGATCAGGCCAAGGCGGATCTGCGCGTGGCCAGCGCACGCTCCGAGGAAAGGCGCGCCGCCGCCATCGCCCTGCAGCAGGAGATGAAGGCCGACATTCAGGAACAGCGTGCGAAGCTGGTCGAGGCGGAATCTCAGATTCCCATTTCCATCGCCGCCGCCTTCCGCAATGGCCGATTGTTTCGGGCCGCCAATGCGCCCAGGGCGCTGCCGCCGAAATCCCAGCCGCCCACCCCATGAGCGCGACCCTGCCCGAGCCGTGGTTGCGAGGCTCGTTGCCGGGTATCCTGCCGCTCTTGCAGCCGGCGGCGCACGCGTTTGTCATGGCGCTGGAGGATACCCTCAACGCCTCGGCCGGCCTCACCGACGACCAGCTCTGGGCACAACCCGGCGGCGCCGGCTCGGTCGGCTTCCATCTCGCCCACCTGGCCGGCAGTACGGATCGGCTGCTGACCTATGCGCGCGGTGAGGGGCTGTCAGACACTCAACTGCGGACCCTGTCGGCAGAAAAAACCCTGACGCAGACACGGCCGGCGCTGGCCGTGTTGGCCGATGCCTGGCGGGAAACCGTCGAAGCCGCCCTGCGGCAGCTTGCCGAGACCCCCGAAGCGATACTCACTGAAGCCCGATTTGTCGGCCGCGCCCGGTTGCCGTCGACCGTCATCGGATTGCTCTTTCACGCCGCCGAGCACGCCTCGCGCCACACCGGCCAGCTGGTGACGATGGCGAAGGTTGTGCGCGGGTGAGCCCCCAAAAAAATTCCATGCATCTCGCCGCCAGCATCGTGATCGTCATCGTTGCCCTCCTGCACGTGTATTTCCTCGTGCTCGAGATGTTTTTATGGGACAAACCCGCCGGCCTGCGCGCCTTCGGGCAGACCCGCGAGACAGCGGCGGCCTCGAAGGTGCTGGCGGCCAACCAGGGGCTGTACAACGGATTTCTGGCGGCCGGCCTGATCTGGGGGGTGAGTCTGGGGGAGGAGGGATTCGGGGTGAAGGTGTTTTTTCTAACGTGTGTGCTGGTAGCGGGCTTGTTCGGGGGGATTACAGCGAGCCGGAAGATCCTCGTGGTCCAGGCGCTGCCGGCGGCGGTGGGGGTGGTGTTGGTAGTGATGGTGGGGTGAGAGGGCGGGTACGAGCTTCACGGTTTCTCCGAGGAGTGTCAGGTAGAGGGGGCGGCTTACGCGTCGACGAACGCGTTGTGGAGGCAAGAGCGGGAGATTCGGGTTTTCATGAGGGCACCCCGGGTCGTGCGGCACGGCGTGCTTGGTGACCATAACACATCTGACAAGGATGGTCATCGATTCACATCCGCCCCCTCGCGCCGGCTGTAGAGGAAGATTCCTACACCGTCGTGATCATTTTCCCCGCAAAGAAGCGTCTGATTAATCAACCACCATCTCAAGCAAAGGTATTCATCATGAAACCCACCAAGAATGTCGACCGCGTGGGGCGACTCCCCGATGGCATTGATCGGCACGATGTCCTGTTCTCAGCGCAGTACGGCCAGAATGGACACCCCGGGGGAGAAGTCGCCGGCGATGTGATGCACACTCGGACGCAAGTCACCCAGTTTCGGTTGGAACCCATCGATAAGGATCGCTACAACAAACGCGGCTTCTATCGCGCTGTCTCAGAAGCAAACGACGCGGAAGAGGGCTTACGCGAGGAGATCATGCAACTCGCGGAGACGCATCGGTTCAACAAAACGTCTATCGAAGAAAGCCTGAATCAGTTCGCAGAAGCGACCGGGATCATGATCGATTCGCTCGAGTCCCGGATACAAACAGAAGAGGAAGCCCTGGCAAGGCTCCAGGGTAAACCCGAAGCCCTTAAGACGGAGCTGGCTCAGCTCCGCGCTGAAGCGGTCGCCCTGGAGGATGCCGTGCAGACGGTTCTGAAAACACTGGAAGGCGAGAAAAAAGTATTTGTTGAAGTGACGCTCAATCGGCGTCTGGACGAGATCCATGCGGAACTCGAAAAACTGCTCGCCGGCTATGCCATCCTACCCCAACGCAACGTTGCCCAACAACGACAGAAGCATGAAGAACTGAAGACGTTCGTCGACGATATGCTGGGCTGGTACCGGGATCATCGCAACCAAACGCTTTCGCGCCTCAAGGTCCTGGGACAACGGAAGGAGGAAATCGAGGATAAGAGCGGACTCACCCACCAGATTGTTCAGTTTCTGTATCGCGCGGGCTGGGCCGCTGTTTTTGCTGCCGGATGGTTTTTCGCCGCTTTCTGTCTCTCTCGTCCCTCTCTCGGCAATGAGGATTATTTCTCCTTCTTTATCCAGCGCATCTTTTCGCTGGCGGCCACGCTTGAGGGCTACTCGCTGGTACAAATCACAGGAATCGCGTTGGGCTGGTGGACCGGCTGTCTGGCGGCTGTCACCCTGGTGGCCTGGCTTTGTCAGCGCGTTATCCGACGGAGGCGCAAGACGGACGGAGGCTGGTTCTTCATCCAGTCGCCCATTCTTCCCGGGTTTATGGTCAACAGTCGGCAGACCGGGCAGGACCCGGCTACGCCCACGTTTTACGAGCGCTGGCTCCAGTGGCTGCCGAAGCTGTTCCTACTGGGTATGGTCCTGATCGGGCTTGCACTGCTGGGACCAGAGGACGATGCGAACCAGGACGAAGTGCGCAAGCTGCTTATCTCCCTGTCGGGTCAGTTCGTCGGCACGTTGGTCGCACTCGCGGCGGCCGGCCTTGGCATCATCTACATCTCCCTGGTGATCGAGCCTCGCTGGCTGAAGCCGAAGTCCGAGGCAACACCCACCTGGATGAAACACGCCGAACTGACCATAGTCTTCGGAGTCCTGATCCTGTCGTGCGGCCTGCTCCCGCTGGTGCCGGACGTGTCGGATGCCGGAATCGCCGCGACTGCTTTCTTCATCACGCTCATCGTGGGCAGTCTGACACTCGGATACGGCATAAAGTACAGTGGCCTTTTTCAGGAAGAGAAAGATCAGTTGACCCAACTCATCAGGATCGAGCGGTTCATCCAGAAGAAGGCGCCCTCGCTCGATACGTCCATGCTGGAAAATCCGCGTATTCGTCGGCAGGTTGACGCTTGTCTGGGTGACCTGTTCGATCTCATCCGGATCAGAACCACGCTCACTTCGGAAGGGCTGCGGGGCCTCTCGCGGCAGCCGCACATCCGGCCGAGGTCGATCGGCCGGTCTGTGAAGGGGTGGCTCGGGTTGCGCCGGCAGGATCGCGCGCCGCAACACGACTCCTGGGTCACGGACATCGACCGGAAGTATTTCCGCGAGCACGCCTTCCAGCTCACGTCGCGCCTGCAGCAGCTTGACAATACCCGAGCGCGCCAGACGGCACTCGAGCAAGAGATCACATTGTTCGAATCGCGTGACCATGGACTCGAAGGCACCCTGACAAAGCGGCTCTGGGATCTTCGCTCGGCGGCGGATGGCTACCGGGAGGCCCTGAGGCAGCGAAAGCAGTCGCGCGACGAGATCGTGTTGGCCCTCAAGCACCTGTATATGGAGTACGAATGCGAATTGATCGACGGCTATATCACTGGAAGAATGCTGCGCAAAGGTTCTACCGTACTTCCCGCCAACCTGCCGCTGATTGGCAACAGCGATGAAAAACTGTAAACGGAGCTGCCCTTTAAAAACCGGACGCCCATAAACCACGGTTCGAAACGATGAAAACGATTATCAACAATGCTCTGCGAAGGGTTATCAGCTGGCTGCAGCCTTCGAAGTCGACTGTGCAGCCGGAAGCGCAAACTGCTTTTCGGTTCCAATCTGTGGCCGATCAAACGATGGACGGCGAATCGACGATCGAACAAAATAGCCGGCGACTCATTTCCGAGAAAGAACGCTCATTCTGGGAGATGGGAAATCACGATGGGCAGTTAGGTCTCTCGAAAGAAAAAGCCACCCCGCAGGCTCGGCTCAGCGCCGAACTGGTGACGCTTGAAATCGTGGCCGAGTTTGTTGGTCAGGTCAACAAACACAAAGTTGATCTGGAGATCCGGGAGAACGCGTTTGCGCTCCACAAAACCGAACATGACAAGGTGCACCATTATCTCGCGGGGTTGAAGGAAGCGTATCAGAAAGATCCAAGGAAGTTCTCGCTGTTCCTCGGCCTGGTCTACCTGTTCTTTGCTGTGTTCCTGATCCTGGCTGACATTCCGTTGGCTCTGCAGCTCACGCTGGAGGGCTTCAACCTGGAAGAAAGTGGCTCGATCTCAGACAGCCTCTTCTTTTATCCGCTTTTGATTTTTGCGATGAATTGGGAAGTGTTCCTGCTTTCCATCGGCATCGCGTTCTGTACGATTTACATCAAGATCTACTGGGACGAGTATATGGCCTGTCCGATGGAGCATAAAGTGACCCAGTTCAAAGATTTGTACAAAATCGAAGCGGGTGAAGAAAAGCAGGTCAAACAGGTCGCACGCCGCCGTTTCTGGGTTAAAACCCTCGTGCTTGGATTTACACTCCTCACGATTCTGATTCTCGGCGTCTTTCGGTATCAAACAAAGATGGTGGTGCTTGAGGAAGAACTACCGACGATGGGGCTCTATCTATTCATTGCCATCACGCTACTCTTTCCAATCATCGGCGGGATCTGCGCGTCGCTCGGGTTGAATCACTTTGGCAATTATCGCGATCTCAGGCAGGCTCAGAAGATGGCTCGGGACGCCGAATCGATGCTGGAAGCCGCATCGCGGAGACGGCAGGTAGCCTGTAGCGCGCTGGCAAAATGGATCTCGAAATTCGATGCCACAAACGCCGATTCGTTTGTCGGAAACCTTCGGCTCTTGTTCGCCAGCCAGTACGAACGTGGGTACCAGTGTGGTTGGCTTACGCCGGCGAGCGTTACTTCGAACAGTGATAGCCTGCACGAAATGTCCCGCATGGCGCGCAGCAAGCTTGTCGCACGTGGCATCCTCGAAATGCAGCTAAACCAGAAGAGAGCCTCAATCGGACTGGATGCCGTGAACCACATGGAGTCGAACCAGAACGGCCGAGCCGTCGAACATGATTGATGAGAACCGTTCTCATCTCGCACAGGGATAAAAGCTTAGAATGACATGAACTATCGTCGTCTGTTACTCACCCAGTCGGGCCTTATTGCCGGCCGGCTTGCACTCGCTGCGTGCTGCCTGCTCATCGCTTGCCGCGTCCCCGACATGCCGCCGCCGCCGGACCCACCACGGCCTCCAGTGCCGAGTGCGCCGACCGCGTATCCTATCGAAGATGCTGTCGAATATGCTGCCAAGAAAAAGATCATATTCGTACTCGTCGACCTTACGACGCAGGCTGAAGCCAATACCCACATCGCGGAATTGAGTCAGAAAGTAGGACAGATCATCGAGAGTGCACCCTTCGGTAGCACCGTGTCCATCTATCCCATCGACCGAGCCCCGCATGTGCCCCCCATCCTCGAATTCACCGCGCCCGCGCAGCCCCGGAATACAAACCAGAAGAAGAAAGCGAGAGATGTCCTCGCGTCCAACCGGGATTCAGCCGTGCAGGCGATCCACGCGTTGTTCGAAAAGGTGTATCTGCCTGCGAGCAACCTGCCGGCGAGTTGCCTCGTTCACTCGCTTTCGAGTGCACACGGCATGTTTTCCCGCTTCGAGAATTCGGGTGATGCCGAAAGGGAACTCATCCTGCTCTCCGATATGGTGGAGGAATGCGACCATGACGGATTTGGACTGGTATCGATGAACAAGCACCGTAACACGTTTCCCGATTTCCTCAAGCAATTCCGCCCCACCTATGACCTGGGATATGCCGACCTGAGCATCGTGATGTCCACGCAGCCACATCTCAGTCAATCCCACGGCGTACCGGTTGACACGCTTGCCGGATACTGGCGTCAGGTTTTTCGGAAAATCGGCTTCTCCGAGGAGGCCGCCGCGGGCATCGTGTTTAACACCCGTTTGCCCGATAGATACGTGCCGTCGGAAACGCGCTGGAAATGAGTGGGCGATGTGACCCATCTCGGTTCGACATCCGCGCCTTGTGCCGTGGCCAACCTCTAGAATAGGGGCGTTCAGGCGGTCGGGTACAGCTCTTTGAACAGCCAGGCGCGGGCGTAATCCCAGCGCCGGCGTACGCGGATGACGGGCATCTCGAGGACCTCGGCGACTTCTTCGATCGTGAGCCCCCCAAAAACCTTGCATTCGACCACCCGGGAAGCCTCCCCGCTTATCTCGGCGAGCCGGGTCAGGGCATTGTCGAGATCGATCAACGATTCCGGGTGCTCCTCGTGAAAAACGGCGGTGGCGGCTTCGATCGGCACGGCACGAACACCACCGCCTCGCTTGTCCCGATGCTTCATCCGGGCGTGATCCACCAGTATGCTGCGAATGGCGCGCGAAGCGAGTGCAAAGAATTGCGCGCGACTTTTTGAGTGAATGTTGGGCGTGTCGAGCAACTTGATGTAGGCCTCGTTGACAACCGCCACCGAATCCAGCGTACCCGGGCTGCCGGCCCTGCGTAACCTGTGCCGCGCGAGCTCTCGGAGTTCATCATAGACTAGGTTGAAGAGTTGATCGAAGGCGCGTTCATCGCCCGACTGAATGGCTTCGAGCAGCCTGGTGACCTCTCCGAGTGAATTCGATGCCATGAGGGTGCGGATTTGCGTCTTGAAGAACGGGTGGTCTCAGCATCCATGAAGGTATCGAATTTTGTAGACGTGGTGATTAAGTGGATACATTTTATTAACGTCTCCATGCATGCAATCAGGGTCCCGCCGGTCGGTCCAGGAAGGCTCGCTGATTTCCTCGGACAGGCGAAATTCCACACAAACGTGTCAGACTCATTTGCGTACGGCCTAATTTTCTTATTTTCTGCTCTACCACTGCCGTGTACCCATGTCTGGACGATTGTATACATCATACTGTGCCCTGGGCGTCTTCCTGATGTCCGGGTACCTCACGCCGGTTGTTTATGCGCAGTTCACGGACATAGGCGCCGGCCTGATCGGGCTGGAAGACGGCGACACGGCGTGGGGCGACTATGACAATGATGGCGATCTGGATGTACTGCTGACCGGTTGTAAAAGTAGTGCCATAGATACCCAGGGAAATCGTGATTGCGTTTCCGACGGCTTTTCCACCCAGCTGTATCGCAACGTAAACGGCACCTTTTCGCCCATCTCCACCGCATTGACCAACGCTTCTGACGGTAGCGGCGTCTGGGGGGATTACGACAACGACGGCGATCTGGATGTCGTGCTGACCGGACGCGGCACCGGCTTCGGGCTCGTAGGCCGCATCTTCCGCAACAACAGCGGGAGCTTCGTCAATATTTCCACCGGTCTGACTGGCCTGCGCTTCGGCGCGGCCGCCTGGGGCGACTACGACAACGACGGCGACCTGGACGTGATCTTTTCCGGCCGCGATACGGGCGAGCCCCGGAGGACGTTTCTTTATCGTAACGACGGCCCCACTACCTTCACCCAGGCCGGCTTCGACTTCCCCGACGTGGATCTGAGTGCGTTCGACTGGGGGGATTACGACAACGACGGCGATCTGGACTTGCTCCTGGTCGGCAATGAGTACCATGCCCAGCGGCTGATTTCGCGCATTTATCGCAATAATGGCGCGGGAAGTTTTACCTTCATCGACTATGGGCTCATCGGCCTCGAGTGGGCCTCCGCCGCCTGGGGCGACTACGACAACGACGGCGATCTGGACATTGCCCTCAACGGCGGCGATGGCATGGGCGGAGTCTTCGCCCGCATATACCGCAACAACGCCGGCGCGAGCTTCACCGACGTCGGGGCAGGCTTGCCGGGCACGGAAAAGGGGGAGGTCGCCTGGGGCGACTATGACAACGACGGCGATCTTGATCTGCTCGTCTCCGGTCTCGACGGCGCTTCGGGAGCGCTCACGCGCATTTATACAAACGACGGTGGCAGTTTCAGCGAGGCCCACGACCTCGGGGCGATCGGTTCGAGCGCCGCTGCATGGGGTGACTACGACGGAGATGGCGACCTGGACGTACTCGTCTCGGGCGAGCTCGGCGCGGGGCGCACAACGCGTATCTACCGCAATGATGTTGCCGTGACGGCCAACTCCCGCCCGTCCAGCCCCGGAGGGCTCAGCCACACAGTCACCGATAAAGACGTCACCCTCAGATGGAACGTGTCCACCGACGCCGAGACGCCTGGCGCCGGGTTGGGTTACAACCTGCGCGTGGGTACCAGTCCGGGCGCTTTCGACGTGATCGCCCCGATGAGCGACGGAGCGGGCAATCGCCGGCTGCCCTGGCGCGGCAACGCCGATCAGGGTCGAAGTTGGCGACTCGAAGGGCTGCCCGCCGGCACCTACTACTGGAGCGTCCAGAGCATCGACCACGGCTTCCTCGCCTCCCCATTTGCAACCGAGAATACCTTCGAAATCGAAGACGCCAACCCTACCGCTACCCCGATCCCAGGTGTCTCTGTTTTCGAAGACGCCCCGACGGCCTCCATCAACCTGAACGTCTACTTTGAGGACCCCGAGGACGGAGACAACCTGCAATACAGCATCGAATCGAATACAAACTCCGCGCTGGTTACCCCCGTTCTGAGCGGCTCCACGCTGGAGCTGCGGTTTGTTGCCAATCAGAATGGCACCAGTTTGGTGGATGTGCGTGCCACGGACACCGCCGATAACTTTGTAACGGCCCGGGTTACAGCGACCGTCACGTCTGTAAATGACGCCCCCCAATTCGTGATCGGCGGCGACCAGTCGGTTTTTGAGGATGCGGGCGCGCAGAGCGTTGCCAACTGGGCCACCGGAGTGAGCGCTGGGCCGAACGAGGGGGCCCAGAGCCTCACGTTTGTCGTCAACACAGATAATAACAGCCTGTTTTTGACCCCGCCGGCTGTTTCGTCTTCAGGCACGCTTACGTATCAACCGGCCGCGAATGCCTCCGGAAGCACCACCGTATCGGTTTTCCTCAGGGATGATGGAGCTACGACGAACGGCGGCGTGAACCAGTCTCCCGTCCGATCGTTCACGATTACCGTCAATGCGGTGAACGACGAGCCCACCTTCACCGCCGGCGGCAACGTCGTTGTCGACGAAGATGCCGGCCTGATCACGAACGACCAGTGGGCGAGCAATATCTCGGCCGGCCCATTGGAATCCGGTCAGAACTTGAATTTTAGCGTGGTGAGTGACAACACCGCGTTATTCACGCTGCAACCTACCATTAATCAGGACGGTGATCTGGTTTTCGAAACCGCTACGGACGCGAATGGCTCCGCAACGGTAACCGCCACATTAAAAGATGACTCAGGCATAGCCAACGGCGGCGACGATACGAGCGGACCACGGGTTTTTTCCATCACGCTTCGACCCGTTAACGACCCGCCGAACTTCACCCGCGGTCCGGATCAAGTCGTTCAACAAGACGCCGGCCCACAACGCATCGAGGGTTGGGCGACCGATATCCGTGCGGGTCCTGTAAACGAAGCCGGGCAGTCGCTCTTTTTTGAGATTTCAGTTGACGATGCAACGCTGTTCGAGGAACAGCCCTCGCTCGTAATTTCCGGATCGGCCGCCCTGCTGTCCTACACGCCGGTAACCAGCGATACGGGGACGGCGCAGGTTCGGCTCGTCTTGAAAGACAACGGGGGGACGGCTTTTGGCGGCAAGGACTCCAGTACAGTCCAGGTTCTGAACATTAGCATCGGGGTGTCAAACACGCCCGCGATGCCCGCGGAAATATCGATTGCCCCTACTCCGGCACACCTCGATACTGTACCGATACAAACCACCGTCACTGATTTCGAGGGCGACCTTGCCACCGTAGTCATCCGATGGACCTTGAATACCATCGAGCAGTTGGACATCCCCATGCAGCAGGGGACGGGCAATCAATTCTCCGGCGTGATCCCTGGGCAGCCCGGGGGAAGCGCAGTCACGTTCACGGTGGTCACCACCGACCAGGAAGGCCTTTCCGGGAGTACGCAGATCCCCGTCTCTTATACCGTGCGGCCGTCTCAACCCACCTTTGAGCCCTCGGTTGTGGAACCCGGGCGTTTTATCCTGCGGTGGGAGCCGGCCATCGGCGCCGAAACCTATAGGATATTCCGGGATACCAGGACCCCCCCCACTCAGCTCCTTCAAGCCGGCATCACCGGCACCATATACACCGACGACGCGATCGCCGAGGACTCCGTCTATTATTACATCGTCCTGGGCGTAAACGACGGCGGAGGCGGTCCTGGCTCCGACCCCATATCACTCTCATCGTGTGTGCCCCCTGCCCCCCAGGCGAGTTTGCAGCCCGGACCGGAGCGCATCGTACTTCGATGGGAGCCGCCCTCAGACTGTGATATTGGCGAAATGCTTGTGATCAAAAACGGTGTTGAGGTGGCTCGGCCCGATCCCGCGGCAGGCCTCTACGTCGATAATGACGTCAGTTCAGGGGGAGTGTTTACCTATCGATTGGGAGCAGTCACGGAGGCCGGCAATGCCGGGCCAACCACGACACTGGGCCCGATCTCTCCGTTTGCGTATCCCGCAACACAAACGATCGAAACTGAGGCCAGAGCGTTTGGCGACCACACGTTGTCGACCAATTATCGGCTCATCGGACTGCCCGGTGGGGTGGATATCCTCGTGGCCAGTACGTTTACAGGAGAGCCGGGCATCGATTGGAACGTGTTCTTTGACAATGGAAATGCCGGGGATCAGCCGGACGACTATCTTATACCTTTCTCCAATGCACAACCTGACATTTTTACTTTTGGTGAGGGCCGCGGCTTCTGGGCCATCCAAAACAGCCCGTGGCAAGTGAGCGAAAATGTCGCCACCGTTCCGTTATCACTCGAAAACACCTATGCCATTCCGCTCCATCCCGGCTGGAATATCATTACCAATCCTTTTCTGGAGCCGGTTGCCTGGCCAGAGATTGCGGCGCTGAATAGTGTTCTGGATACGCTCTGGCAATTTGATGGAAACTTTACCAGCGCCAACGAACTGAGAGCTTTTGAGGGGTATTACCTCATCAACGAACGCGAACCAGTCCTCACCGAACTGTTAATCCCGTTCCACGGTGCCGGCATCACGGCAGGCCGCAATTCAAGCCATTCCCCCTCAGCTTCAGGCCCTAAGGAGCCCCGCATCCAGCCCATGACGTTGCGGATCCGCGACGCCGCTGGGTATGAGGCCAGCACGTATATCGGACGGCACTCCGAAGCCGTGAATGGGCTCGACCGACATGACCAATTCGCTCCGCCGAGCGATTTCGCTGCCCTTTCGATCCGATTGTTCAACCCGGAGCTTACCTCGGAGTACAAATGGCTGGCCGCCGAATACCGGTCGGACGCTGGAGAAGGTCAGGTATACGAAGTGTTCATCGAGACATCGACACCCGGTACCTTAGACGTTGAAGCCGCTGGCCTCGACCTGTTCGCTGATCGCCAGGTTTTGCTGGTTGATGCCCGGACCTCATCGGCCTACGACTTGCACCGGCAATCGACTTTCCAGATTCCAGCGCGCGGCGCGTCGGATCCATACTTCCTCTTCATCGGAAGCGACGATTTTGTTGCCGAACGTCGTGCCGATATCGTACCCGAAGTCTTTGAACTGGCTCCGAATTACCCGAATCCCTTCCATACGGAAACCCACATCGAGTATGCTCTGCCGGCGCACGTTGACGGCTATGCGGTCCGTCTGGAGATATATAATATGCTCGGCCAGCGGGTGGCGATCCTTGTCGAACAGCACCAACTTCCGGGGCGATATGTGGTGCGCTGGCACGGTCGCGATTTGCAGCAACATCCGTTAGCAAGTGGGATATACCTGATGCGCCTGCAGGCCGGAACACATCAGCAGGTGCGAACGATGGTGCTGCTACGCTAATCTACTAGAGTGATCCAAACGGTTGCCCTGCCCTGCAACAGCGCCGGCACATCCGAAATGAGAGCACCGTTCAGCAGGTCGAATCGATTCTCGCTACCGGGTGCCAATATCGCGAGGGCCGACTTGCCTTCCTCATCGAACACAAACACATAGCAGTGATTCGGATTGAGGAAGTCGGCTTGCCTCCCGAAGGTCAGGTCCCCGCGTTCTCGCAACTCCGCAAGCCGGGAGGTCAACGATGACAGGTCGACAGACTGGTCGATGAGGTCTTTGATGGTGGGAGGAGGCACCGGTGCGACCTGGGCGAACCCGCTACTACCCGGTTCAGCCGGTGGCGGGGCAGAAACGGGTTCTCCGGTGAAGGGTCGGAAAAACAAGTAGGCGGCAGTGGCGAGAACGAACACAAGAATGCCAACGATTACCACCCGATTCACCGGCACATCGGGTACCTTGGGGCGCAGTGTGTCGGCCATTTCCCGGCCGGATTGAAAGCGAGCCCGAGGCTCGCGTTGCAAACACCGGTTAACGACATCGGCAATCAACCGTTCATCGCGGGTCCTTTTGGGTAGCAAGCTCAGGTCAGGCGCTGAAGAGATAGCTCCCGTTGCCAGTTCGTACATGACGAGTCCAAGGCTGTACAGGTCGCACGAGCCGTCTGTAGCTTTGCTGTCGCGTTGCTCCGGGCACATATAAACAAAGGTCCCCGGGGTGAACGTTGTGATCCGCGTCATGTCGCCGATATGTGCGATGCCGAAATCCATGAGGACCGCATGACCGTCGCGGTTGATCATGATGTTAGAAGGCTTCACGTCCCGGTGGTAGATCTGGGCCGCGTGAAGGTAGTCCAGGGCTTCCGCAATCTGGCGCATCCATTCGATGATGTCCCGCGGTGAATAGGCGCCGGCCTCCCGGACCGCGGTCAGCGTTCGCCCATCGACGAACGCCATGGCGAGGTAGGGGACCTCGTCCTCTGTGATGCCCGCGTCGAAGACCTCCACCACATGCGGGTGCCGGAGTTTAGCCAGTGCGCGACCTTCCCGCTGCAAGCGCCGGAAAAGTTCTTTTCTGTGCTTATGCGCCTCAAGCGGCATCTTGATGGCCGCCTTGCGGTCTAGATGTTCATGCCAGGCTTCGTAGACGACCCCCATCCCGCCGGCCGCAATGACGCGTCTGATCTCGTAGGCACCGAATCGTTGACCGACGAGCGAGACCTGCTCGGACATGTCGATAGCGGACGGCTGGAAAAAGCCACCCCGATCGGCGTCTCGCATGCTGCGCAGCAATTCCTCGACCCCTCTCCGCAATGAAGGGTCTTCCCCTGCCTCGATATCAAGCAGTTCCTTTTGTGCTTGAGGATCGGCATCGTAGATGCGCTCGAAAATCTCCATGACCAGTCGATCCAGCACTTCTTTCGACAGGTCATGACGCTCCGCCGGCCCTGGATTTCGTTCAGACGCTTGATCGGGCATCGTCAACTCATCCTGGTTCTTTTGTTAAAAGTAATCGGTGCAATGTATGGCTTCATCGTCAAAAAAGAGAACGCTCTGAGCACTTCCGCCTGGGAATGTCGTCTCGATAAGAACGAGTGTCCCCAACAAGCCCCCTGCGATCGATATCTATTGGCACAGTAATTGAAAATAACCGCAAGTACCACGCGCGCGACCCCCAATCCATTTATCACCCCTTGTATGATTTACGTTCCCCCGCACCTGCCACACGTTGGGCCCGACAAAAGGCTCGATGTGTTCCGAGAAAACAGGGGGTTTCAATTACTTCGTAACCGTAGCCGTGCCCAAAACGTGCCACTTGGTGTCAGGAAGACAGCCCTGACCGTCCTCGCAGGCATCTTCCTGGCCGGCGGGCTGGCCGTCTACCCCGATCTGACGCAGGTAGATGCCGAGCCGGGAGGTGCCAGCCGCGTGATGGAATTGGCGCATCTCGGGGTAGACGATGCGGCCCGGCCGCCCGACGTAATCAAATCGCTCCTGACGTATAACAGCTTTCAGCCTTTGGTCAGCCGCCTGATGATCGAACGCGATCGTGGAAATCTCACCTTCGGTCAGGCGGAATTTTTTTTGAACCCGGATCGGTGCTATATTTTTGTTTTCGACAAGTCAGAAGAAGCATTGGTCACCGTTCTGGCGCCGGGCGACACGGATCGCGTTGATCTGCTGTCTGACCGACGCGTGCAGAACGTTCCAGAATATCTGGTAGGCAAAGCCGCGATCTATGTACTTCCCACCGGATAACCTTCGGTTTGGTAGGGGTGGTGCGCGATGCGCGCCGGTGGCATTGTCTCCGTTCGCCGAAGGCCAGATTGTCGCTTATGCGCGCCACACCCATAAAACATACAATCGTAGTCCTCACCCTTGGCTGCGCCTTTTGGGGCCCCCAAAGGCTTGCGGGTCAGGACTTCCACATACCTGAGCCGCACCTGCCCGGCGTCCGGGTGAACCTGGTGCTGCATGCGGCCTCTGGGGCGCTTCGACTCGCCCTGGATCCTGCTTCCGATGGCCTGTTCTACCTGTTGAGATCCGGCACGATATACGAAATCGTGGAGCAGGAGCAGGGCTATGTGAGCATATTACGGTATACTACGGAAGATCATGGTCTGGTGGACGTGCAGGGCATGGCTTTCGGCCCCGATGGCACCCTTTACTTGGCCGGAAACGAGCCGGTCGCCACCAGCCAGACGTATGGAATTGTCCGCAAAGGGGCGCCCGGGCAAGAGGATCGAATCTGGACCACCGTCGCGCGAACGGAAGTGTACCCGAAGAGCAATACCGCTTTTGATCATAATTTTAGCGGTATCGTTGTGAGTCCGGCCGGCGATGAGTTATTCGTAAATAGCGGCTCGCGAACCGACCACGGCGAGGAACAGACCGCCGGCGGACTTTTTCCCGGGGCGCGCGAGGTGGCGCTCACGGCCGCGATTTTTCGACTTCCCGCGGAGGCCGACAACCTGCTGCTTCCAAACGATCGGGATCGCCTGCGCGCCGACGGCTATCTTTATGCGGAAGGCGTCCGGAACAGCTTCGACCTCGCCTTTACAGGAATCGGCGACCTGTTCGCGACGGAAAATGCCGGCGAACGCGACGACAGCGAAGAACTCAACTGGATCCGGGAAGGCCATCATTACGGCTTTCCCTGGCGCATTGGCGGCAACGTGACGCCGCAACAATTTGACGGCTATGATCCGGAGACCGACCTGCTCCTGAACAAGTCATCGCACGGGTACAAGCAAGGCTTTTTTTATGACGATTCCGATTTTCCGCCCCCGCCGGCGAGCGTCGTCTTCACCGAGCCCATCGTGAACAAGGGCCCGGACGCGACGTCGTATCGATCCGAAACGACCGGCCTGATCAGGCATGACGGAGAACGCTCCACCTTCACAGCACACCGGTCGCCCCTCGGTCTCGTATTCGACACCAGCGGCGCTCTCCCGGAACCCTACGCGGGGGATGGTTTCGTGTTGGGATGGAACGACGGCTCGACGGGCAGCGGATCGCTCCTGGAGGTATTCGATGACCCCGGTATGGATTTGTTGCACCTCGAATTGAAGCGGGAGGTCAGCAACTATACCATCGGTACTACCCGGCTCGTCAGCGGATTCAACAACCCTATCGACGCCGCGCTCGTGAAGGATCGGATATTCGTCCTCGACTGGGGAGGAGAACACGCGATCTGGGAGGTTTCATTCGACGGTGACCTGATCCCCGTAGAACTATCCCGTTTCGATGCATTCGTCGATGCGACGCGCACTGCCCAGCTGATCTGGGAGACACGTTCGGAGATCAACAATGCCGGCTTCCAGGTTCAGTATCGCGCCAGGCCGGATGCCTTTCGTACGCTCGGGTTCGTGGAAGGCCACGGGTCGTCGATCGACCCCCACAGCTATCGATACACCATCCCGGATCTCGCCCCGGGGGAGCATTCCGTCCGCCTCAGGCAAGTAGATTTCGACGGCACCGCTCAGTATTCGCGCGAGATTGACCTGTTTCTGTCGTCAGACGCCCGCTACACGCTTTCACCACCCTATCCCAATCCGTTTAATCCGGTCACTACGTTTACCCTTACACTTTCATCGACGCAGCACGTACGGATCGAACTGTACGACCTGCTCGGTCGCCGGCATCGGGAGATCTTTGACGGGATTCTGACAGAACATACGCGACATGATTTCCAGGTGGACGCGTCCGACCTGGCCGGGGGCGTTTACTTGCTCAAAGTCTCGGGCGCGGAATTCGAGGACGTACGCCAGCTCAGGCTACTGAAGTGACGGTCGATCAGGCGTCTGTTTAGAAGAAGTTGACGTGGCACCGAGCACTTTTCTTTGAGATCGTCGTCTGTTGAATTGGGTGCCCGAACAGTCGACAAGCGGCGGCATGAGTGATGCGCGGCGGCAACCAGGCCAGGGCACCGACGGGCGACATGGACGGCGCCCATAAAACAAGGTGACATGAAGTTAATACATGCTTCCGGCCGGCTCCTTCTGGTACTATTCTGCCTTGACCTGTTTTGGCGACCCGTGACGGTGTTGGCGGGTATCCCTATTCTATCGGGGTTGCAAGAAACGGCCGTCAACTCGACTGGTCGACCTTTGACTTTTGCCTCGAATCGACTGCGTGCGCTCTATCAGCACTTTGACTTGGCCGAGCGGCAGGCTATATCCGTCCAGGCTATCGAGATGCCTGCCAACGGGAAGACGTATCGGTACAAGGTGGGTGAGGCACCTGAACTTCCTTCCATAAGGGTGACGATCGATCCGAATGATCAGGTTACCCATATCGGCTTCGATGTTTTCACTCGAGACGAAATGGCTGCCATCGCGCCGGCAGGGCTCTTTGTAGAAGAATACTTTTTATACCTGGTCAGCAGCGACATCGAGCGCCTCCTGGACAACCTGGAGGCCGACCATATCGTGATCGAGATCAATGGACGACACCTCGGCACGCTTGGAGCCCCTGATTTCTACGAGATGCTCGGCATTCTTACCGCCCACACCGAAGTTGCACTGGTCCTGCAGGACTACCGTTTTTCTCTTACGGGCCAGGACGACGCCGCAAATCGAGTCCGCATCACCTTTCCCGCGCGGCTCGATTTGATCAGCGGGCGCGACAAAAAAGAACTCGACGATGCGCTGCATGTGGCCATCAAGTCCCTCGACCTACAGCCGGCCGTTCGCTCGCCAATAGAAGGGGTTTCAGACAGTTCGCTGCAACCGTACCGCGGTGACCTCCGCCTTCTTCCGGGAGCGTCACTTCATCCGGGCCTCACGGCAGATCGGTATTATCGAGGATCACAAGACGGTATTCGACCCCTATTTGACCCCGCGTATCCCCTGGAGAGCCTCCGTAATGTCCTGTCAGCGCCTGCACCCCGCGTCAGCATAAACATTCGGCTAGTCCACGAAATGTACGGACAGGAACGCATGGAGTACGAGCTCCCGCTGGCTGTTCTGGTCGGATTTTTAGAAAAGAACCATGATATCTATGTGGGGCTTGAAATCGGTGGCGACGGGTCGGTTAAAAGCACACAGCTCTTCAAAGATCGAATCTTCGACGTCAGTCACATGCTGGTCATCGATTGGCCGAAGGGGCTTTTATGGTCCTCGGCAAACGTATCCGTTGTCGGGGTGCTGTACACGCATATAAGAGACGACAACGTACAAGACCTGTACGGTACGTACATCGAGCAGCTCGATGCAGAAAAGTTTTCGGTTACTATCGATCAGGAATAAGCCGGCCCTTTACAAAGCCCCTTGTTGATTGTTTATTGAGCAGAGCTTATACAACGGGTCTGGAAATGATGAAGTTCGTATGCATCGTTACGTGTTTCGGCTTGTGCTTCCTCTCCGCCGTGAGAGCACAGAACAGAACCATCATCGACATCAATGACACGCCGGCGACGACTCTTGAGCCCGAGGTGGCTTCACGCGCGTCGGAGGTCATCACTGCGCTGAATCAGGCCTTTGTGGACAGCCTCACTCCTGTTTTTCCGGACGATGTTTTCACACCGGCTGGCCGGAGTTCCTTTGAAAAATTGTGGGAAAACAGCCAGTTTTATTGCCCTCAGAATCGGGTTGTAGTAGACCTGCTTGCTCTCAGTGAGGGGTTCGAGATCCGGCGAATTCCTCTTTTGCTGCGCGAGAGAGATGAGGAGGGTAAGCGCATCGAACACGAGGGTGTCCTGATCATAACCCCCTCAGGGTACATCGAAGACGTCTATTTCGGTCTTGATCACCATCAATATTCCGACTTGCTTCAGGCGGCGGACAACGTGACGGATACGAGAAGGAGGAAGATAGTCCTCAATTTCGTGGAAATCTTTCGTACGGCCTACAACCGCAAAGATCTGCCCTTTATCGAACGAGTCTTTAGCGATAACGCCCTTATCATCGTCGGTAAAGTCGTAAGAGTCGCGGAGACCGACCACGTAGGCGATGCGGTAACGACTCCCCAAGTTGAGTATGTCCGGCGCAAAAAGTCGGATTACCTCGACCAATTACGCCTTGCTTTCGAGAAAAATCAGTCCATCAACGTTCGGTTCGACGATATCACGCTGGTACGGCATCCGATGCACGAATCGATTTACGGAGTCACCTTGCTCCAGCATTGGGTATCGACTGAATACAGTGACTCTGGGTACTTATTTTTGATGATCGACTTTCGCGATGAAAACGAACCGATGATCCACGTGCGCACCTGGCAACCGGAGAGGGAGGTCTCACCGGAGGAGGTATTTCAACTGAGCGATTTCTGGATCGCTCCTCCCGCCTCCGCCACGAGTCAGGAACGATGACGCGCGCAGTCCCAACCAAAATTGCGTCGTGCTCCCCGGAAATCCCAAGGAATGATGAGCCCAGTTTGTATTGAACGAAGGTGGCGACGGGCGATCCTGCTGGTCTGCTGCATGGTTTTATCGCGCGAAGGTTTCGCGCAGCTCCAGGAATTGGATGTGCAGCGCTACGCCGACTTTCCGGAGGCGCCCACTATTTTCACCGGCTATCCTAACCATGCGTATCTCGTCATTCTTTCGTCCCGGACTGATCTGAAGCTGGAATCCAACTGGACAATCGTCTCAGACCTGTCCGAACCAGTCGCCGGGCGTTACGTACTCGTGCTCGAGCCGGTGCGGCAACTTATCCGCATCTCGGTACCAGGTGTCTTTCGAAGAACGGAGATTCAACTCCCGGATCTGTCGCCCAAGGAGCACATTTACTACTCCGTGGAGCCGGCAAATCTGACGAGGATTATCCAGATCACCGCGGTGTATGACGAAGGCCGCTACGAAGAAGTCGTCGATCAACTGATCAACTACTTACAATCCCCAAGCCTTTCGGAAGAACAACGATCAAGTGCCCAACATCTCCTGGCCCGGAGCCTGTACAACCTCGGCCGAATGGTAGAGATGAGAAACACACTGCGGCAGTTGATGGATGAAAATCCTGATTTTGCGCCCGATACGACGGCCGACCCGCCAGTGATCAGCGATTTTATTATCGCGTATCAGGACTCCGTGCGGCTGCAGCCTCCAGCGGCACCGACCGGTTTGCGCGCCATCGTCAACGGAGATCAAGTCAGGCTGCAATGGAACCCAAATACGGAAACCGATCTCGCCGGCTACCGCATCTATAAAGGGCGAGACCCTCTGCAAAAACAGGCCGTCGCTACCCTCCGGCCGGAATCGCCTACCTATCTCGATCCGGACGTATCCTCTTTTCAGCGCTACTATTATCACATCACCGCGTACGACAATTCTCGGCTTGCAAGTGAGAGTGAGCCGTCGCGTACGGTCGAGGTCGAGGCACAGCCCCCTTTGAGCCGGCGAATTGAACTCGATCCGGGCGATGATTCGGCACTCGACAACATAACCATCTTGGATACGAACGATTCGCTTCTCACCATCACCTACAGCCTGAGAGGGGCCTTTCGTCGTATATACGACGTGTCCGTAGTACTCTCGAGCAATGACGGCCGAACGTTCAACCTGACGCCGACGGCTTTTTCGGGAGACTATGGCCCGGGCGTTCAGGACGGACCATTAAAACGAATTCAGTGGAATGTACTGGCTGACTATCCAACTGGCCTGTCGGAACAGCGTTATGTGATGCGTCTGCGCGCGATTCCCCAGCCTCTGACCGACCAACTGTACATTCAGACCGACAGCGAGTCGATGATTCAGGATATTCGGATCAGTGGCCCATCGGATTCTCTGGTATCGATCGCCTACACGCTGATTGGTGACCCGAAGCAACGATATGCGATCGGCTTGGCCGTTTCCCGCAATAATGAGCCGTTCAGCTTGATCCCTCTGGCCGTGAGCGGAGACGTTGGCAGAAACGTGCGACAGGGCAGCGGTAAGATGATAACGTGGGCGATCCAAGAAGACTTTCCTGCCGGCCTCGACGGTACGTACCGCATCAAGCTCACGGCTACTGAGATGACAAGATCCGGCAGAGGCCGCTGGTGGGTGGTGGCAGGCGGATCCCTGCTCGCCGGCGGTGGCGTCGCGTGGGTCCTATCGAATGGCGACGATCCGGAAGGCAAGGTACCCGTGACGAACGACCCGCCCGGACGCCCGCGGTGAGTTCCACGGGCCGCCGATCGGTGAGCTCGCTCAGATTCATGCCGGTCTTTACCTGTGCCTGGGCCGCGAGAGAGGCCTCTGGTGTTCAGCATAAGCGCGCACGCAGTGAAATATGCCAGCGTTGTTGACAGGGTGCGGGATAGGGTGTTATCCTGTGGAGACTTCTTCGCCGTCATGGGCATTATTCAAAAGAGTCTTTGCAGGATCATCACTCGAAAGCGTGAGGTGCCAACATGAAAAGGATCACTCCGTATGCGGTATGGATAGTTGTCGCCATGGTTTGTTTGGGCCTCACACCTGGATCCTCAAGGGCACAGGTTTCCGAGGCTGATAAAGGCCAGGCGCGATTATACGGTCTTCATATGATTGACCTGAAGCCGGGCGTGACGGAACAGCAATTTGAGGAATTCTTTGCAACGCGCTTCTTACCTGAGTGGAAGGTACCCGGTTGGAGTATCCGATTACTCAAAGGCGACCGAGGCGATCGCGCCGGCAGATATCTGGTTATGTATGAAGCCGAGCGGGTGGAACTTCGGGATCAGTTGGCACCCGAAAGTAATGTGCTGGCCGCGGACTTCTACGAAAAATATTTCAAGCCGCTTGAAGGTGTGGCGGAGGAGTGGAAGAAGCTTGCGTTATATCCATCCGAGTCAACGATTTACACGGATTACTTTGTTGTGGCAGGGAATTGAGGTTGCTCGAATAGGGCGGAGTATTGTTATTTCAACTCGATTACGATGGCCATGAAATATCGCCTCAGAGTTGGTACTCTGTGCGAGAAAATACATGTTCATGGTGGGTTGTTCGGGTTGGTATTTCGTACATCTGACACCTTGATCAAACGCGCACTTCGGTAACGATACGCACCGGGCCGAGCAGGCCGGCCAGCTCAAGCGTGGCGTCCGCGGAAGGCCCGGAGCCGAGCAACCAGGTCTGGCGGTCGTTTTCCTGCAAGCCGGCGTCTCGCACGAGCCGGTTGTGCCATGTATTCGTTAGTTCAACTTCGAGTTGATTGTCCCCGGGAACGGCCGCCGGCGAGATCTCGACACGATACGGGGGTTTCCAGACGACGCCCAGATCATTGCCGTTCAGCCGGACACGCGCCAGGTTCTTGATATCCCCCAGATCCAGAAACAGACGGGTGTTTTCCTGCGCGGCGGGAAGGTCGATCGATTTACGATACGTCGCTGTGCCCGAAAAATGGCTTATCTCCGGATCGCGATGGGTGGTCCACGATCCAGGCTCAAGATTCACGCGCCTGACCGTCCCGGATAGCAGCGGAAACGTCACCTGCCAGGGCCCGTCGATCCGCCGGGGCGCCGGCACGTTTGCCGCGGACACCGTGGAAACGAATCCCCGCCGGGTGCGCAGATTCCATTGCCCCGACGCCGCTGCCCAACGTTCCAGGCCGTCTGGTGTCATCTGCAAGCACAGGTCCCTGCGGCCCGAGTCGCCCGTGACCGATACGATGGGGTCGAGTCCGCGGCTGGAGCGTCGGAAGACGACGAAAACCGATCCAGCCGGATCAAAATCCAGGGGCAATCGGGTCCGGCCACCTTCCGCGTTCCAGACAGGCGCGTCCTCGATGCGGCCGGTGTCCGGATGCCAGCATTCTGGGACACGATCGTCCACCCGAAAACTGACCTCACACGAGAGTGGGAATTGCTCCTGGTTCGAGAGGAAATAAAAATCCATCTCCCCATCGCGTTTATGATTCCACACGAGGCCCCATCCCTGGCGCGCGGCGCCGTAAAGTGTGGGGTCGATGCCGTCTGGTTCATGGGAGGTTGCTACGTACGGGGCTCCGCTATCGGTGCGGACGACATCGTGGAAAAGCAGGTCGGGCTGAAGGTCTATCTCCGTCAGCACCACGTCCATCGGTGCGCCTGAAAACAGGCGCCCGTTGCCGACAGATCTAGATCCGGGCTGTGCGCCCGACGGGTCACCCCAGAGTTCTTGAGCCAACGCGCTCACCTCATTGCCGGCGAAGTCCGCCATATCCAGGCTGGGCGATGCGGACGGTCGGTCGCCCACAACCGTCACACCGGCACGTACGAGCTCCCTGACTTTGTGCAGGGTTTGGGGCGTCAGCCAGGGGCCAGGCCGAAGGACGAGGACGCGGTAGCGCATGCCGCTGTCGAGCACCAGCATGCCGTCCTCCGCGCGGGCATGGTGGAGCAGGACGTCCCGGTTGATGGAATCGTACGCGTAGCCCTCGGGCAGGGGCGGGTCGGTCACGAAGAACGAGCCGTATCGGGGTGGGATCAGCGCCCTGCACGGGACGGCTTCACCGATGAAGTAGGCCACATCCCGCACGGGCTGGCCGGACTGCAACAGCACCTGGCACCGCCGCAGGTAATCGATCCAGGCCTTGCCGGGTGTGAACCAGGTGGTGTGTTGATTGATATAGGTGCCGGCGGCGCCCGTCTGCCCCGGCACCCGACCCGGATAGGGCTGCGCCGCCCAGAGGTGTAGCATGAACCGGTTAATCCCGTCGGCGAAGTGGAGGTCGCCCATCGCCTTCAGGTCGTAGGGATGCTCTTTCCAGTCGCCGCCTCCCGTGAAGGCCTCGGCCATGACGATGCGTTTGCCGTATATGTGTGCGCCGTGGGCCGCCTCGGCGATGTCGCAGGGTTTCCAGTTCTGCCAGGCCGTCACCCAGAACTCGCCGGCCGTGACATCGACATGTTTGTGGACGCTCATCCCGTCGGAGATCATGCCCGGAGGCACCGCCTCCATCTGCATCTGTGCGCCGCGCGACTGGGCGAGGTCGTTCAGCGTGGCGACGAAATTGTCGCTGATGAGGTCGGCAATGGTTCGCCGCAGGTCGAATAGGAAACTCTCCGTCGTATCGGCACTTTCCAGGGGGATGCCGGCCATCGTGGGCAGGTACCGGAGCACATCGTATCCGCGGCGCGCGCGGAATTCGTTGCGCATCACCGGTGACCAGTTTTGTGATCCGCACTCCCAGCTGTCAACGTTGAGCATCGTCAGCACGCGGCCGGCCAGTTCGGGTCCGATGTCGTCGATGACACGTGCGAACCAGCCGTTAAACGACGCGCGTGCGCCGGCGGCGCTGAGCTTGTCGCATTCCAACCCCTGACCGATGCCCTCCCCGTTGGTTTCCGCCATCGTGGTGTATCCGAACCGGAGGATGCGCCAGGTGGATCCGGGAGGCGCTTCCCAGTCGAGCTGCCCGTCCGGTCCCATGCGGTCGCTCAGATCGACCAGGGAGTCCATGGACACACACGCCGATGCCGGCATCTCCGTGTCGGTGATGCGCCGGCTCATGCCCCAGACCAGGGCCGTTTTTCCTTCCCAGTGGTGGACGACGGGTGTGCTCGAGAGCGCGAGGCTGCTGATGAGCAACGGGTCGATCATCTGGAGCATGGGCACGTCCGAAACCTCACCCGTTTCGAACCCGAACCCACCGCTGCCGCGATAGGAGCCCGACTGCATGTGTTCGTCGTACCCGATCGGCGGGCCGGGATGGTATACCAGCCGGAAATGGCGCGCGGTGGTTTCGGGGACGGCGTGGGTTAACGACGACAGGCGCGTCTGCCAGCTGTGCGCCATCGGCTCCAGCGCGCCGACGACCCGGAACGACACGCCGTCGTCGCTCGCCTGAATTTCCAGGCTGTGGGCGGGGCGGTTGTAGACGCCGAAAAACGTGTTAGCGCTCCGGCTCCCCGGATTCATGCGGATGGAACGCAGCGTGAAGGGGGCGTCGAACGAAAACTGGATATGGCCGGCCTGATCGGTATCGATCATGAGCTCCCGGCTCGTGATATCCGTCAGCTTGGCGGCATCCTTGACGGGCAGGGTGGCCGTTAAGGCGGCGTCACGCGTCACGTTAGTTTCGCCCCAGTCAGCCGGAACGGGCAAGGCAAGGACGGCGAGATCGCGATAATAATCGCGCCAGCTCTGGGGTTCGGTGTCTTGCTCATTGGCGCGTCTAGGGCGCTGGAGGACACCGCTAAACGACTGGCCGCCGGCTACCGATTCCTCGCTCCAGACGATCTGCTGCTGCGAGTCCTCCGGTTGAATCCAGTCGCCGCCGGCGGTGGCCCAGCCCGCGCTGATCTGCAAGGCCAGCGTGATCCCGAGGCGGCCGGCTTCGCTGACGGCATGGTGCACCAATTCGAACCATTCCGGCGTGAGCGGTGCGCTGGGGTTTTCGACCACCGTTCCCGGTCCACGGAAGCTGCTTTCGCCCGGAGGAAAGCTGAAGAGAGACGCGCCGGCGATGCCCATGGCGGCCATCCCCTCGAGGTCCGCCGTCACCCCTTCCCGCGTCTGGTTGGCGGTGGTCCAATGCCATACCACCCACGGGCCGGCTTCTGCGGGTGGGTTTATAAACAGAGCGGCTGCCGTGTCGTCCGGTCGGCCGGGTGCATGGAGGAACGTGGAGAAGTAGGGGGCGGTCGTCAGGTAAACGGCGGTTCCGCTGGCGAGCTGGATAAACGTCCTTCGGTGCATGGGCCGGCCTGAGGGGGGTTAGGGGGGGGGTAGGCAGTATACACAGGGCGCCGGCGGAGAAGCAAGATGGGGGAGGCTGCGGCGGTGCTGCAGGTATTGTAGCGCCATACCTACGCCAGGGCACTGTAGGCGGACCCGATTGACTGGGTTGACGGTACTGTGGAACTGTTTTAGTTGCAGGTACTGTCATAAGGTCCATCCGGTCAACAGGAGGCCCAAACCCGAAGAATCTGCCATGCCTGAGCTGTTTGACAAACGCGGCGGTTTCCGCCGGCTGCATTCGTTTACGCTGGCCACGGTGGTGCAGCTGGAGACGCTGCGGTTCTGCCGGCGTTTTTTGACGTTCGACCACCGCGAGGCCGGCGTGAAGTTCTACGACCCCAAAGGCCGGCAATACGACCAGATGACCCAGGCCGCCCGCAGCGGGCGCCAGAATATCATCGAAGGCTCCGAGCGATCCGCCACCTCGAAGGACACCGAGATGAAGCTGACCGACGTCGCGCGCGCAAGCCTCAGCGAATTGCGGGGCGACTACGAGATGTTCATCCTGGACCGCGGACTCCTCCCGTGGTCCGTCCACACCCCCGATGCCCGGGCCATCAACGCCATCTCGCTCGATCCCGCGCCGTTCACCGACGACATGGTCCACCAGTCGGCCCGGCATGCCCTCGAACAACGCAAGAAATACGCGCACTGGCTCGATTCCGACGATGCCACCGTGGTGGCCAACGCCCTGCTCATCATCATCGGCCGCGCGCTGAACATGTTGAAGAGCCAGATCGAGGCGCAGGGGAGGGCGTTTGAAGAAGTGGGAGGCTTCAGCGAACGCCTCATGGCGAGGCGAATCGAGGTACGGGACAGGCAACGATCTTCGGACGCGCCCGAATGCCCGCAATGCGGCAAGCCCCTGCGCCGGCGGAAGTCGGCCAAAGGGGATTTCTGGGGCTGCCCGGCGTTTCCCGAATGCAAAGGAACCCGCCCCGCCTAACGCCATAAAGGATACGTCGTGCAAACGGTCGCAAGAACGCCTTGCGTCAACCCCGTCAATCCTGTCCCCCGGAGCACCAACCAACGAACCCGAACTAACGCTCAAGGCTCTCCAACAAAAAAAGCTAGAAAGCGCCTTTTGGGGCAACTTCCTAGCTTCTTTGCCTCGCGCGCTTTAAGGGATTCGAACCCCTGGCCTTTTGTACATCAGGTCGAAAAGTTAGATGGTCTAATTCCTTGAGCCACATTGTGTAGTGCGACTCCGGAATACGTTGAGCTCGTAATATCGCAACGTACTGGGGGCGTTCGCCGTGATATGGGCCACTACCATTCCCCAGAAGTTGGCAGACAGCAAAATAACAGAAGGGTGTGTTGGTAGTATTTCACAAAGGGGTTATACTGCAGAGGTTCTTTTTACTTCGGCAAGGAAACCCTCACTACTGGACACTTTTCCAGGTTGACAACCACGTAACTGCAACATAAACAGTGGTTTGGTGGCCAGGTTTTTCTGGCCCATAAACCGCAAAAACATAGAAGAGAGGGCCGGAAGGCGTAGGTTTGGGTTTGCAACA
>JBGSPJ010000366.1:0-37840 GCA_041738655.1 Rhodothermales bacterium | reverse complement strand
GTGGCTGGAGGCAAGGAAACGGCTATGCGGTACGCCGGGCAACCAATAAAGCACTTCCAGCACGATTATGCCTGAAATTTTACACGAAGAAAGGGCTTCCAGGGGGAAAGCAAAATGAAAAAGGCAAAACGTAAAATGGGGTCTAGGGCGTGCAACCCTGGCGGTATGACAGGCAACGCACATCAAACTCCTCCCCTTGACGGCCAATCGTGAGGCTTTCTTGAAGCCGGCGATGACGAGAACTTTTCTGCCGGACTGCTCGTTGTACCCCGACTTTCGCCGCCGCCTCCATGCGCGGCACTACATGATGGGGATATAGCTCAGTTGGTAGAGCGCTTCAATGGCATTGAAGAGGTCAGGGGTTCGACTCCCCTTATCTCCACCCGATACAAGCCTCAAGTTCTTTGAAAGAAGGACTTGAGGCTTTTGGTTTTTGGGGAGATGAGGTTGGAGCATCCATGGAAATCGAAACGGCCGCTATCAATTTGCAAGGATGGAAAACAACGCGGATTCGCGTGTGGTCGCGCGAATAGAGGTGGTAGTGCCGCAGGCTTCAGGGATCGATACATGCTCTCCGGTCCAGACGACTTGATCTAGTCCTCTTTCCGTGGTTACACTGAAACTCGCTGAGCGGGTTTAACCGGGACTCAACGCCGGAACAGCGCTCTTTTGTCTCTCATTCTGGCTGTGTCGCGTTTCACGTGCGAAACAAGCTGGAGATCGGGCGTTCGGGTACACCTTCTAACTACCTCTTCGCCAGGTTTTCGGACAGGTTTTTAAGCCGGCGTCCGAGCCACATCCCTCGACCTATGCCTAACCTGACGGGCGGCTGGTCCTGCGTCGATCATGTCTGTTGTAAGCCTATTTTTTAATTCGGTTGTTTTGAGATGTCAGACAAACTTTTTGGACCCAATGGCTCGCAGAATCCTTCTGAAACGCCTCGCCCCGTCGAGGCGGGCGACATCATGGAGAACCTGACCGAAGAGGATGCGGAGCGTATCGCAATCGACCGCGGCACCCTGCGGTCCCAGATCGGGAACGATCTGACCTTGCGGGATCTGATCGATGGCCACGTCAATGGAGAGCCGGCCGGCGAGGTGATCGCCAACCTACGGGTCCTGTTGGAGGGGGCAGCTCCCGATGAAAGAAAGGCGCTTAAGAAACTTCTCTGGGCGCCCTCCGACGCCGGGTTGGACGAATCCCGCGACCCCGATCGAGAGCTATCCTCGCGTTGGCGAGACGGTGGCTACCCGTACAAGAATCTGATGTCCCGAAAGGCGTACGAACGTCATAAGTACTACTTGCAGGTAGAGCTCCTCAAACTGCAAATATGGGTAAAAGAAACGGGCCAGAGGGTAGTGATCTTGTTCGAGGGGCGCGATGCGGCCGGTAAGGGGGGAACGATCAAACGTCTGATGGAGCACCTGAACCCCCGTGGCGCACGCGTTGTCGCCCTGGAGAAGCCGACGGAAAATGAACGGGGTCAGTGGTATTTCCAGCGATACATCCAGAACTTACCTACCCGTGGGGAGATCGTGCTCTTCGACCGCAGCTGGTACAACCGCGCTGGTGTTGAACGGGTGATGGGTTTCTGTTCAGACGCCGAGTACAGCGAATTCCTTCGCCAGGCGCCAGAATTCGAGCGGCAGTTGGTTCGAAGTGGCATCCACGTGTTTAAGTTCTGGTTCTCCGTCAGCCAGAAGGAACAGCGCCGGCGGTTTAAGGAACGACAGATCCATCCGCTCAAGCAATGGAAGCTCAGTCCTATCGATCTCGCCTCGCTCGACAAGTGGAAAGCGTACACCCAGGCGAAGGAAACAATGTTCTTGCACACCGACACCCCGGACGCCCCGTGGACGGTCGTTAAGTCTGACTGCAAGAAGCGGGCGCGGTTAAACGCAATGCGGTATATATTACACCGACTCCCGTACGACAAGCGAGATCTAAAGCGGATTGGTCCAGTCGATACGCTCCTGGTTGGCCGCCCCGGTCTCGCGTCGGCAACACAAGATACCCTTGCATCGGGTTTCCAGAATAGTGATTAACAGGCAGCAGGGCTGGATCCTTAGCCCTGACGCATCAATAGATCACCCACGGAGACGAATATGATCATGACGACAAACCGCTGCCGCTTCCTGCTCGTATGGATCGTGGGCCTCGTAGTATCGATCCCGGCCACCGCCCAGCCGGCCGGCTCCTGGGAAGCCGTCGAGTCGCAGAACACCCCGGAGCCGCGCTTCGAAAGCGGCTTCGTTGAGGTCGGTGGCCTGATGTACATGATCGGTGGACTCGGTAACCCGCCGGCGTACACCAGCATCTACCATCCAGAGACGAATACCTGGAGCCAGGGCGCGAACGTCCCGGAAATCGTCCACCACTTCCAGGCGGTGCCGTACAACGGCAAGATCTACGTCGCCGGCGCGTGGACCGACATCGACCGCAAGCAGGTCGGCATCTCGCACGTCTGGGTTTACGACCCCGCCGCGGACGCCTGGACCCGGGGCCCGGAAATCCCCGCACACCGCCGGCGTGGCGGGGCGGGTGCGGTGGTGTATGACGATCACCTGTACCTCATCGCCGGCAATGTCGGTGGTCATGGGCCGCCGGCCGAGGCGAAGACGTGGCTCGACCGGCTGGATCTGGCGACCGGGACGTGGGAAGAGCTGCCGGACGCACCCCATCGCCGCGATCACTTCCAGGCGGCTATTGTTGATGGCCGCATCTACGCCGCCGCCGGCCGGACGTCGGACGTGGTGGGATTCATCGATAGTACCGTCGCGGTGGTGGACGTCTACGACATCGCTGAAGGGAGCTGGTCGAGCCTGAACGACGCGCCGATCCCCACCGAACGCGCCGGCACGCCCACCGCCGCCGTTGGGAAGTACATCATCGTCGCCGGCGGAGAGGGCTTCGGGAAGGCCTGGTCCGAAACCGAGGCCCTGGATACGGAGACCGGAACGTGGCATGTGCTGGATCATCTGAACATCCAGCGCCACGGCACGCAGATGTTTTATTACGATGGCGCGCTCTGGATCGCAGGCGGGTCATCGGGGCAGGGCGGAACGGGCACGGGCCGGCGGCTCGTCGACGTCGAGGTGTTTCGTTTCAGGGAGTGAGGTACCCTGCCACATCATTGCCGTTACTTGGCATTCATGACCCATCGGGAAAGGATCAAAAAACCCGTCGCGGTGATCTAAGAATTCATATCCAGGTTTTTCTTCCATAGTGCGCGATTCGATGGAAACACCCAACGTCAAAGAACAGGCCAGGCGCCTTGTAGAAGAGCTTCCCGAGGACGCCTCGTGGGACGACCTGATGTACCACATCTATGTGCGCCAGGCCATTGAAGCAGGTATGCAAGACAGTGAGGCCGGTCGCACACTTGATGTCAAAGAGGTACGGGCGAGATTTGGTCTGAAGCCGTGAGAGTACATTGGACGAACACGGCGCTGGATCACCTCCTGGCGATTCACGAGTACGCGGCGCAACAATCGAAGATTTATGCAGATCGGTTGGTAGACAAGCTCACGCGACGTACCGAACAACTTGGCTTGTTCCCAAAGTCAGGACGCATGGTACCAGAGTACAATCGAGAGGACATTCGCGAGATTATAGAGCGCCCGTATCGGATCATCTATCGTTTGAAGGAAGCGCAATTCGATGTCGTAGCTGTGGTGCAAAGTGCGCAGGAATTGCCTTCAGAGGCACCTTGAATGTGACGTTTGGTCGGCGCGTTGCGAATCGCCCAAATGGTCAATGGGCTGGAGGCTATGGGATTGTTCACTGCTCTGGCGCCTCGTCGAACTCGAGATGTTTCTTTTCAGGGAGTGACGCACCCATGATCATTCATGCCGCAGCGATTCGACGGGATCTGTCCGCGTCGCTCGGTATGCCTGCAACCCCGTGGTGAAAAGGGCGACGAGCAGGGCGACGATGCCGGCGGCCAGGAACGGGCCCGGCGCGATGTCGATGTGAAAGGCGAAGGCCTCCAGCCACCGCTCGGCGGCGTAATAGGCGAGCGGCACGGCCAGCACGGCTGCAATGAGGATCAGCTTGACATAATCGGTTGTCAGCAGCCGGACGATGTGGGCGCCGGTGGCACCAAGCACGCGCCGGATGCCGATCTCCTTCGTGCGCTGCGCCGCCGCGAAAGCGGCCAACCCGAGCAGGCCCATACAGGCGATCATCACCGCGAGGAAAGAGAACAGGCTGAATATCCTGGCCGCCCGCTGCTCCTGGGCATACAGTGCGTTGATCTCTTCATCCAGAAAGCGGTACTCAAAAGGCATCGTCGTGCCGGTTGCCTCCCAGACACGCTCCATGCCCTCAATCGTCTGTTCAATCGAGCCACCCTCCAGCTTTGCGGCGATCGTGTATGCCTGTTTTTGATGGATCGGCTGAAGCAGGAGCGGCTCAAAAGCCTGATGCAGGCTCGCGAAGTGGATGTCGGGAATCACCCCGACGACATGCATATTTGTATCGATCGGCTTGCCAATAGCATCCTCCGCGGATGCCCATTGCATGGCGCGGACGGTCGCCATGTTCACGATCACGTCCATGTTCATGAAGACCGGTTCGGTGTCCGGTATGTTGCGACCCGCCAAAAGAGAGATGTTCATCGTTTCGAGCATGGCGTCGTCTATCATCGCTAAGCGCAGCGTCACGGGCGCCTGATCCTTACCGAATGGATGAATCGCGAGACGATTACCGCCGAACCACGGCATGCCGGGCACCCCCGTGCCCGCCGTCGCGCTCCGAACACCCGCCACGCCGGCAATCTGCTCCCTGTACACCTCGTATTGCTCCATCAGGGCCCTGTCCGTGAGCGAAACCAGGACCACCTGATCCGCATCAAAACCGAGGTTTTTCTCGCGAACGTAAGCGAGCTGTTCCCGCACGATAAAGGTGCCGGCGAACATCGCGATGGTGGCGGTGAACTGAGCTACAACGAGCACTTTTCGCAGGCGTGCACCCGAAGCGCCGGCTGCCATGGAGCCGTGGAGAACGGCGATCTGGCTGAATCGCGAAAGAAAGAGGGCCGGATAGCTGCCGGCGAAAAGACCCACCAGCAACACGATGGCCGACACGATCCCCAGCAGCTGGAGGTCGGCCTGTGCGACGAAGCGTACGTCGGTTTCGGCCAGGGTATTAAACGTCGGAAGCGCGGCAAAGAGGAATAGCATAGCCACGGGCAGCGCCAGCGCGGCGAGCAGGAGCGCCTCGACGAGGAACTGGCGCATGAGCTGTGTGCGGTGCGCGCCGACCACCTTGCGAAGCCCCACTTCACGCCGGCGGTTCATCGCGCGGGCCGTGGCAAGGTTCATGTAGTTCGCGCAGGCAATGAGTAGCACGATCAGCGCGATGGCCGAGAGGAGCCATACGTAGCGACTGTCGCCCTGCCGCTCGGCAAACATGGACGAAAAGTGGATCGCAGTGATTGGCTCAAAGTCGATGTCCTCCACATGGGACTTGCCCTGCGTGTCGCGGATGAGGGTCAGGATGCGTGCAGACAAGGCTTCGAGGTTAGCGCCAGGCTGCATGCGCGCATAGATGGATTCACCCCCGCAGTCGAGGCAGAGGGGCGTCCCGATGAGCGACTCACGAGAGAGAAAAAGGTCGGCCGTGAAATGCGTGTTCTTCGGGATATCGGCCATCACACCCGTGATTTCAACGGCGGCGAGCGTGTCGAAGACCTGGATGGGGAGGGTGCGTCCGATCGGGTCTTGATCACCAAAAAGACGCTCGGCAAACGAAGCTGTAACGACGGCCGTGTGTGGCCGATCGAGCACCTGACCAGGATCGCCCCGAAGCAATTCGAACCCAAGCACATCAAACAGGCTGCTTTCCGCGCACTTCATCGAAATGTCCAGGTACCACGTCCTATCGTGTTCGATACGATCCGTGCCACATCGTCTGATACGCGTTACCTTGTCGACGTCCGAGGACGACGCATCCAACTCCGGCAAGGGGTCGCCAGACGTGCCGTCCCACCACTGTTTCTCGCCAAACCCGCTGAGGGCGACGAGCCGGTACAGTCGTTCGGCGTCCGGGTGGTAAGTGTCGAAGCTGTATTCGTGGCGGATGAAGAGGACCGCCAGGAGGAAGCAGGCGATGCCAAGCGCAAGGCCGAAAAGGTTGATCGCCGCGTAACCGGCCTGCCGACGCAGACTGCGCCAGGCAATGGTGAAATAGCTCTGTAGCATGGCTCCTGGTATTTATCCGCGGATGAATCGACGCAGGTCTAACATACTACCAGGTGTATAGCATATTCAATCCCAGTCGTAGTGGTATATGCCTCGGCCTTACAAACTCCACAGATTCCCCACCTCACTCAGGGGCACACACACGCGGAATCCCCCCGGAATCGGGTCGTAGTTCAGCACTCTGGTGGTAAAGCGAGGTCAAGGCATGCCCCGACGAACAGAGGAGGGGACGAAGTGAGCGGAAAAAGGGCGGCACGAACACCTCAGATCAAGTCTGTCAGAGCATCGGACGGAATACAGCCCGACAGGATCGCCGCCCCAAAGGCCGTACACAACATTTGTTTAATTTGCTTGTATCTCCTACGTTCATTAGCATCATTCCGCCTCGATCGTGTCCACGGTATGATGCTTCATGGAAGTGAATTTCCGGAGAAAGATTCGTCGTGGTCATCTTAACTTATTACGTACACCAGATTGTGCTATGCGACGTATCAGAACATTACCTTTTGCCGATATGCGTTTGTGCTGGTTTATTCTTGCTTGTTCATTGTGTGTGGGATCGATACAGGCTCAAACAGTGAGCGGTGTTGTGACCGATAACATGACAGATTTGCCCCTGCCGGGCGTGAATATTGTCGTTCAAGGAACGAACATCGGTACAGCTTCTGGCGGGGATGGCGAGTTTCAACTTGCCGTACCTTCATTGAATGACACGCTGTTGTTTTCGTTTGTGGGATATCAAACCAGAAGCGTCCCCATCAATGGACGTCAGATTATTGACGTAACGCTCATTCCTGAGACTATAGAAGGCGATGAGTTGATAGTCGTTGCCTACGGCGTCCAGCGGAAATCGGACATCACCGGCTCTATAGCTTCTGCTTCGGCTGAAGACTTCAATCAGGGCGTGGTGGTCAACCCCGGGCAGTTGCTTCAGGGAGTGGTGGCTGGTGTAAACGTTACGAGTGCCAGTGGTGAGCCGGGCGCTTCGCAAGACATCATTATTCGTGGTATAGGTAGTTTGCGTTCTGGCACTACGCCATTGTACGTGCTCGATGGTTTTGTTCTGGACAACTCGGCCATTGGGGTCGCAACTAATCCGCTGAACTTCATAAACCCGGCCGATATCAAAAGCATCGAGGTTCTAAAAGACGCCTCCGCTACCGCTCTTTACGGGGCAAGAGCCGCTAACGGTGTAGTTGTAATCACGACTAAACAAGGACAGTCCGGCGATACCCGGATAAACCTGTCCAGTTCTGTCGGCTGGTCATCCATGACCAATACGATTGATGTATTCAGTGCCTCCGAGTTTCGTAGTCGGGTGCAGAATATTGGCGGGCAGCTTAACGATTTTGGGGCAGATACCGATTGGCAGGATGAACTCACGCAGACGGCATTGTCGAGTGATATCAACTTCTCCATGAGTGGTGCTGCGAACGATCGCTTCAATTATTACGCGTCACTCGGTTTGCAAAACCAGGAGGGCATTCTGAGAGAAAGCAACCTGGATCGCTATTCTGGGAGACTGAACATGAGCCAGACTGCCTTAAACGGCCGGCTCAAGGTGGACTATCATATCAATGCCATTCACTCCAGCAATCTCCGGCCGGACAATTCCGCGATGGTCGTCGATATGCTGCAGCTTAATCCAACCATTCCGGCATTCAACGACGGTGCCCCCACGCTGCTGGATGAAATGTTAAATCCGCTCGTGCGATACGACATATTCCTGGACGAAAGCGTGAATAACCGGATCGTGGCGAATGTCGCGCCTTCGCTGGAAATCGTTGACGGTCTGACGTACAGACTCAATGCGGGTCGGGACTACTCGGCAACCGATAGAGCCGTGCAGGTATCTCCTTATTCGCTGCTCGAGGGCCTGGAAACAGGGACCCTTACCGAGTTTAACTACAAAAACACGAATACGCTGGTAGAAAATACGCTCACGTACTTTCTCGATTCAAAAGCACACTCTGTGAATCTTCTGGCCGGCCATTCCTACCAGGAATACCTGATTGAAGTGAGCTCGTTGGAAATGGAGGGCTTTAGTAACAATGGTATTGAACCACGGTATCAGGACCAGACGAGTACCCAGATTACACCCACCAATAGAAGTGCGCTGGCGGAGAAGAATAAATTGCAGTCCGTTTTTGGAAGAATCAATTACAGTTACGCCGGCAAGTACTTGCTGACGGCAACGATGCGTGCCGATGGCTCTTCCAAATTTGGGGAAAATAACAAGTATGGCTATTTCCCCTCGTTTGCCCTGGGTTGGAACATCAGCGAGGAGGGTTTTCTGCAGAACGCTGCTATCGAAAACCTGAAATTACGGGCCAGCTGGGGACAGACGGGTAACCAGGAAATCCCAAGTAAAATCACCCAGCTGAGTTATACGGAGAGTCGAGGCGGCAACAATACGTACCCCCTGGATCCCGATGCCTCCAGCCTGGATGACTATCCGTACGGGATTATTTTTACACGACTGGCCAACCCGGACATCCAGTGGGAAGTCTCTACGCAAACCAACGTAGGCGTCGATTTTGAGCTCTTCAACAATCGCCTGCTGGGCACGCTGGATTACTACGATAAGGTGTCCGACAACATCTTGCTGGAAGTCGTCCCCAGTGATCCCATCCAGCCGACGTCAACCTACTGGACGAACGTTCCCGACATGGCCATTCGAAATTCCGGTCTTGAACTCGCGCTCGAGTATCGAAGCGCCGCTACAAGTGCGTTCCAGTATTCGATCGGAGGGAATGTCTCGTCTATCAAGAACAGGGTTGAGAATTCGCCTTACGCCGTGTTGACCACGGGCGCCGCTCAGGGAGCCGGCCAAACAGGCGCCACCATCAATGGATACATCACGGAGAGCCCATCGGTGCGTTCTACATGCTCGAGTTTGCCGGGATAGGCGAAGACGGATTGAACCAGTTCGTCGATACCAACAATGATGGCGCGATTCTGGAAAATGATCGTGTTGTTGTAGGCAGCGCGCTTCCGAATTTGCTGTATGGGATCCAGATCAGCCTGCTTTACAAAAATGTAGGCTTGCGGGCTAACTTTAACGGAGCATCAGGCCACTCCATCTACAACCATACCGCGATGTCCATCTTCAACAAGGGGAACCTCGCCTCGAGCTTTAACACGACAGAGTTTGCTGCGGAATTTCCTGAAGAAGCCATCACCAATTCAAACACCGTGTCTACACGATACCTGGAAGACGGCTCTTATCTCAGGCTGAATAACGTAACGCTGTCTTACAGCTTGAACCCCCGGCTTCTTGGAATCGATAACACGATACGGGGTCTGCAGGTGACGTTAACCGCACAAAACCCCTTTGTTATTACCGGTTACTCCGGGTATGACCCTGAGGTGAATACTGGTACAACGCGTGGCGGTGTACAGACCTTTGGTATCGACCGATTTACATACCCTACATCGAGAACCATCCAACTGGGTGTAAACATGACATTTTAGCACCGTGTGGTATTCTGCTGTGCGTATTTCGTGTCTTCACGATAGCCAGTAAAGCTCACGACATCTAGGTTGGCCTAAATAGACATTCAATCATGACGCTTAAACATACCTTGCTTATCACCACTCTGATCGTATCCCTTGCAGGTTGCGACTCCCTGAGTGAAGAGGTTCTGGACGAATCGCTGACGGGAGCCGGACAGGCTGAAACGATCAGTGGATCTATTGCCCCGGCGTACGGGCAATTAGCCACGACCTGGCTCCACACGAACTATTTTGGTTTGCAGGAGATCGCTTCGGACGAGGCTATTCTACCGTATCGTGGCGGAACGGACTGGTTCGACGGCGGGAAATTCATCGCTGTGCACCAGCATTTGATGACTCCCGGCAATGACCTCGTTACCAGTTCGTGGAACGAAGTCACTCGGAATATTTCCAGAACGGTGGGAGCGATCGAGGTACTGAGAACGCTGTCGGAGTCCGGCGATGCGGAAGCCACGGAGGCTCTCTATGAGATGATCGCGCTGCGTGCCTATTTGAACATGTTGATGCTAGATAGTTGGGGTCTTGCTTTTGAGAAGGAAACTACGGCTGAGACATCTCGCCTGTTGAGAAGGGAAGAAGCCATCGACTACATTCGGACTGAGCTTGAATCGGTAGTCGATGTCATCAATACAAATAAAGGCCCTGGCAGAATCACTCAGGGAGCCGTGTGGGGCCTCCTGGCACGATTGCATCTCAACTCGGCCGTCTATCGTGATCCGTATGGCACGCCGGAGTTCAGGACGGAGGATATGGCCCGGGTGATTGAGTACACAGACAATATCATCAACTCTGGTAGCTACGATCTTTCCAGTGAGTATTTTGATCTGTTTAATGATTCAAACAACGGTAGCTCCGAGTTGATCTTTACCGTTGACCAGCGGGGTGTAGTAAGCAACGAGCACAATCGGTGGGCATACTGGTCTCTCGCAGGTGATCTGTTCTCAAGGCTCGAGCATCCATCAGCGGACGGCACGGATGGTCCGGCGGCCACGCCAGAATTTTATCAGAAGTGGGTGGATGCCTACGGCACTGTGGATCCGGCCGACGCAGACGCGCGATTCTACAAGAAAGAATTGTTGATACCAGAAGAGCTGCAAGACTTAAGCGGGGTATCTCCTGATACGGATGAGGACCACTACTTCTGTATCAGTGCGGCGGAGTTCGAGACGGACAAAGGCATCCTTCGTGGCATCATCTGGGGTCCCAGAAAGGGGCCAGACGGAAACTTCCTCACCTGCCCTGAAGGCGGATTCAGGATTTACCCCGTCATCCACACGCGAACCAGAGGGGCGGGGAATACGGAATACGTTAACCACACGTTGAACGTAGACTTTACGAACGAAGGCCGGCTTCATAACACGGGCTATCGGTTCTCCAAGTATCAATGTAGCCGCACATCCAATAACTGCAACAGTTTCAGCAGCGTGGATCTCGTATTGCTCCGTCTGGGCGAAGTGTACCTGAATCGTGCAGAGGCCAAACTCAGAAATGGAGACGCGGCCGGCGCATTGAGCGATGTAAATGCGCTGCGAAGCGCAAGAAATGCTCGCCCCGACCAAACGCCCGCTGCCCTGTCGTCTACCGACCTCGACATCTTGTATCGCGAGCGAGGGTTCGAGCTGTATTGGGAGGGTCTACGCAGAACCGATCAGATTCGGTTTGGAACGTATGAAGCGTCCTGGACCGAGAAGACGGACAGCGACGTACGCAAGCGGTTGTTCCCCATTCCGCAAAGTGCCATCGATGGTGCCTCTAACGAGGAAGGCTATCTTGTGCAAAATGAGGGCTACTAAGGACATACACGTACATCCTGGCGGATTTACGTATAGGGTTTCAGGTTCGGGGTGTAAGGTGTAATGGGGCTTGGGAATGCCTCCGCACTTCGATCCAGCCCATTATGCTGGTGTCGATATAAGGTTAAGAAGTGTTATGACGCCGGCAGGATGTACTGCCGGCGTCATTTTTATATTGATCGCTGTGGGGGTGGTGTTCGTTTGGTTTCTTCTGATTGCCTGGGTGGAGTCGTATGCACGGTGTCGCCATGTCGACCTCCGAACCGTCTACAGTCTGCTTCGTAACAGCCTACAATGAAATCCAACCTCGCCTGAGACTCCAAATGCTGTCAATCAGTACAAAAGCGAAGATTGTTAGCGCCGTTGAGGAGCTACCCGAGAACGCTACGATCGAAGATGCCATCGAGCGACTCGTCTTCCTGCACAAGGTCGAGATTGGCCTGGCGCAAGCCCGCGAAGGAAAGTCCGTACCGCTCGACGAGGTAGAGGCGCAGCTCAAGCGTCGTCGTCGTTCCAATAAATCCTAGTAGCGCGCTTTGACCCAGGTCCGATTGGCATGCCCCCCTACAAACTCCACACCTTCCCCACCTCACTTAGCGGGACACACCCGCGAAATCCCCCTGGAATCGGGTCGTAGTTCAGCTGGTTTTTTCCGATCGCCTCGGTGGAGCAGTAGGCCCAGACAGCCATCGCCTTAAACCCGCGGTAGAACCCAACCGGCGCCTGTTCCCCCACCGCCGTCCCCCAGACGCGGGGGTTAAACGGGGGCGCGCCGGCTTCTTCTTCCTGCAAAAACGCCCGCCGCTGATCGGCCTCCAGATCAGCAAAAGGCTTCCCGAATTGCGCGGCGGAGCGGCTGTTAAACGCCTCCAGATCCTCCACCACCTGCTGCTGGCCGGCGGCATCGTACGTCCGGGCGTAGACGAGGTCGATAAACAGATCCACTTTCACATCCAACCCGCCGGGCGTGGCGGTGGCCGGCAGGATCGTATCCACCAGCGCCGCGACGAGACGGGCGTGGTCCATGCTCAGAAACACGGGCTGCCACTCGAGCCGGGGCTGCTGCTGGCAGGCCTGGAGCAGACCCAGCAGCGTGGTCGAGGCGGCGGCGCCACCCAGCAGGGCGGTTCGTTTGAGAGCTTCGCGACGATCCATGGCGTTACAGGTTGAGTTTTTTAAGTTCGGAGATGGCATGGTCTGCCGCGCGGGCGGTCAGCGCCATGTAGGTCAGCGAGGGGTTGACGCAGGAGTTGGACGTCATACACGCCCCGTCGGTCACAAATACGTTCGGGACGCCGTGGAGCTGGTTGGTGCCGTTGAGGACCGAGGTTTTGGGATCGCGCCCCATCCGCGCAGTGCCCATCTCGTGGATGCCGTAGCCCGGCTCGTGGCGGTTGTTGAAGCCGACGATATCCTGTAGGCCGGCACGTTCCAGCATCTCCACGGCGTCGATCTCGATCTGCTGGTTCATCGCCAGCTCGTTCTCCTTCCACTCACAATCGATCGCCAGCGTTGGCTGGCCCCATTTGTCGAGGTTCTGGGTATCCAGCGTCACGTGGTTCTCGTGGTACGGTAGGCACTCGGCGAACCCGGTGATGAAAAACGACCACGGCCCGGGGTCGGTGAACAGCGCGTCTTTGTACTCGGCCCCGAAGCCGTCCGCGTTGCCCGCGCCGCCCCAGCCAGCCCGGCCGGCGCCCCCCTGGTAGCCGAAGCCGCGGACAAAGGTGTCCGACTTCGTCTGTTCGTCCAGATTCCTGTAGCGGGGGATGTAGATCCCGTTCGGCCGGCGGCCGCTGTAGTACATGTCCTCGTGCCCGTCGAACCGCCCGAACGCGCCCACGCGGTAGGTGTGGTCCATCAGGTTGTGCCCCAGCTCGCCGCTGTCGTTGCCCATGCCGTTGGGGAAGCGGCTGGACGTCGAGTTCAGCAGAATCCGCGTGGTCCCGAGGGTCGACGCATTGCAGAAGATGATCCGCGCGAAATACTCCTTCATCTCGCCGGTTTCGGAGTCGATAAGCCGCACGCCGGTCGCCTTCCCCTGTTGCTCGTCGTAGATGATCGAGTGGGCGATGGAGAAGGGGCGGACGGTGAGGTTGCCCGTGGCGTCGGCCGCCGGCAGGGTGACGGCGGTGCTGCTGAAAAACGCGCTGAAGGGGCACCCACGGTCGCACTTGTTGCGGTACTGGCACTTCCCGCGGCCGTTGATCGGCTCCGTCAGGTGCGCCACCCGGCCGATGATCAGGTGCCGGCCCGGATACTGCTGCTCGATGCGGGCCTTGACGTCTTTTTCGACGCAGTTCAGTTCCATCGGCGGCAGGAAGTGGCTATCGGGGAGATGCGGGAGCCCGAGCGCCTCGCCGCTGATGCCGGCGAATGTTTCGACGTAGGTGTACCACGACTCGAGGTCCCGGTACCGGATCGGCCAGTCGACGCCGTGGCCGTCTCTGGCGTTCGCCTCGAAGTCGAGGTCGCTCCACCGATAACACTGCCGGCCCCAGAGCTGCGACCGCCCGCCCATCTGGTGCGCGCGCACCCAGAGGAACGGCTTCACCTCGGTGTAGGGGTCCTCCTCGTCGTTGGCGTAAAAGTGTTTGTTGGCTTCGCCGATAAACCCGGTGCGGATGCCTTTGTAGTGTTTCTGGCGATCCTCCGGCGTGAGGCCCCCGCGCAGCTCGAAGTCCCACGACTCCAGGTTCATCGTCGGGAAGTCCTTGATCGGTTCGACGATCCGGCCTCGTTCCAGGACCAGCGTCTTCAGGCCGGCCTCGCACAGTTCCTTCGCCGCCCAGCCCCCGCTCATGCCGGAGCCGATGACGATGGCGTCATAAGTCATGTCTTGCCGGGCGTCGATGTTGTAATTGGGCATACGCGTGGGAGAGGATGGCTGTGGACGGATCGGGAGGATAGGAGAAGATACTGCTTCCGGAAGATCAACGCTTGTTTCGTACTCGTACTCAGCGAAGCGGTACTCTTACTCGTACTCGATTTTATTGATTTTTGAGTACGGAGTTAATACTTCGGACAGTTTAACAATGAGAGCGCTGCCGCTTGACAAATCAGGCCCCTCCTCGAATCGAGGAGGGGCGAGGTCCGACGTCGATTTATCGATGTCGGAACGGGGAGGAGTATTGCCCTGCGTCCACGCGGACCATTTTTTGCCACTCGACCTGACGGCCGAGTGTGAGAACATAAAGGCAGCGACCGGGAATGCCTTTTGACCCATCCGCTCGGCATCTCTTTGCTCCTCCCCATCCCGTCACCGCTACGCGCCGACGGGATTTGCCCCTCCTAGGATCGAGGAGGGGCCTGATCGTAAGGGTCGGTTCAGCTACAAAAAGTGTCCGGAGTATTCGAGTAGGATTCCGAGTACAGGCAATCGCAGGTTTTTCAAGCCCTTAACAATCGGGAAGCGCTTTTTGCCTACCCTGGCACCTCCCAGCCCTGCGCTTCCCATGCGATACCCTGTTGCGTTCCTGTTGCTCGCCGGCGTAATCCTGTCCACCGACTCCGCCCTCGCGTCTCCCACCGACTCCACCCGGGCCGCTCGCACCCTCCGCGCGCACTCCTCGGGGGAAGCTTCGATCGAGGTCGACGGCTTTCTCGACGAACCCCTCTGGGCGCAGGCCGAGGCGGCGACGGGGTTCTTCCAGTTCGAGCCCGTCGACGGGGCGCCTTCCGAGCGGCGGACGGAGGTGCGCGTTGTGTACGGCGCCGGCAGCCTGTATGTCGGCGCCACGCTCTTCGACGATAACCCGGAGGCCATCGAGGCGGCCTTGGGCCGGCGCGACGAATACAACCGGGCCGACTGGTTTCTGGTGGCGATCGACTCGTACTTCGACAAAAAGACGGCCTACACCTTTGGCGTCAATGCCGCCGGCGTGCAGATGGACGCCATCCAGACCAGCAATCGGCGGTCGGGGTTGGGCGGCAATGCGCAAAATCCGGGCGGCGATCTCTCGTGGGACGCCATCTGGCAGGCCACCCCGCGGATCACGGCGGAGGGCTGGACGGTCGAGATGCGCATCCCCTACAGCATGCTGCGTTTCCCCGAACTCCCGCAGCAGACCTGGGGCATCCACTTCACCCGCGTCATCCCCCGCCTCGGCGAGCAGTCCGAATGGCCCTACATTCCCCGCGCCGAACGGACCAACCTCGTCGCCCGGTTCGGGGAGTTGACCGACCTCAACGGCGTCCACCCCCGGCGCAACATCCAGATCACCCCTTACACCCTCAGCCGGCTCCAGCGCAACGAAGACCCCGCGTCGCCGGGGGATAGGGTCGGCGAGCGTTCGATCGATGTCGGCGGCGACCTCAAGATCGGCCTCGGGCCCAATGTCACATTCGACGCCACGATCAACCCCGACTTCGGGCAGGTCGAGTCCGACCCGTCGGTTCTAAATCTCACCGCCTTCGAGATCGTTTTCGAAGAGCGCCGGCCCTTTTTTCTCGAGGGGATGCAGATCTACGACTTCGACGTCGGCCCCGCCCAGATGCCTTACACCCGCCGGATCGGCGCCAGGGCGCCCATCATCGGGGCCGCCAAACTCTCGGGACGCACCGAAAGCGGCCTCTCGTTTGGTCTTCTCGGCGCGACCACGGGCGATGACTTCGACCCGTCCGAGCAGTACGGTGTCGCCCGTGTCACCCAGCAGCTTGGCGACTATTCGCGCGTCGGCGCCATCGTCACGGCGTTCGGGGGACCGGGCAGCGCCGCTGACAGCCGGCTCCACGGGTACTTTTCGGGGATCGATTACGACTTCCGGTTTCTCGACAACATGTACAGCGTGGAAGGGTTTGTCGGCACCACGCGTCGCCGGCAGACGGACTTCGACGTATTCGCTGAAAACGGCTACGGCGCCAAGATGCTCTTCCGGAAACGGCGCGGCCAGTTTACCGCCTTCGGCGGCGCAGAAGGGTTCGACGGCGACTTCGTCATCACGGACGTCGGGCTCCTCCGCCAGAACAACTACATCGCCATTCCGCTCCGCCTCGCATACGACCTCAACGGAGGCCGGCCGTTTGGCCCGTTCCTCCGCGCCTCCGTGGGCGACTTCGGGATGCAGCAGATTTCGGTCAGCGATGGGCTGGACATGGGGCAGCGCCATAGCTTCTCGCTTCAGGGGCAACTCAAGGGCTACCGACCGTTTAACCTGGGTGTCGAGTTCGAAAACGTGTTCGGCGGATACGACATCTACGAGACCCGCGGCGAACTGCCCTGGATCAAGCCCTTTATTGCCAGTTTTGAAGCAACGGTCACCAGCGATCAGCGGCGTGCGTGGCAGATCGAGCCGTCGGTGATGCTCTCGGGCGTCGATAACGGTGGCCGCTTGTACGGCGTGGGGCTTGGCGGGATCGCGACGCTGGGATCGCGGGTCGCGCTGTCCGGCACCATTGATGGGATCTGGGAAGAGGGTGTGCTGGCCTGGGCGGCGAATGAGGCGTTCCGGGATACCGACGCCGGCTGGCTGATCGGCGAAGCGTCCAATAATCCCAATCAACCCTCCACCGGCTTCGTCGGCTTCGACGACCGGGGCCAGTTGGACGCCGGCCTCGCCGGCCGCACGCCGATCGCCGCCGACCGGTACTACGCCTCCGTCTTCGGCCGGCGGGACACCCGGTCGCTGGATTTCATCCTCCGCGGCACCGTCACCTTCACCCCCGGTCTGTCCGTCCAGCTCTACAGCCAGCTGTTCCTGGCCCGCGGCCGGTACGACGACTTCCAACTCCTCCAGAACCGCGACGTCCTCATGCCATTCGATGCCTATCCGAAGCGAGACGAGTTCGCGTTCAGCACCCTGACGTCGAACCTCGTCCTCCGCTGGGAATACCGCCCGGGCTCGACGCTCTTCCTCGTCTGGACCCACGGCCGCCGCGCGGAAGACGTGCTCAATCCCCTCGCCCCGTGGTTCGGCTCCCCCTACGACCGCTCCCTCGGCGGGCAGATCGACGATACCTTTGGGATCATCCCCACGAATGTATTTCTGCTGAAGTTCAGCTATGCGTTTTTGAATTGAGGCCGACCGATGACCCGTGTAGAGACGCCCCGCCGGGGCGTCTCAGGAAGGTTTCTGCTTGAGGAGACGCTCCACAGGAGCGTCTCTACAGGAGCGTCTCTACGGGGAAGCGGCTTGCATTTATGCGTCTGCGTCGCGTCCTTAATGCTCAATCCACCAGATATCTACCCCTATGAAACGCGTAGTTCTCGTTCTCGCGCTTATCCTCGTCGTCGCGCCGGCTTCGGCCCAGAAAGTCCAGCTCGGCGAAGTTCTCGTCGTGAACACGCCGGCCGTTAAGCCCGGCATCGACACCGGCGCCTTCGAGGCCCGGGTGTTGAGCCAGACGATGCCGGCGTGGGCCTCACTGGGCAGTGACGTCGAATCCCACTTCTTCCGGGCCGACCGCGGCAAGAGCATGGGCAGCTACTGGCTGGTCTGGAGTTTCCCCACGGCCGAGGCGCGCGCGCGTTCACTTCCGCCGAGTGGTTCGGGCTTTTCGAGTGCCACCCAGCAGCAGGCCGGCGAGGCCGCCCGGCTACCTGAATCGTTCGTGAGCGCGGCCGGCGGATACACGGACTACCAGCTGATCGGCGCGGACAAGATCGCGGCACTTCCGGAGGTGGAATTGCTTGGCGTGCACTACATCCAGATCAGGCCGGACAAGGTTGAAGCGTTCGACGCGTTTGTGCGCGATACGGTGCATCCCGCCCTCGTCGGCAAGATTCCCGGGATGGATCTGCTTTATTACAAAGGCGTACGCGGTGAAAACGCCGGCAGCTACTTGCTCATCTTCGCCATCGAAACCCACGAGGACCGCGCCCGTTACTGGCCCACCGGCTCCTCCGAAACCCAGACGCTGAAGGATGCCTTCGCGCCCCTTAAGCCGATCGCCGAGGCGCTGAAGGGCTACCAGGTGCCCGGCACCTACCTCGAAGCCGACGGCGGTGCGGCCGCGGCGATCTTCGAGAGCCTGGAATGGACGGATTTCGCGATTCTAAAGTAAACCGCATGTACACCCTCGCCCTGATTCGCGACCTGCACACCCACATGGAATGGGCCGACGCCACCGTGTGGACATCCGTTTTATCTGCCGGCGATGCCGCGGAGGATGCTTCGCTCAAAGAGCTGCTCTTCCACATCCACTTCACTCAGGAGGCGTTTCTGAGCGTATGGACGGGCGGGCCGTTCATCCGTCGCGACGCCAGTGCGTTTGCGACGCTAGAAGAGGTGCGGTCCTGGTGCCGGCCCCGGTACGATGCGATGAAGGCCTTTGTGGCCGGCCTGTCCGAGGCGGACCTCGATCGCGCGTCGCCGGTGCCCTGGGTCAAGTTTTTTGCCAGGCAGTGGGGGAAGGAGCCGGCCGTGACCACGCTCGGCGAAACCCTCGTGCAGATCGCCCTCCACAGCCAGTACCATCGCGGGCAAGTGAATCGCCGCCTGCGAGAGGTTGGAGGAGAGCCGCCGCTGGTGGATTACATCGCCTGGATCTGGATGAATAGGCCGGCGCCGGCATGGGGGGACGGCGTTCCCGCTACATAATCCCCTGGCGCCAGAGCCAGCCAAGCAACTCATCCTGGAGGCGGAATTGTTCGCTCCAGAACAGATTCAGCTGAGGGCCTGAAAGGCGGACGACGCCGCCTGCGTTGCCGGCGATGTACTGGATCCGCTCGAATCGGATGGGGCTGTAGCAGTCGTCGTCGAAGAGTTGCAGGCGGTCGGGGGGTGGGGTTCTCCAGTAGACCTTGTTAAGCGGTTTCACACGGACCGTCATCCGCTTGCACTGCCCCTGGGCGTTTTCGTATACCTGGGCCTGGAATTCGTAGTTGAGGGTTTGTGCGAAGCCGTTGACGGGGACTTCGCGCATGACGAGGTCGCTGGCGCCGGAGCAGGCGGACAACAGGCCGGCGATAAAAAGGAGGACGAGACAATTGCCATGCGCCATGGAGGGTACCGTTAAACGCAGTATGGGAGTGTGGGTGGACGAGAGTGTCTGTTCAGACCCTCCCCATCACACGCACACTCCCATACTAACGGCTCGCGGGATTACAGGCGAGCGCGACGGGGAAGCCCGTAATCAGTTATAGCCGGGATTCTGTTCGAGGGCGGGGTTCCGATCCAACTCGCTCCGGTCGATCGGTACGAAGTAGTTTCGGTCGTTCCAGCTCTTGTTCTGCAAGGGCAGAATCTCGTATTCATACCGGTATTTCTCGGTTACGAGCAACTCACCGTTCGGGTCCAGCATGCCGGTAATACGGATGCCGTTGTTTGTGCCGGTATATACCTCGGGCGCGATCATCCAGCGACGGACGTCAAAGTAACGATGTCCTTCGAAGGCCAGTTCGATCTGCCGTTCCTGCCGGATGCGATCCAGGACCGTGCGGCCGTCGCCGCTGCCGCCGGCCGGCACATCAGGCATGCCGACCCGGGCGCGGACTTCGTTCAGCGCCGTGAGTGCGTCGCCGCTCTGGTTAAGTTCCTCGGAGGCTTCCGCGTAGTTCAGCAGGACTTCGGAGTAGCGGATGTTGATCCACGGGTTGAAGTGTTGCTGCGCGTCGGGTACGAGGTTCCGGTCGAGGAATTTGGCCATGTTGTAGCCAGAGTAGGTGCCGTTCCAGTTCTGGATGGGCCCGTCGCGGGTGTCGAGACCCGGGCGCAGGCCGGATTGGCCGGCAACCTCGTACCATCCGGTCTGGATGACCCCCACCGGGTCCAGGCCGGCTGCACCGCCGGTGCGCGGGCGCCAGGTTTTCCCGTTGTACAGGATGTTGGCATCGAGGCGCGGATCGCGGTTCTGGTAGGGGGTTGCTGCGTGTGTCGGGTTGTCCCAGCTGAACTCGGAGCCGTCTGCCATTTCGTAAGCATCGACATGGTTCTGGAGGGGGGTGTCGCCTGACCAGGAGTTGTACCCGTTCGGACTGACCCACAACCCGTGGTTGTGCGTGTCGGTGCCGGTGCCGCTGAAGTAGCGGGCCCAGATCAGTTCCGGGCCGCCACCGCGTACGATCAGGGCGTGGTAGGCGTCTGGGGTCGGAGCAGCCTCCAGGCTATAGATTCCGAGATCCATGACGGCCTGGGCCGCGTCCTTTGCGGCCTGCCAGCGCTGCATCTGGTCGCCGCTCGTGTACCCGGTCAACTCAGACCCCGAGGGGTTCACGTTGTACAGGTCGCTGGCGGCAAAAAGCAGCACGCGGGATTTCAGCGCGAGGGCGGCGCCCTGGGAGGCGGCGCCGGTCCGGCGGCCTGATAACGTCAGACGCGTCGCGGCCCGATCGAGGTCGGCGACAATGAAATCGATGGTCTCGGCAAACGTGTTGCGTGCGACCTGGTACTGTTCCAGATCCCCGCCCAATTCAAAGACCTGTTCGATGATTGGGACGCCGCCGTACATCTTCATCAGGTTGTGATAGAAGAAGCCCCGGAGGAAATACGCCTCGCCAAGGAACGCCGTTTTCTGGGCTTCCGATAGGGCGGTGCCGGCTTCGACGTTCGTGATAAAGACGTTCAGATCGCGGACCGACGCATACACGTTGCGCCAGGACAGGTGTTCGAACGAGTTGTTCGGGTTGTTTGTCGCGTTCCACTGGCCGCGGTTTTCCGGCGTCAGCGTGGACGACAGGTTAGCGTCCGTGTCCCTACTGTGGGTGTAGATGGTCTCATCGACGATCCCCGCGCCAGGTAACGGGTTACCATACCCATAGCCTGTCGCGCTGTAAATCTGGTTGAGATAGGCCTCCGTGAGGGCGGCATCGTTCCAGACCCCTTCGCTACCGAGCTCGTTTCTTGGATCGAGGTTGAGGCTGTCACATCCTCCGATCAGCGCAAGACTGCTCAGCGCGACGGTAAAGATGAAGGTTCTGATTTTCATATAATTTTGCTGTTTTTATCCTGGACGGTACGGGAGGTGCTCCGCGGCACCTCCCGTCGGATGTTTAGAAGCCAAGCTGCAGACCAACGGTGAAGGCGCGCTCGTTGGGGTACTCCTGGGCCGCGGCGTTTCGGAGTTCAGGGTCCATGACCTTGAGCGGCGAAAACGTCAGCAGGTTGCGTCCACTCAGGTACACCATAGCCTGGCTCATGCCGCCGAGGCGGGTCAGCACGTTTTCAGGCAGGGAGTACGAGACGGAGGCTACTTTCAGACGCAGGTATTTGGCGTCTTCCAGGAAAAACGTGTTGGCCTGGTTGCTCCAGTAGGGTTCGGTCCGGTTCCACGCACGCGGGTTCGTCCCATCCGTATTGTCGGGTGTCCAGCGGTCTTCGGTGAACGCCTGGAAGTAGTTGCCGAATTCGCCGACGGCACCCGAGAGCACATATTGTTTTACCTTGGCGGCTCCCTGGAAGAGGAGGCTCACGTCGACGCGTCCGAACGAAGCACCAATGTTGAAGGCTCCGATGACGTCGGGCGTGCCGTTTTCATCGACGCGAACGCGGTCATCGCCGTTGATCACGCCGTCCTCGTTGTAGTCGACAAAGCGAATGTCGCCCGGGCGGGCGCCGCTGAAAGCGGGGCCGGCGTCGATCTCCGCCTGGTTATCGTAGATGCCATCTGCGATGTAGTAGAGGCCGGTGTTCCAGGGCCGTCCGGTGTTTTGCTGGTGAGGCAATACGCCGAGCGGTTCGTCGAAGAATTCGACCTCGTCGCCGACAAACGTGATGTTGGCGCCGCCGCGGAGGGTGAACTTCTCGGAGAAGCGCTGGGTGAAGGACGCTTCGGCCTCGAAGCCTTTGTTACGCACCTGGGCGATGTTCTCTCGGGGGAGCGCGAAGCCGGTGGTCTGAGGAACGGCTACGCTCCGGAACCACAGGATGTTATCCCGGAAGTGGTTGAAGTAGGTGAGTTCGAAGGAGAGCCGTTCGTCGAGGATACCGCCCTGAAGGCCGATGTCGAACTGGGTGGCTACTTCCCAGGTGATGCTTTCGTTGGGCACGCGCGTCGGTGAAATACGAGGTCCGATGCCGTCGCCGTAAACAAAGGGCCCCCCGGGGAACCCGAACGTTGCGAGGAACTGGTAGGGTTCGATGCGATCGTTGCCGGTCTGCCCGTAGGCGGCGCGCAGCTTGAGCCGATCGAAGAAATCGCCTGTCACGTCGCGGAACCAGTTTTCCTGCTCGAGGCGCCATCCAGCGGAGACGGAGGGGAAGAAACCAAACCGGTCGTCTTCGGGGAAGATGTACGAGCCGTCGTAGCGGGCGACGAGTTCCAGCAGGTATTTCTGCTGGTAGTTGTAGTTGAGGCGTCCGAAGAAATTCAGACGGTTGGAGGCCGTGCTGGTGCCGGAAAGGTTCTGTTCGTTCGTGCCGCCGGCGAACAGCTCGGTGATCTGATCGCTGAGGAAGAAGCGGCGGAACAGGAACAAGGAGTTGCTCTCCGACGACTGGTACTCGGTGCCGAGCAGCAGGCTCGCATTGTGGTCGTTCGCGATCGTACGTTCGTAGAGCGTCGTGGCGCGCAGGAGGATATCCTGTGCCGTCAGGTCGTTCTGCGTGAGCCGGGGCTCGGGCACCCCTTCACGGGTGGCGACCAGGTCATCCGGGCCGGCGCAGTCCGCCGAACAGTTGTACAACGTCCACGGCTGTTGCCACCGTTTGTAGTTTTCGAACGTCTGGTCGTACGCCACCGTCCCGTCGAATTTCCAACCTGGCACGGTCGGCACGTTGTACTCCAGGGTCAGGTTGCTCTGGAAGTAGTAGGTCTTGCGGTTGTCGAAACCGGTCTGGTCAGCGACGACGGGGTTGACGCCGTTTTCCTGCGCCGGCCCGGGCTGGCCGTTTGGCCAGTACGCCGGTTCGTTGGGTTTGCCACGCTGAAGCAGCTCCCAATCCGCGCGGTCGATATCTCGCGTCCAGGCCGGACGATCGCGGTTTTCGAGCCGGCCGTGCAGGTTAAAGGCGAGCGTGAGGTTGTCGGTGATGTTGCCGTCGAGGTTGCTTCGGAACCCTAACTGGCCGTAGCCGACACCCGTGTTCACCAGGATGCCCTCCTGAGTCGATCCCTCGAGCGAGGCGCGGTAACGGAAGGTCTCGGTGCCCCCGGTGAGGGATGTGGTGGCGGAGTACGCCTCCGCGTAGCTCTTCATCGCCACCGAGTACCAGTCGGTGTTGAAGGTATTCCACGAGCCGTCGACATTTCCACTGTGCGCCTGGATCTGTTCCGCCGAGTACCGCTCTGGGTTGCCGCGCGAGACGTCGATCTCGTTCAGCATCTGCATGTAGGTTGGCGCGTCGGCCATTTCGGGAATCACCGCCGGCGCGGCCATCGTGCGCTCGAAGTTGAGCGCCAGCTGCGGCTTTCCAACGGTACCACGCCGCGTGCGGACCAGGATCACGCCGTTTGCCGCACGGGAGCCGTAAATGGCCGCGGAAGCATCCTTGAGGACGGTGACGCTCTCCACGTCCGCCGGGTTGATCCGCGAAAGACCTCCCTGACGCCCGGGGATACCATCGATCACAATCAGGGGCGAAGTGTCACCCAGCGTCGAGATCCCGCGAATCAGCAGGCTCGCGTCGTCTCGGCCCGGCGAGCCACTCGGGGTCACCCCGATGAGGCCCGCTACCGTGCCCTGCAACGCCTGGGTCAGGTTCGGCATCGGCATGGCTTCCAGGGCCTCACCCGAAATCTGGCTGATCGATCCTGTTGTCGTCGCGACGGTCTGGGTGCCGAACGGGACGCTCACGATCACCTCGTCCAATGACGTGATGCTGCGCTCCAGCGCGATGCTGATCTGGGCGCGACCTTCAATCGGGACCTCGAGCTGTTCGTAACCGACAAACGACAACAGCAGGGTGTCTGTTGGGGCGGGCGCGTTGAGGTTAAAATCGCCATTCGAGCGGGTAGAGGTACCGATGTTGGTTCCCTTTACGATGATATTGACCCCGGGAAGGCTGGTGCCGTCTTCGACATCGATGACACGACCCGATACCTGGTGCTGGGCCAGGGCGGGTGTCGCTCCCAGCCCGATCAGGAATAAAAGCGCTACCAGTAGTGCGCCGTTTATTCTGCCCGGAATCGGGGCGTTCACCCATCTGGAGGAGGATCGGTGAAAGGGGGCTGTTGTGGCTGTTTGCATGATAAAAAGAGGTTTGATTGGGAGGAAGTCGCCCAAAGGCGATACAAACCGATTCGGCTCAAGCGCAAACCAGACCCGAACATGCAGGCATCGGACGAGGTGGTGAATCCGAAGCCCGTCCAGGCTCCGACGAGCCATGTGTACGGGTGCGCTGGTGGCTGGCAACAGGGTACGCTCCCATCCTTATGCGGAACGACATGCAAAAGGGGTGGATATGGGTGGAGTCTGGCCTGTGGGCGTACCCGTTAGTGGTGTAAAGAATGTTAAGAACTGCCTTACTCAAATGCCAACGCTGAAATATTTTTTGAGAAAAGGGGCGGATTTTTTGCACCATGGACCACAGGCCTGGGGCCTGCACTCACGGTATGCTTAAATAGGCTATCAGGGAAGCCCGGGTGCGGCCAATCACCACCAGGTCGTCGAATCCCACGATGCTCCGGATGTCGCCCTCGAAATGCAGCCCGGATTCGGGTGGCGGCACATAGGAAAACTTGCCGGCGCCGTCGCCTCGCAACAGCACGCCGTAACTGGCATTCTGGGCTCCGAGCCTGATGGGCGCCTGGCTCATGTTGCCCGCCATCAGCAGATCCTGAAAACCGTCTCCATCGGCGTCAAAGTTATGGATGACAAAGACGGGTGCGACCTGGGTCTCGATCGGCAGCTCGACGGCCTGGAACCGTCCCGATGCCGTTCCCAGGAATAGGGCTGTCGCGAGGGTATCGGCTTCGAGCACTTGCGCGGCCGCACGCTGCTCCGGCGAAAGGAGTCCATCGATCGTCGCATTGGCATAGGTGGCATGGTCGGGGAATCGGGCCGCGAGGCCAGGCGACTGTGTGCGCACCTCCTCAAGTGTCGGAAAAGGGTACTCGATGCCCTGGACGGGGAACGCCAGGATGGGGTCGATGCTGCGGTTCCGGTCGAAGTCGGCGAAATACAACCGCGCCGGCTGATCGGCCGAGGCGCTGATCTGGGTGTTGAGCCCGTAGTTGCCGGCGATGAGGTCCGGCCGGCCGTCGCCGTTCAGGTCGGCGATACGGACCGTATTCCACAATCCTGCCTGAGGCCGGTCGAAAAACCGTTCCGTGGCCTCTTCGAGCCGGCCCTCTGCCCGGGCAAAGATGCGGATCGGCATCCAGAGCCCGACCACGACGAGCTCGTCCGCGCCGTCGTCGTCGAGGTCGTGCCAGACGGCGTCGGTGATCATCCCGGCACTCTCGAGCGATGGCGCCACCTCTGCCGTTCGGTCCGTGAAGCGCCCTTTTCCGTCGTTCAGAAGGGTGGCACTCCGGGGCGACTCCGGATACCGGCCGGGGACGATCCTTGCCCCTACAAACAGATCCGGCGACCCGTCGCCGTCGATGTCGCCGGCCGCCACGGCGCCGGTGCTGGTCCGAAGCCCAGGAAGCGCATCGGCGGCGCGGGTGAATCCACCGCTCCCGTCATTGAGATAGAGCCGGTCCTGGAGCGTTTCGTCCTCGGGCTCCATGTTGCCGTACCCTCCGCTGCCCACGTACAGATCGGAGTCGCCGTCGGCATCGGCGTCGAAAAAGAGCGCGGCCGTATCTTCGTGGTACCGATCCGTTACGAGGGCGGGCGTCGTCAGACGATCAAATCGGTTGTCGGGTCGTTGCCGATGCAGTTCGCCGGCCTGCCCGGCGCCGCCGCCGATGAACAGATCAATCAGCCCATCCCCATCCACGTCGGCGGTGGCCATCGGCGGCCCATCGAACGACGCGGGTTCGACCATCAGCGGCTGCCGGCGAAAGTCGTCGATCTGGCCGGCCATCTGGTGCGTGAAGACGATCGGGGAGCGTGCCGGGGCAAACAGCGGTGGCGGAGCCGGCGGTGCCTGGTCTACGGCGCCGGCCTCTTCCTGGCGGACAACAAGCCGCTGGTTGGCGGCCACGTCCCGCAGGGTCTGCAACCGCCCGTCGGGCCAGCGGACCAGCAGCGAGTCGACAGACGCTCGATGTCCCAGCCCGAAATGCACGACGGGCGACACGCTGGAGAGATAACCGCGCATGGGCATTTGCTCGACCACCTGCATCCCTCCCTCCGAAAACAGCGTCACTCGCGCGCCGATGCCCGCGGTGTTGGCGCCGGCGCCCTGGAGGACGAGCTGGAGGTACGAGCGTCCTGCAAGCCGCTCCGAACGGTTTTCGAAGATGGAAGCGGCATCGTTCGTGTTGTTCGTGACGAGGTCGAGGTCGCCGTCGTTGTCCAGATCCGCATAGGCCGCGCCGGTGCTGTTCAGTGGTGCGCCGAGGCCCCAGGCCGCCGACATGTCCTCGAACCGTAGCCGCCCTGTGTTTCGGTAGGCGTAGTTGGTCAACGCCGTCGCCGGCAGGACATCCATCAGGTACTGGATATCCGCGGGCTCGAGGTTGGGTTTGCGGCGGACGTACTGGTGCTTGATGTCGAGGAAATCGCGATCGATCGTGTCGTGCAGGATGCCGTTCGTGATGAAGAGGTCCTTCCAGCCGTCGTTGTCGAAATCCGCGATGAGCGGGGCCCAGCTCCAGTCCGTAGCGAACACGCCGGCCAGCTGACCGATTTCGCTGAAGGTGCCGTCGCCGTTGTTGAGCTGGAGCATGTTGCGGGTGTACTGGGCGTGCAGGCCGGATTCCACGAACAGCTCGAACTGGTCCCGGTCGTTGGGCGCAAAGAGGGTTTTTTGCCGGCGATTGGAGGCGCCGAGCATGTCCAGCACGACGATATCGGCCCAGCCGTCGTTGTTGAGGTCGGCCGCGTCCACGCCCATCGAGGCGTTCGAGGTGTGTCGCACGCGCTCGGCGAGGACGTCGGTGAAGGTGCCGTCGCCGTTGTTGCGGTAGAGGTAGTCCGGCGGCGAATAGTCGTTGCCGAGATAGATATCCATCCACCCATCATTGTCCAGATCCGCCACGCCGGCGCCCAGGCTGTAGGTGAGGGGGGAGCTGCTGATGCCGGCGCGCCGGGTGACATCCGCGAACCGCCCGGCATCGTTGCGGTAGAGGCGAACGCCATGCACCGGGTCGTCCTTTTCAAGCTCGGCCCGGGTGCCCATCGGGTTCTGATAGGGCGTCCGAGGCGTGTTGTTGGCTATGAGGAAGAGGTCGAGATCGCCGTCCCGGTCGAAGTCGAAGAAGTACGCCTGGTTGGTGGAATGGGGGTTTGCGAGGCCCCAAACAGCAGCCTGTTCCTCGAACGCCGGCGTGCCGGCGGCATCGTTGCCCCGGTTGATGTACAGCTCGTCGATGCGCCGGTCGAGCGGCAGCTCGCCGGAGTAGCCGACATACAGATCGAGCCGACCGTCGCCGTCGACATCCGCCATCGCCGCGCCGGTTTTCCAGGTGTCCTTTCGCCCGGCCACGCCGGCCGTCGCCGTCACATCTTCGAAGCGCAGGTCGCCCCGGTTGAGGTAGAGCCGGCCGTAGGACATGTTGCCGGAGAAATACAGATCCTCCAGGCCATCGCCGTTGACATCGCCCACCGCCACGCCGGCGCCATTCGAGAAATACTCGTTGAGCAGATCGGTGCGCAGGGGGGAGGGATGCTCCAGGAGCGTGTTGCTGAAATCGATGCCCGTCCGTTCCGCCGGCAGCCGCGCAAAAAGCGGCTCCTGACGCGGCGCGGGAGGCGGGGTGTCCGCCGCCTCTTCTGGAGCGCAGCCGGCCGCCAGGAAGAGCAGGCTGCTGATAAAAACAGCGGTACGGGTGCGAAGCATGAGGGGGGGATTCAGGGGGCGCCTGTCGGTCTACTCCACCGTCTGGCCACCCGGATCGGCTGCCGCTACGACCGTATCGGGCGAGTGTGCCGTGTCGGGCGAATGTGCGGCGGCCGGCGGCCGTCCGAGCACGCCGGCGAACGCCACCCCGTACAGATCCCACACGGCCACGAAGAGCGCGGCCACGATGGGCCCAATGAAGAGGCCGATCCCCCCGAACAGCGACAGCCCGCCCACGATGCCGAGTAGGACGAGCAGGTCCGGCATCTGGGTGTCTTTCCCGACAAGCCACGGTCGGATCAGGTTGTCTGCGAGGCCGACGACAAGCAGGCACCAGACAGCTACCGCGATGCCGACGCCGGTGTGACCTATGGCGATCAAGTAGATTACGCCAGGCACCCAAACGATGGCGGCGCCGAGGAGCGGGATGATCGACAACACCGCCATGACTGTCCCCCAGAACACCGCGCCTTCGATTCCGGCGACGGCAAACGCCGCGCCGGCGAGTCCGCCCTGGACAATCCCTATGATCAGGGCCCCCCGCAGGCTGGCACTCGTGACGGAGACAAACTTATTGACAAGCAGCCGCTTGTCCTCGTCTCGCATCGGGATGTAGTGGAGGACGCGGTCCAGCAGCGCCTTGCCATCCACCAGAAAAAAGAAGATGGCGTAGAGCATGATGCCGATGTGGAGGAAAAACAGCGCGGTGCCGGTCGTGGCGGAGGCGAGGTTCGTGATCACGAAATCCCCGATGCGCTGAACGACATCGCCGAGGCGGATCAGGATATCCGACTGGTACGGTTCGATGTATTCGGCGAACGGCAGGCGATCCACCCAATCCCGGACGACATTCGGCTGTTGGAGCAGTTCCTCGATGCTCGGGCGGATCGTGCGGATGATGTCGGCGGCCTCGGCGGCGACGATGCCCAGGAACCCGCTTACGGGTACGACGACTAGGAGGAGGATGACGACAATGGTGAGCGACGAGGCGAGGGCCGGCCTGTTGCCGACGCGCTTCATGATGCGCCGGTATAACGGAAAGGCCATTCCGGTGACGATTCCCGCCATGAGCAGCGTCATCACGTACTGCTCGATCATGCGCAAGAACAGCAGCGAGATGCCGGCCACCAGCAGCAGCAGGAAGGTGCGCCGGAACTGCATGGGGGTGGTTTCCATACTCAATCCATCAGTTGCCCGCTGAGCCGGCGCAATTCGGTCTCGGCCCGTTTCGCCTCGAATTGCGCGAGGAGCAACAGGCTCTGCGCGCGGGTCAGAGTTTCTTGCACTTCGCGCAGCTCGATCGACGTGATCGTGCCCAGTTCGAAGCGTTCGAGCCCAATATCGACGTTCTGCCGCGCAAGCGCCAGATTTTCCCGTTCAATCGTAATCAATTCGAGGCTATTCTGGTAGTCCTGAAATGCGCGGCTGATATCCGACTGCAGCCGTGTGCGTACGTCCTCGATGACCAGTTCGGCATTTTTGAGCTGAATCACCGCGTTTTCGCCCCGCCGGCGGCGGTTCATGCCGTCGAACAGGTCGAGGCTCAGGGTGGCGCCAAACGTAACATCGTTGGTCTCGTTGGCGAGCAGGAAGCCGGTTTCGGCGTTGAGGTCCGAGTAGTTCAGGCCAGCGTTCACCCCGAGGGACGGCATCCACTCGGCGCGGAGTTCGCGGAGTTGCACCTGCGCCACGTAGCGGGCCTGCTCGGCGAGCGCGAGGGCGGAGTTGCGTTCGAGGGTTTCGCGTTCAAGCACCGCTAGATCGAGCGGGAGGCCGAGTTCGATGCTGTCGACGACGGCGTAGTCGAGCGCCAGGGGGCGGACGAGCAGCTGGTTAAAATCGGCCCGGGCATTCACCAGTGCGGTGCGCTGACGGAGGACGGCCGCGCGGTCCGCGTTGAGATCGAGCCGGGCCTGGCGCACCTCGAGGTCGGAGGCTGAGCCGAGGTCGCGCCGCAGCTCGGCGATCCGCATCCGCTCCTCGGAGATCGCGACGGCTTCGTCGAGCACCCGCAGCTGTTGCTGCTGGCGGGCGATGTCGTAGTACGAGACGATGACATCGGTGAGCACGAGCTCGGTCGTGTTTTCGGCCTGAGTTTGCTGCTGACGATAGATGCCCCCGAGGCGGTCGTACACCGCGTTGCGCCCGAGGCCGTCGAACACCGTCCACTGAAGCCCGATGCCGGCCGCTTTTCGACGCGTGAGTGCGCCGTCGCGTTCGGTCACGTCGCCGCTGAGGAACCGCTGCGTCGTGTTGGCGATGGTGCGTCCCGCGCTTGCGTCGAAGCCGACGGTGGGCAGGAAGCCGGCGTTGCCGATGCTGTAGTTGTTCGACGCAATCGCGATGTCGTTCTGGACGATCTGGATCGCGTAGTTTTTTTCCAGTGCGAGGTCGATCGCCTCGCGCAGCGTGAGCACGTCTTGCGCGTGGGCCGATAGTACGATCGACAGGCCCAGCAGTACCAGAAGGAACAGTGACTTCATGGGGTGGCGGTAGGAGCGCTCTCCGTGCGCTTCTCGGTGCGAGCGGGGGCGCGGCCCTGCGTCCGCAGGGCGTCGACGACCGCCTTCAGTTCATCCGGCCGGTTCACGGTGCGGCTGGCCAGATACGTGTACATGGCCGGGATGACGTAGAGGGTGAGGAAGGTGCCGATGAGCAGGCCGCCGATGACGGCGATGCCCATTGGGACCCGGCTTTCGGCGCCGGCGCCCAGCGCTAGAGCGATGGGCAGGATGCCAAGGATGGTCGAGATGCTCGTCATCAGCACGGGGCGCAACCGGGTTACGGCGGCGTCGTTCGCGGCCTCGGCGATCGAAAGGCCCTGCTGCCGGCGCTGGTTGGCGAACTCGACGATCAGGATGCCGTTTTTGGTCACCAGGCCGATGAGCATGATCATGCCGATCTCGCTGAAGATGTTGAGCGTCTGGTCGAAATACCAGAGCCAAAACAGCGCGCCGGCGAGGGCGAGCGGCACGGTGAGCATGATCGTGAACGGGTCACGGAAGCTCTCAAACTGAGCGGCGAGGACCAGGTAGATGAGCGCGAGCGCGAGGAGGAACACAAACAGCAGGCTCGACGAGCTCTCGACGAAGTCGCGCGAGGGGCCGGAGAGGTCGGTCGAAAACGTATCATCCAACACGCGGCCCGCGATGGCGCGCATGGCCTCAATGCCGTCGCCCATGGTCTTGCCCGGCGCCATGCTGGCGGAGACGGTGGCGGAGACGAAGCGGTTGAACCGGTAGAGGGCCGGCGGGCTGCTTTCTTCGTTTACTTCCACCAGATTGTCCAGCTGCACGGGCTCGCCGGCGGCGTTGCGCACGAACAGGGAGCGGAGGTCGAGCGTCTCGTCGCGGTTTTCGCGTTCGACCTGCCCGATCACCTGGTATTGCTTCCCATCCATGATGAAGTAGCCCAGGCGCTGCTCGCTCAGGGCCAGCTGGAGGGTTTGTGCGATATCGAGGGCGGAAACGCCGAGTGCGCGCGCGCGCTCCCGGTTGATGCTGATACGCAGTTCAGGCTTGTTGAACTTCAAGTCCACATCCGTAAACGTGAACGTGGGATCCTGGCGCGCCTCTTCCAGGAACGCGGGCAGGATTTCCGTGAGCTTCTCGAAGCTCGGAGCCTGGATCACGAATTGAAGCGGCAACCCGAAGGTCCGCGAGCCGATGGTTTCGGGTTGGGAGACAAACGTACGGGCGCCGGTGAGGCCCTGAACCTGGGCCACGAGGAGGTCGGCAATCTCCTGCTGCGAGCGCTCGCGCTCGGCCGCTTCGGTGAGCGTGAGGGTGAGGAAGCCGGAGTTGACCGACGAGGCGGCGCCGAAGCCCGGCGAGGTGACCGAGAAGATGGACGCCGTTTCGGGCACCTGCTCGCGGGCAAGGCCGGTCAGCTGATCCACATAGGCGTCCATGTACTCGAACGTTGCTCCCTCCGGCGCCGTCGCGACAAGGCGGAGGCTGTTTCGGTCCTCCAGCGGCGCGAGTTCGGCCGGCAGCGAGCTAAAGAAAAACGGGATCGCGGCGAAGCTGATGACCAGCACCGGGAACGCGAGCCAGCGGTACTGCATGAAGGTGTCGAGCGTGTTGCGGTAACTCCTCGTCATCCACTCGAAGAACGGTTCGGTTTTGTTGTAGAACCACGAGTGTTTCGTACGCGCTTTGAGGAGGCGCGAGCTTAGCATCGGGGTGAGGGTGAGGGCGACGAAGGAGGAGATCACGACCGAGCCACCGATGACCATCCCGAACTCGCGGAAGAGACGGCCCGTGAGCCCGCCCAGGAACAGGATGGGGAGAAACACGGCGACGAGCGCCAGTGTCGTGGCGATGACGGCGACGAAGATCTCCCGGGTGCCCTCGATGCCAGCCTCCAGGGGCGGCATGCCGGCTTCGATCTTGGTGTAGATGTTCTCGAGCACCACGATGGCGTCGTCGACCACCATGCCGATCGCCAGCACGATCCCGAGCATCGTCAGCACGTTGATCGAGAAATCGAGCATGTACATGATAAAAAACGCCCCGATGAGCGAGATCGGGATCACCACGGCCGGAATGATGGTCGTCCGCCAGTCGCGCAGGAAAAGGAAGATGATCAGGACGACCAGGGCGAGAGCGACAAAGATCGTCTGCTGCACCTCGCTGACCGACTCGCGGATGTAGATCGTGTTGTCGAAACCGATGCCGAGTTCGATATCGTCCGACAGCTCCCGCTCGATCTGATCCACGCGCCGGTAAAACTCGTCGATGATGGCGATGTTATTCGCGCCCGGGAGCGGCCGCAGGACGACGCCAACCATCGGGATGCCGTCTCGCTTGAGGATCGTGCGCTCGTTGAGTGGCCCCAGCTCGGCCCGGCCGATGTCCATCAGGCGGACGATCTGGCCGCCGTCATCCTTGATGATCAGGTTGTTGAAGGCATCGGGGGTTTCGAGCCGGCTCATCGTGCGGACCGTCAGCTCCACGTCCCGCCCTTCGATACGGCCGGACGGCAGCTCGACATTTTCGCGGGTGATGGCGTTGCGGACATCGAGCGGCGAGAGCTTGTAGGCGGCCAGCTTCTGGGGGTCGAGCCAGAGGCGCATCGCATACACCTTCGACCCCCAGATGTCGATCGAACTCACGCCTTCGATGGTCTGGAGCCGCTCCTTAAAGATGTCGTCCGCGATCTTGGTCAGTTCCAGCAGGTTGCGCTGGTCGCTCTTGACACTCAGGAAGACGATCGGAAAGGCGTCCGCGTCGGCCTTGGTGACGATGGGGGGATCGGCGTCGGGCGGAAGATTGCCGACCGCGCGGGACACCCGGTCGCGCACATCGTTCGCCGCCCGCTCGAGGTCGACGTCGATGTCGAACTCCACCGTCACCGTGCTGCGCCCCTCGCGGCTGACGGAGGTGAGCGTGCGGATACCGGAAATGCCGTTGACGGACTCTTCGATCGGCTCGGTGATCTGCGACTCGATCACATCCGCATTGGCGCCCCGGTAGTTGGTGGCGACGGTGATGATCGGCGGGTCGACGGCCGGGTACTCACGCACCCCGAGGTCAAAAAAGCCCAGCATGCCGAACAGCACGATGGTGATCGACATGACCACGGCCAGGACCGGCCGGCGAATGCTGATGGAGTAGAGGCTCATGGGACAGTTGGGAATTGCACATTGAAAATTGCAAATTCAATGGCGCTCAAGGGGAGTGGGGGTAGTGCCCCTGTAGCTGCTTATGTATCAAGGAGGCAGCACCTGCACCTGAACGGGCAGTCCGGGGCGGAGGAGCTGAACGCCGGACACCAGCAGCGTGTCGTACGGCGCGAGCCCGCTCAGGATCTGGACGCGATCCTCCGTTCGGATGCCGGTTTCGACGATACGGGGCGAGGCTTTCCCGTTTTCAAGAACGAACACTTTTTTCCCGCCCAACTCGGGTATGATCGCGATGGCCGGCACCGCGATCGCGTCCTCTATCTCGTCGAACACGAGGACGATATCCGCGAACGCGCCGGGCAGGAGCCGGCGTCCGGGGTTCGGGCTGCGGGCGCGCAGGAGCAGCGTCCGGGTGCTGGCTTCGATGCGAGGCTCCAGGGCGTAGACGGTACCCACCAGCGACTCGACGACGCCTTCGACACGGAATTCGATGCGGGCCCCGACGGCCACGCGCTGCGCGTACCGCTCGGGAATGGAGAAGTCGATTTTGACGGGGTCGACATCCTGCAGCGTCGTGATCGCGGTAGCCGGCGAGATATAACTCCCCTCGCTCACCTGGCGCAACCCGACGATGCCGTCAAACGGGGCTCGGATCTCACTTTTGGCGATCTGGGCCTGGATTAGCTCCACATCCGCCCGAAGCACGTTCAGTTCATTAAGCGTGGCCTCGTATTCCTCGAGGCTGATGCCGCCCTTCTCATAGAGTTGCTTCTGACGGATTTCCCGATCGGAAGCCAGTGTCACCCGATAGTCGGCCTTGCGGAGTTGCGCCTGCAGTTCGCTGTCGTTGATCTTGACGAGCAGATCGCCCGCTCGCACACCGCCACCTTCCTGAAAATGGATGCTGGTTATTTTGCCCGAGATCTCGCTATGGACTTCGATCTCTTCGTTGGCCCGGATGGATCCGGTCGTGAACATGCGGTCGCTCAGGCGCTCGGCCGCGACCACGAGGCCATCAACCGCCAGCGGACGCACGCCGGCCGGCGCAGGGGCGCCGCTCGCCTCAGACGAAGGAGTTGGTCTGATTTTGGGCCAGGCCAGGGCCAGGATGATGACCAGGAACAACAAGCCGAACAACAGGCGCCTGACGGGTTTACTCATGCGAATCATCCGAGGGTGGGCCTTCGTCTGGCACGGCGGCCGATCACGGGCAGGTGGCTGATGATACTGTAGCACGCAACACAACTGGGCGTGTCACGATCCAGCCAGTGGATTGTTGCTCGATACCCGATCTGGCATCGTCCTTGATAGCAGTTTTTACACGCATCTAACAACTGGCCTCCGCAACCCCGTCGGACATCGGTGTGACGACCTCCCCGGAGGGTGCTCCTCAGAATACTCCCCCGGTTCTATAAAAATAGTCCCCGGGTGCTCCTCCAACCCCTGCCCTTCCCGTGTATTACCTGTAGTCATTCACTTTACCAACCGAGCTGTTCACAGCAGACCATGGAATCGACTGAACTCGCCGTCATCGCCATGCTGACCTTCCTTCTGGCCACCGGCCTGATGGCGTTCATGAATCCCAAACGCGGCGCCTGACGCTCCCCGTAAGGAGACGCTCCCCGTAAGGAGCCACCACCGCCGCATTTTCATAGATGGCTTTTGCCACCCCCGCAAGGGAACGCCGGCTGCCCCCGTAAGGGCTCCGGCGTTTTTTTATGTAGAAAAAGGTGAATGGCTTCGCGCGTGGTCATGAGGATAGGGTGAGCACGCTTCGCGTGGGGTCATGAGGATGGGGTGAGCACACTTCGCGTGCGGTCATGAGGAGGTGGTGCGGCGGATGGCCCTTCGTTTCCCCTTGTCAATCGCCAATCGCAAATCACTATTCGCCAATCAATACTCCTTCAGGAGTACCCGAATCCCCTTTCGGTAGCCTGGCGAGCGGGGAGGGGCGCCGTACTTTTATACCAGTCAACGATGAGATCGGACACCAAGCACAAAGACCTCCCGGTACAAGCAAATGATCGCGATTGAAACGGCCGTTCTGGTAATGATTCTGTTCTTCGGCGCTATGGCGGCCATGGCACTTTTGCAGCCGAAACGCTCGTCCAAACGCTTCGTCCTCGGAGACCGCTAGTCCGAAGCTGACCCGGCGTCTCATCGTACGTGTTGTGTTTCTCCGCCCGAGTAGCCGGCAACCGCCGTAACGGTTGCTGGCTTTTTATTTTTGGGGGATTCCAGAGGGAGGTCAGGCCTTTTCAAGCGCCCACCCGTACGTGAGCAGGGGGTAGCAGTCTTGCATCATCTGGACGACCGAATCGGCGAATTCCGGCGTTTTCAGATCGTTGTCCGGGAGTGGGCGGGATACGATGTAGGATTTAAACTTCAGAAACGCGGCGATCGGTTCGTCGCCATGATGTTCGTAGCCGGCGGGGAGGCGTTTCAGCTTTTCGTCGGATTCGAGCGCCAGGCCGGCGGCCGCGAGGCGTTCGGTCATGCCGAGGAGGGTATCAGGATCGAGGGACATGGCGTTGCGCCAGGCGCGAACGACGGGGGTGTCCGGGTGCCACCAGCCCGAGGCCATCATGCACTGCCCGGGTTCGAAGTGGATGTAGATGCCGCCGGCGGCGGCGTGGGAGCCGTCGCGGGTGAGAACGGCGCCGGCGTGGGTCTTGTACGGGTCCTTGTTGTTCGAGAACCGGGTGTCGCGGTAGATCCGGAAGATCGACTTCTTGGGGTCGGCGACGAGGTTCAAGCCACGGGCCGCGGCTTCCCGGGAGGCCTGGACGAGGAGGCACTGGAAGGGCCACACGACTTCGTCATCGTAGACGGACTTACGCTCCTTGAACCAGTCGCGCTCGTTGTGGCTGGCGAGCTGGCGGAGAAAGTCGAACGCTTCGTCGCGGAAGCCGGGGAACGGGGGGAGGTCGGAGTCGAACATGGAGTGGGGATGGTTGATAGTTAATGGTCGATTGTCGATCAGGAGTGTTAACAAAATTCCGAAACGACCAAAAAAGGCAATTTGTCATCCCGGGCTCCGACCCGGGAACCAGCCGGATGAGCCATTCTTCGGGATCCCGGATCAAGTCCGGGATGACATTGCCGTTGTATTGGGCGTTTTGTTAACAGCCCTGATTGTCGATTGTCGATTTTTACATGTTTATGAGATCGTTAGCCATCAATTATTGACCATCAATTATTGCCCATCGACCATCATCCGCCCCGATTTCCAGGCCAGGTACGCCATAAACGCAGGCCCGAGGCGGAGCGCCTCTTCGTCGATGTCGAACCGGGGCGTATGGAGCGCGTGGGCGGCGCCCATCCGCGGGCCGTGGATGCCGATTCGATAGAAAGCGCCCGGGATTTCGCGGAGGTACCAGGCAAAATCCTCGCTGGCGAACCAGAGGTCCAACTCCACGGTGTTTGCGGGCCCCACGAATTCATGCGCGGCTTCGCGGACGAGGTTGGCCGGCGCGTCGTGGTTGAACAGGGCCGGGTAGCCTACCCAGATGTCGACATCGACGGTCGCCCCGAAGGCCTGGGCCGTATGGGTCGCCACGCGGCGGATCAGGTCGTGCGCCCGGAAGCGCCAGCCTTCGTCCATCGCCCGGAACGTGCCTTCCATGCGGGCCGTGACGGGGATGACGTTGGTCGCGCCGTCGGCGATGACGCGGCCGATGGAGAGGACGCTCGGTGCGTCGGGCGGGCAGTTGCGGCTGATGACGCTCTGCAGGGCCACGACAATATGCGCGGCCACCAGCACGGCGTCGCTCTGTTGCAGGTGAGGCGCGGCGGCGTGCCCGCCGGTGCCATGGACGGTGAAATACAGCTCGTCCGACGACGCCATGTACATCCCGTTGCGGATGCCGATCTTGCCCACCGGCATGCCGGGTTGCACATGCTGGCCGAAAATGGCCGCCGGCGCCGGAGCGC